>PWKZ01000260.1 GCA_003559575.1 Bradymonadales bacterium | reverse complement strand
GGAAACAAACCGAATCGGGCGCAGGCGTAGCAGCGCTACGTTGAGCACCGATTCGGTGCAGGTGACGCCGCAGTTGGGCCTGAATCCGCGCGCGAATGCCGGTGCAGGTGGGGGATTAGGGCCGCACGGGATTAGGGGTTGTTAGAGAGGGGTCAAACGAAGTATCTTGCCGGCCCCACGCGGGCTCTGCGGGAGGTGGAGGGGGATTCATGGTTTGCACGGTCGTAACGGGCGGCGCCGGCTTTATCGGCTCTCATTTGGTCGCGACGCTCGTCGAGCGTGGCGAGACTGTGCGGGTGATCGATGATCTGTCCAGCGGCCGCGAGACCAACTTGCGCGCCGTGCGCGATTCAATTCGGTTTCAGCGTGGCTCGGTGTGTGAGGCCGACTTGCTGGACGAGGTGGTCAAGGGGGCCGACTACGTCTTTCATCTGGCGGCGGCCGCCTCCGTGCCGTTCTCGCTCGAGGATCCTTTGGCCGTCAACGCCGTCAATGTCGAGGGGACGCTGCGGGTGCTGGAGGCCGCGCGGCGGCATGGGGTGCGGCGGGTTGTCTTGGCCGCCTCCTCCGCCGCCTATGGTGACTCCGAGGCGCTTCCGAGTCGGGAAGAACAGCCGACCGCGCCGATGTCGCCATACGCCGTCACCAAACTCGTCACCGAGATGTACGGTCGCGTCTATTCCCGGTTGATGGGGGTGCCGGTGGTCGCCTTGCGCTACTTCAACGTCTTCGGTCCGCGCCAGTCCCCGGGCGGGCCGTATGCGGCGGTGATTCCTCGCTTCATCACGGCCGCCCTCGCGCAACGCCGACTCACCATTTACGGCGATGGCGCGCAGACCCGTGACTTCGTTTTCGTCGAGGACGTGGTGCGTGGCAACCTGTCGGCGCGCGAGGCCGACCTCGCGCCGGGTGAGGTGTACAACATCGGCAGCGGCCGAGGGACGAGCTTGAACGAGCTAACCGCCACCTTGGCGACTGTGCTCGGGGTGCCCTTGGATGTGCGCCACGCTCCCGCCCGCGCCGGCGACATTCTCCACTCTCGCGCCGACATTTCGCGCGCCCGGCGCGAGCTTGGTTTCGCTCCCGTGGTGGATCTCGAGGAGGGGCTGCGCCGAACCGTCGAGTGGTGGCGCGCGACTGCTCCACCACATTCGAGGATTCCATAATCGTCGGTTCGTTCTGAGGAGCGAGCGTGTGGAGGCGCGTGCATGTGCAAGGAGACAAGCCGAATTAGGCGGAGGCGTAGCAGAGCCTACGTCGAGCACTAATTCGGTGCAGGTGACGCCGCAGATGTGCGTGAATCCGCGCGCGAATACCAGGATGGGCCGACGATTATGGAGGTTTGACCATTATTGAAGCGAGTCGCGCGGCGGCGTAGAATTATTGTCTTTCAAAGCGTGAGCCATATGGCACGACGATCGTTCAACTGTTAATCGAGGTGTCTTTTGAGTCCCAAGTCCCAGGCGACCGGCGCGGTCGAGCCCAACATTTTCATCCTGAGCGCCCCCTCGGGAACCGGTAAGAGCACTTTGGTGCGCCGAGTGATCGCTTCCCGAGCGTCTTTGTGCCTCGTGGTCTCCCACACCACCAGGCCACCACGGCCCGGCGAGCGCGATGGGCGAGAGTATCATTTTGTAGATCGCGGGTCGTTTGAGCGAATGGTCGCGGAGGACGGGTTCGTCGAATGGGCCGAAGTGCACGGCAACCTCTACGGCACCTCGCGCGGCGAGCTCATGCGCCACCTCGAGGCGGGAAACGACGTCATTTGCGAGATCGATATTCAGGGGGCGGCGGCGGTGCGCTTGGCGCTCCCCGAGGCAGTCTCGATTTTCCTGCTGCCTCCGTCATGGTCCGCCCTCGAGGCGCGCCTTCGAGGGCGCCGCACCGAGACCGACGAAGTCGTTTCGCGTCGCCTGGTCAACGCCCACCGTGAACTCGAACAGGCGCCTGAGTTCGACTATGTTGTGGTCAACGACGATCTAGAAGAGGCCACGGAAGATCTCCTGGCCGTTCTGCGGGCCGCGCCGCTTGCGCAGAGCCACCAGACTCGCACCGTGGAGGTGATACTGGCCTCCCGGGCTCATTCATTCGTAGGAGCTGACTCTTGAGCGACAATTGCCCCGTGCGCGTGCGAATCGCGCCAAGCCCGACCGGCGATCCTCACGTTGGGACCGCTTATATCGCCCTGTTCAACATGGTCTTTGCGCGCCGGCACGAGGGCCGGTTCATCTTGCGCATCGAGGACACCGACCAGGCGCGCTCCACCCTCCAGAGTGAAGAGGCCATCTATCGCTCACTGAAGTGGTTGGGGCTCACCTGGGACGAGGGGCCTGACGTGGGCGGCGAGTATGGTCCCTACCGGCAGAGCGAGCGCAAGGAGACCTATCTCGAGTACGCCCGGCGCCTTATTGAGAGTGGTCACGCCTATCACTGCTTCTGCGACGACGAGCGCGTCAATCGAGTTCGCGCCGAGCAGCGGGATCTGACCGGGGTGGGGCGTTACGATGGGCACTGCCGCGCGATCGCGCTCGACGAGGCGCGCGCGCGGGTCGCTGCCGGCGAGCAGAGCGTGGTACGGCTCAAGATGCCCCAGGACGGCGAGACGGTCCTCGATTGTCCTCTCCGCGGCCCCATCGCCTATCCCAACTCACAGCAAAATGATCAGGTCCTCCTCAAGACCGATGGGTTTCCGACTTATCACTTGGCCAACGTGGTGGACGATCACTTGATGGAGATAACCCACGTCATTCGGGCCGAGGAGTGGATCCCGTCAACGCCCAAGCACCTCGTGCTATACCGCTCCTTTGGGTGGCGGCCGCCGACATTCATTCACATGCCCATCTTGCGCAACCGCGATCGCAGCAAGATCAGTAAACGACGCAACCCGACCTCTCTCGACTACTATCGCCGCGCCGGAATCCTGCCCGAGGCGATGGTGAACTTTCTCGCGAACCTGGGCTATTCCTTCGGCGATGACATCGAGAAGTTTACCCTGGCCGAGTTCATCGAAGGGTTCGCAATCGAGCGCGTCAGCCTGGGGGGGCCTGTCTTCGACCTGGACAAGCTTGATTGGTTGAATGGACTGTATCTCCGCGACTTGAGCCACGAAGACTTGCTCGACCGAGTGATGACCGAGGTGCTGTCGCGCGAGCGTTTGGCCAAAATAGTCCCGCTTATTCGGGAGCGAATCGTCAGGCTCGAGGAGTTCGTACCGAAGACCGAATATTTTTTCTCCGGCGCGCTCGACTATGATCCGGCGCTGCTCGTGCACAAGAAATTGACTCGCGAGCAGGTACAGGGTGCGCTCGCGGGCGCGGTGGAGCGCCTGGACAGCGTCCTCGACTGGAGGGCCGAGACCCTCGAGGAGACGCTTCGTGAGTTCGCGGCAGAGGTCGGGATCAAGGCCGGCCCTCTCTTCATGGGGGTGCGCGTGGCGGTCACCGGGCGCACCGCCTCTCCCGGTCTGTTCGAGACGATGGAGGTGCTCGGCCGGCCCATCTGTTTGTTCCGTGTTCGCGACGCGCTTCGCAAACTTACGGAGTCAAACGGTAAAGACACAGCTCCATCAGACCGTCCGGGCTGAGTGTCGCCACCGTCCCTTTAGCCGACCGGCGTTGGTCCGGGAGCGCCTCAGGGTAGCGGTGCGTGTTCGGCCGGACGCACACCATCCTGGTCAGCTTCCAGTCGCGGCGTAATTGCGCAAGCCACGGGTTTTCATGCGATTCCGCCGCGGTCGCGCTAGCCGGCGGCGCCACCGGGAGCGCCGGCCAGGCATAGTCGAAAAAGCCCTGGAGATAGTAGACCGGGGTGTCTTCGGGCACTGTCGCGGGGCGCAGCCCACTGACTTCGGCGATCATCTGCGCGAGATCTTCTCCATCCTGTGAGGCGCGTGAAGCGCGGAAAGAGGCTCGCAGTTGGGTGGCGATTGGGCCTGCGACGTCATATTCGTCGTGTTCTAGCCCGGCCACGGCGATCACCGCGCGCGGCGAGATCCGGTGTGCGTGGCGTGCGATGAAGGTTTGCTGGAGCTGCAGCGGTGAAGGGGTCCGTATGTAGTCGCGTTTGGTCAATGGGCCGCTCGTGGCTGCCACAAGCAACGCGACGCCCAGCACGCGGGCGGCGAGCGCCACCGTTCGCTTCTCGCGCGCAACATTGAGCGGGCGGCAAAGCAGCCGCGAAACGGGCAGCCCCGCCAGCAGAAACAGCAGCGGCCAGCCGAGCAGGCCGTGGCGCACGTCTCGGCCCGCGAGCGGGGAGAGGCCGGCGCTCGGGGCCAGGAGCAGGGGGATCACAAGGCCCCCGAGGAGCAGTAGCGCCCAAAGCGGGCGCGGTGTCCCGCGATCACCTCGAGGGGAGCGCCGGCACCACATCAGGAATCCGAGCGGCGCCAGGATGATCGCCGGGAGCGGGTGGACGTGGGGATCCCAAAACATGGCGTGGGCCGCGGGGCCGAGCGCGGCGAGATAAGCGCCGGCGCTTGATGGGGTGGTCGTGAAGTCAGCCTTGGTGGCGCCCCACATCAGGCTGCCGACCATGATCGCGCCAATGACTCCGAGTGCGAGCGGCGCTGATCGCGGCAGCGAGCGGGTGGACCGGCGCAGCCGGGGATCCATCGCGAACCAGAGTCCCAGCAGGAGCAGGTATGTCGCGGCCGGCGGGTGCGCGAGGGCGGTCAAGGACCAACCGAGCCCTGCCGCCAGAGCGGCGGGCCTGGTCGAACGCCGCGCGAACAGCTCGGTCGCGAG
>PWKZ01000197.1 GCA_003559575.1 Bradymonadales bacterium | reverse complement strand
TGGCCGAACCCCGCCGCCGCGCCGTCCGCCGAGATCCCCACCAGCACACCGTAATAGCGCCCGCCGCGCGGCGGCTGCCAGACCACCTCGCCTCCTTCGACACTTGCACCGGGCAGCCCTGTCACCAGGAGTTCAACCGCCCCCTCGAACGGCCGGAAGCGCAATGTCTCCCCGGCGACACAGCTCTCGGGCAGCGGCTCGTCACCGGGCGGGGCCGCGAAGCCGGTCGGAGTGGGACTTACCCCCGTCACCGCGGCGCGTAGCGCCGGGATCACCTCCATGCTGTAGACGAACCTGGACCTCAGCGAGAAGCTCATCGCCTGATCGGCTTTGGCGAGCAGATCTTCGGCGGCGGCGCCGCTGAGCCGTCCGCCAAGCGTCGAGAGCAACCACAGCCCCGCTTTACCGTCGCGCGCCAACTTGTCGGCCGGCCAAAAGAGATCGTCCACGAGATCCGGGCACAGCCCCGAGTGGTAGAGTTCACTCTCGAGCGCCGCCATCCGCGCCAGGGTCGCGAGCAGCGCTCGCAGCGCGGCGTCCAGGTCAGCCGGCGTGGTGTCGCCGTCGAGCGCAACCTCAAGCGCCGTGACCTCTTGCTCGAGCCGCACGAAGCGGGGCGGATCTTCCTGGGAGTGACCGTCGAACGCCTCCATCAGGAACCGTAGTGTCGCCTCATCCCGCTCATCGTCCCGGCCCATCCCGAAGGAGAAACGTCGCTCGAGCGCCACCGCCCGCGCAATCTGTTCTCCCAAAGTGGCCTCGGGGTTATCGAGCCACTCGACAAAAGTCGCGAGCGCGAGCCGTGAACTCGAACCCTGAATCGACAGATTATGCCCAATCCCAATGACCGCCGTGATGAGATCAGCCGCCCGACCGGCAAAAGGCCCCAACATCAGGCGACCAAATAGGCCATCCCCGCCGTCGTTGGCCCAGTAATTGTCCCAGATAAGCGGCCGACGGCCGACAACCGCCTCAAACTCCTGCATGTCGTCGGCCTGCATGGTGCGGTTGCCGGTGAAGGGACCGGTCCATAGAATCTCAATCTCCGGATCGAGCTCGCGCTGGCTCTCGAGGTATCCCATCCCATCCGCCCAATCGGTGGCCCGCTCATCGCTGTAGACGGTCGGACAGTACATGACGCGCTCGGCCTCCAAATCGGAGCGCAGGCGGTTGGCGACCTGGGCATGCATCTCGCCGAGCGCCCTGTTCACCTCGATGCCGGGGGAGAATTCAATGTCGTCGGCGAGCAGGGCGTAACCGGCAAAACCCGCCTCCAGAAAAAGCTCGATCTTGGCGCGCAGCGTCTCATAGTCGTCCTCATCGCCGGCGTAATCGATGAACGGTGAGATCCCGAAGATGAGCTGCACGCCAAGCTCGCGCGCCCGAGCCGCCCAGGCTCGAAAACGCTCCATCTCCTCGGGAGGATAAGGGTCGCGCCACAGGGCGCGATGGAGATCGTCGTCCTTGGGAGCATAGAGATAGAAGCCGAGGCCCAAGTGCGCCTGGGCGACCAACATCCGATCACGCTCGAACCACGACCAGGGGACCCCGTAAAACCCCTCGATAACTCCGCTCTCAGGATGTCGCGGCAGGTCGAGGGGGGAGCCGAGATCGATGTCCACCACCGGCAGATCGAGGGGCTCGCGGCTCTCGAGCGCCAGTCCGCTCATGGTTATCGGCTGGGAGGCGGTCACCCTCAGCTGAACACAGCCGGCATAGAGATCATCGAGCGCCAGCGACTCGCTCGGATCGGGCCAGGGGAGAGTCGAGTCGGGGGTCACACCGCAGGCAGCGAGTAGCTCGACCGTCACCTCGTCGGGCAGTCCGTCTTCCCAGGTGGTGGCCAGCGAGTGCAGGCGGATCGCGTGACCGGGCCAGTTGAGTAAATCCAGATCCACCACGACCTCCTCGCCGACGGGCACTTTCCAGCCGGTCGAGCGCGAATCGTCGCGCACCGTGGCGATTGAGTCCTCGGCCTCACGCGGCCACTGCAGCGCTTGAGCCCGGGTACCGCCGGCGCGCAGTCTGATAAAGGGGACGAGATCGACCGGGTCGCAAAACGGTGGAGCCGGCGTGACCGCGTCGGGGGGTGACGAGACATCATGGGCGAGATCGTGGTCGACTGTGTCCGGAGGCGCCGAGGGACTCTCGGGCGCGCTCCGGTCAGAGCAAGCCAGGGCCACGAGCGCCCCAAGTAGCAACACCCCCAACGGAGCTTTGACCATCGAACACCTCCATCCCGGCTCACGCCGGGCTCGAGTATATCAACCCCAACCATAATCGCCCTAATCGTCGGGTCGTCCTGACGAGTCCCGCTACCAACCGACCGGTCTCGATCAATCCGACACGGAGATTGCCCACGCGCGCGGAGGGCGCTACGGCCGCGGTGCGGCGGCCGAAGAGCTGTCCGGAGATTGCCCACGCGCGCGGAGGGCGCTATCCTTCTCTCCAGCGAAACCTGCGGGCGCGGCCGCCGCGCCCGCGCAAAAAGAAAACCACAGGAGCCAAAATGAGACGTGACGACCAAACCCCACCCCCCCTCAGCCCCGAAGAAGAAGAGATCCTCGAGCACTGCGGCACTGAACCACCGTTCTCGGGCGCGCTGCTTTACAACGAGGCCGAGGGTACTTACCGCTGCCGGCGTTGTGGTGCGCCGCTGTTCGACTCCAGGACCAAATTCGACTCGGGATCCGGCTGGCCGAGCTTCGACGACGCGCTCCCGGAAGCCGTGGGGGAGCGCCCCGATCCTGACGGCCGCCGGACCGAGATCATTTGCGCCCGTTGCGAGGGACACCTGGGGCATGTCTTTCGCGGCGAGGGGATGACCCCCAAGAGTACGCGCCACTGCGTCAACTCGCTGGCGTTGTCCTTTGAGGGCGACCTGGCGCACGCATACTTCGCAGGCGGCTGTTTCTGGGGGGTCGAGTATCATTTCGCGCGCGCCCCGGGCGTGCGCGAGGCGCTACCGGGATATATGGGCGGCCGAGTGGTGAACCCGAGCTATGAGCAGGTTTGCAGCGGCGAGACCGGCCACGCCGAGACCGTCCGCGTGACCTATGATCCGAGCGTCACGAGCTTTGAAGCGTTGGCACGACTGTTTTTCGAGATCCACGACCCGACCGAGAGGGATCGCCAGGGCCCCGACGTGGGCCCCCAATACCGCTCGGCCGTGTTCACGAGCGACGCCCAAGAGCGCGCGGTGACAGAGCGGCTCATGAACGAGTTGGCCGCCAAAGGCATCGAAGCGACCACTCGGCTGGAGCTCATGCAGCCCTTCTACCCGGCCGAGGACAAACACCGGCGTTACTATGAAAAGAGCGGCGGCCTCCCTTATTGCCACACTCGCGTCAAGCGCTTCTAGCCGGTGCGCGCCGGTGGCTCTGCAAGAGCCGCAAGGCCTCCTCGGCGCAGCTCCGGCAATACCCGTAGCGGTCGCGGAGGATTTCATAACAGCCCTCGGCGCGAGTGCGATCGGCGTCCGAAAGTCCGCCCTTGTTGTCCTGGAGATATGTCAAGAGC
The DNA here is from genome assembly GCA_003559575.1 of Bradymonadales bacterium. GTDB lineage: Bacteria > Myxococcota_A > UBA9042 > PWKZ01 > PWKZ01 > PWKZ01. The sequence goes on along the minus strand of PWKZ01000197.1, from coordinate 1,256 downwards.
TGGTCGAGCGAGCGCTCAACCGTCTCTTTTTGGCGCTCGAAGTAGGAGCGCCGCAACGCGTCGAAGAGCTTGGGGAAGATCTCCTGGTAGTCCACGTCGGCGTCGGGATTCTCGACCCGGAACGCTCCGATGGCCCCAATCAACCGCCGGCGGAAACTGTTGTCTGATTGATCCGACTTGGAGGCGCCGAAGACCTCCTCCATCTCGGCCATGAATTTATGATCCGGATCCTCGTAGGCACCGGTGGCGGGGTTGAACATCCGCTCCCGCTTCAGCGAGTGGCTCACATGGGTCACATAACGCTTGAACAAATCGAGGTACTGGCTCTCGCCCACGAGCCCCATCGCCTCGCGCAGCTCCTCGTCGACGAGACCGAGATAATAGACGCGCACATCGTCGATGAAACGCTCGGGCTCAAAATACCCCTCGTCGGAGTTGAGCGCCAAGAACTCATAGACCGAGGGATCTTTGATAAGCTCTTTGAGTTCGGCCAGAATGCCGGCCGGTGAAAGACAGCGGTAGGACTCGTCTTGCACCGAGTTGAATAGAATCGTCTTGATCTCTCGAGGGGAAGCGCCGACACACCCCTCGTAGTCCTCCTCGCCCTCGCTCTCCTGGTACAAGTTACGGATGAGCTGCCTCGTCGCTCCGCGCCCCTCCTGCCCAGTGCCCGACGGCTTGCGCCCCTCGCCAAGCAGTAGCGCCTTGTCCCGCGCGGAGAGGTTGGCGACGACCTCCCGCACCGACTCCGGATAGGCGCTCGCGTCGGGTCGAAACAGGCGCGTCATCACCGCCCACATCGCGGCGACACGCTCCGAGTGCGGGGCCACATGTTTGTCGAGCCGCGCGTCGCGAAGCTGATCGCGGTAGATCTCGGCCTCTACCGTGAACGAGCGCAAATACGGCAACCGCACCAACTCGATGCGCCCCTTGAAAGACGCAAAATCCGGGTGTTTCTTGAAGGCTCTGAGGTGCTTCTCGTTGGAGCTGCCGACAAAGACCAGATCCAAGAACAGGATACAGTTGGGCAACGCGACGGTGCCCTTCTCGCAGGTCGCGAGCAGGTACTTGAAAGCCTCGATGGGGCGCTTGAGAAGATCGTTGTACTCGATGATCCCTCGGTTGGCGTCCACCAGATCACCAAACGGCTCGTAGAGGACCGTGTTATGCAGGCTCGCCGGCAGATTGTCGAGGCTCTTGTCGGCGGTCACCTGGCGCACCCCGGCGTCCACTTGAAGCTGTGGCTCGACTGTCAC
>PWKZ01000145.1 GCA_003559575.1 Bradymonadales bacterium | reverse complement strand
TCGTCGGCCCATCCTGGGATTCGCGCGCGGATTCGCGCACATCTGCGGCGTCACCTGCACCGAATTAGTGCTCGACGTAGCGCTGCTACGCCTCCGCCTAATTCGGCTTGTTTCCTTGCACCTGCACGCGCCTCCACACGCTCGCTCCTCAGAACGAACCGACGATTATGTCCACGAACGAGCCGACGATTATGGATCTCGCGATGTGAATATCCCGGCTCCGCAGACCCCGAAGACCACCAGCAACCCTACCACGACCGCGACCATCACCGCGCTCACATAGGCCCGCGAGACCAACCACTCCTCGCCAATTGGATTCGGCCGCACCTCGGGGAGCAAGAGCGACGGCACCGGCAAGGACCATAGCGCGCCCTCGGGGGCCCCGTCCTCCCGGACCCCGGCGAGCACATCGAGAGGCACCGGCAAATGCTCCTCATCCAGCTCCACCATCGGCGGCGGCAAGCGCCAACGGTTGTTGTCGAGGGGAGGCCGGGCCAAATGGGCCGTCAGCACCAGGAAGCCGTGGGCGTCTTGCGCCTCGGCCGGGGGGGGCAACAAGCGCAGGCGGTTGCTCGGGAGCTCTCCTTCAAAGTCCACCCCGCCCACCAACTGAATGCGCGCGCGGGCGACATCGGTAGCGCTCTCAATGTGGACGCTGGGGAGGGCCACGGTGCGTGGCCGCGCTCCGGCCGGCAACCGGACGCGGAGTACATAGGTCAACCCCTCGCCTTCGCCCTCCAAGGTGCGCAGAATCGCCATCATTCTCGGAAAGAAGTGTCTCCCGTAGCGATCCGTCGGCGTTGGGTGAAACTGCCGCCGGCCGAAGCGCAGGTCGCATTTCCCCGGCGCGTCCTCGTGTCGGAAACAGTAGGCAAAACTCTCCCACAAAACGAACGGCCGATATTCGTGCGTGAGGTAGGAGAGAGGGTCGCCCGAGAGCTCCTGCCATCCCTCGGGCAGGGGGCGCTCGATCTCGTTGCGATAGACCGGGTGTACTTCGAGCGCCCGCTCATCGGCGATCCCACGGTGGGTTTCCACCGCGGGGAACATATAGCCCAGGATTTCCAATAGATGGTAGTAGTGTTCGCCACCGCGCAGCGTGGCGAACAGCTCGTTGTACCCGAGGCCCACCTCTTGCGACATTGTCACTCCCAGTTGCCTCATGGATTTCCAATCGGTCAGCCCGCGGGCCGTCACCACGGGAGGTTCCCTCTGTCTCCGCGCCTTCGCCAACTCGCTCACCGCCACAATCGAGACGACGAGAAGCACCGCGCGGCCCAGCCACGGCGATCCGCGCGCCGGGACACCCCACCTGGAGCGGGGCAAATCCACCACCAACAAGCGCACCGCCAACCCGGAGGCACAGACCAGACCGGGGACGAACTGCAACACGTAGCGGATCCCCGAGGGCGCCAGAGAGAGCATCACGAGCGCCGGCAGGAGCTGAGTCAGCAGGAGGAAGCGTGCCCATCGCACCACAAGCGCTCGAGAGGAGCCTAGCAGCGTCGACAAAAGCGCCAGGGACACGGCGACCGCGAAAAACCAAACCCCGAGCCCCGTTGTCAGGAGGTGCCGGCCGCTCTCTCCGCCGGAGGCGATGAACGGTGGCCCCGCGGGTGGAAATGTGGCCGGAGAGACGAGCGCGGTCGTCACCACGACGATTGAAAGCGCTTTGAGAATATTCTGTCGTCGTGCCCTGGGATCCACCACCCAGGCGAGGTAGATTAGCGCCGGAACACTCAGGAGCACGGAGGAGTGCGCTTGAAGCGCCACCCCGACCGCCAGCGCCGCCCCAAAGAGATACCTCCTCTCCCCGGATCCCATGGCACACACGGCGGACAACATGAACAACGCCGCCGGAAACGGGATCAGGTCGGGGTTCCAAAACAACACCGCCCCGTCGTAACCTCTGAGCACGCTGGAAGCGCTCAAGCCCGCCACCAGCAGACCGGCGACACCCGCGCCGAGGCTCGCGGCCCACATGACGGGAATGAACGCCAGCAGCATCAACACCCGCCAGCCCACCGGCAAGAGGCTCTCCGGCAGGCCGATCCCATGCCACAGCACCAGAAAATGGGTGAAGAGAGCGCCGTGGTATACCCCGCAAGCGGAGGCGGCACCCGTGGGATTGAGCCGCAATAGACAGCCTTTGCCCGAGAGGCAATCCCTGGACGTGCCAAGGTAGTTGGTCGTATCGACACAAGCAGTCAATTCGACACCCAGTCCGAGGGAGACCCAGTAGAGCCCGGCCAGGGCACTGATGATGGTCGCGGCGAGGAGTTGGGGGCGCGACAAGGCGCACGGGGCCGACCCCTTGGACCAAAACGAGGCGGTCATCAGTTCGCTCGACGTGACGCCTGAGCGGCGGCGCCCACCAAGGCGTCCTTGCGCACCAGGAAGTTGTTCAACACGAGGTGGTCGATCCCGGTGCTCAAGAAGCAGTCGAGGGCCTCTTGCGGAGTACAGACGATGGGTTGTCCCATGACGTTGAACGAGGTGTTGACGACCATCGGGACCCCCGTCAGGCGATCAAACTCCTTGATGAGCGCCCAGTAGCGCGGCGCATGCACCCGCGAGACGGTTTGCACGCGCGCGGTGCCGTCCACATGGGCGACGGTCGGAATGACGGAGAGCTTCGAGGGCCGAATCCGAAGGACATAGCTCATGAACGGTGACGCGCCGGCGTCCTCGAAGTATTCCCCGGCCGCCTCCTCCAGCACGCTCGGCGCAAACGGTCTGAAGGGCTCGCGATGTTTTACCTTGGCATTGAGCACGTCCTTCATCTCGGGGCGCCGCGGATCGGCCAAAATACTGCGACTCCCAAGCGCCCGGGAGCCCATCTCCATGCGACCGTGAAACCAGCCCACGACCTCGCCGTCGGCGATGAGCGCCGCCGTTCGGCGCACAAGCTCCTCCGGCGGCAGCTCCTCATACGCCACCTCATGGCGCAGCAGCGCTTGGCGGCACTCCTCATCCGTAAACTCAGGCCCCAGATAAAGGTGCTCCAGAGTGTAGTTGCGCGGATAACCCAGGCGCACGTTGTAGATGTAGTACGCCGCCCCGAGGCAGGTGCCGGCGTCGTTGCCGGCCGGCTGGACGAAGATGTCGTCGAACGGCGCCTCGCGCCGCAAGCGGCCGTTTAGCACCGAGTTCAACGAGCTGCCGCCGGCGAAGCACAGGTTCCGCTTCCCGGTGGTGCGCCGCAGATGCGCGATCATGTGAAACACGGCGTCCTCGAGCCGCCGCTGGAGCGCCCACGCAATGTTCAGGTGTCGCTGAGTGAGAGGCTCATCGCGCCGGCGCAGCGGCCCGAAGGTCTTGATGAACTTGCCCGACACCCAGGGGTTGCGTTTCCCCTTGTGGTAGTTGAAATAACTCAGATCGAACCGATAGCGACCGTTGCCGTGCAGCGTCACGATCCGTTTGAACGCCTCGTAGTATTCAGGCTCGCCAAACGAGGCCAGCGCCATCACCTTGTACTCGTCGCAGTCGGGGATGAAGCCCAAATAGTGGGTCAGGGCGACGTACAGATAGCCCAGGGAGTGAGGATAATCGATCTCGTCGGTCAACGTGATGCGATTACCTTCGGCCACGCCGAAGGTGGCCGAGGCCATCTCCCCCGAGCCGTCGACGGTCAGGGTAGCGGCCTCCTCGAACGGTGAGAGGAGGTAGGCGCTGGCGGCATGACAAACATGGTGGCGCACGCGCTGAAATCGATAGCGTGGCGCGCAGTCGGCAAGTTTACGGGCCAGCTCGTGCTCGGCAAGGAGCATTTTGCCGAAGCGCCCGGCGTGGGAGCCATAGTAGCGGAGCGACTCCGGCAGATAGCGTAGGATTAGCCCGATACGGCGATGAAAACGGTAGCTCGGCTCCCAGTGAAAACCCACGAAATCGACATCTTCGAGCGTTATCCCGGCTTGCCGCAGGCAGTATGAGATGGCCTCGCGCGGAAACTCACCGCTGGTCTTCCGGCGATTGAAGCGCTCCTCGTGAGCAGCCGCCACGAGTTGTCCGTCCTTGACCAGACAAGCCGCTGAGTTGAACACGTAACAGTTGAAACCGAGGATATACATGGTCGTCCCTCAGCCGCTCTGTCGAGCACCAAAATCTCAACCACCCAAGAGTCGTCTTCTTGCGAATGAACGGATTTCAGGACGGCCTCGCGGTCGCCGTCCGCACGGGATATTGACACTACAGAGTCGCGATGACCAGCAAAAACCGTCGCCAATTCTCGTTTCTCAGCGAGCACCGAGGGGGGAATGCCGAGCTTGATCCCGGGCGGCCAATTATGGCTTACTTCAGCCTCTCGATCACGGCCACGCCCGTTGCAGCGCGCGTGGGTGCTCGGTCAAGCCGGCACGAGGGCCGGCCAAGGAGAGCGACGCATGGCGCACGATTTGGAGGTTCTCCCTCCCGTGGAAAAGCCCGATAGTCAGGTGCTGGTCATCAACCCCGGCTCGACCTCGACCAAGCTCTCTCTCTATGAACGCCGCTCACTTGCGGCCGGCGCCACGCTGCTCGAAGAGAACGTGGCCCATCGAGCGCAGGAGCTCGAGTCATACCCCTCAATCGCCGCCCAGTTCGACATTCGGCGCCGGGTTGTCGAGAAGACTCTGGCGACCCTCAAGACCCCGGTCAAGCCACTGGCGGTGGTGGGCCGCGGTGGGCTCATACGGCCCGGCCCGGGCGGGATCTATGCCGTCAACAAGGATTTGTTGGCCGACCTCGAGGAGGCGCGGTACGGAGAGCACGCCTCCAACCTCGGCGCGATGCTGGCCTTCGCCCTTGGCGAATCCTTCGGTGTCCCGGCTTACATCGCGGATCCCGTCGGCACCGACGAGCTACTGCCCGAAGCCAGGCTCTCGGGGTTTCCCGGCATCGAGCGGCGCGGGCGCGCCCACACGTTAAACATGAAAGCCTGCGCGCGCGCGGCGGCCGAGGAGCTTGGCCGCGCGCTCACGGATTGCCGCTTCGTGGTGGCCCACCTCGGGGGCGGCACCTCGATCGGAGCGGTGGTGGGCGGCCGAATCGTCGACGTCAATGACGCGCTCTTGGGGATGGGGCCGATGAGCACCCAGCGCGCCGGAGCGTTGCCCATTGGGCCGCTCGTGGAGTTGGCCTATTCGGGCCGCTACACTCGCGAGGAGCTCCTGGCGGCGCTCGGACGCCGTGGCGGGTTCCTGGGCTACCTCGGTACCGATGATGCCCGCGAGGTGTTGCGCCGCGCCGACGCCGGAGATGCCGAGGCCGATCTCGTCCACCGCGCAATGGTTCACCAGGTCACCAAGGAGATTGGCGGCATGGCGGTCGTCGCCGGTCCCAGGCTGGACGGCATCATCTTGACCGGCGGGCTTCTCCGGTCACGCCCGATTGCCGGTCGGCTGACCTCGCGAATCGGACACCTGGCGAGGGTGTTCGCCTATCCGGGAGAACATGAGATGTCTGCTTTGGCGACGGCCGGGTTCCGGGCGCTGGCAGGAGCGGAGCCCGTGCAAACATACCGCCGCGCCGAATCCGGGTGAGCTGCCTTGGTCGCTTTGACAGGAGTGAGACGATGCCGATTGCAAGTTTTGCGGACATGCTGAGCGCGATTCAAGGGCGCCCTCCCAAGAAGCTGGCGGTGGCCGCCGCCGAGGACCCCGACGTCATTGAAGCCGTCCACCGGGCGGCGGAGCTTGGAATCGCCGAGCCACTGTTGGTGGGGCGGCCGGCGGCGATTGAAGAGATCATCGCCAGGCAAGGGATCGCGCCCTCCCGCTATTGCATAAGGGCCACCGACTCCCCTGAAGAGGCCGCCGCGCTGGCGGTCGAGCTGGTGCGCACGAATGAGGCCGAGGTGTTGATGAAGGGACACCTGCCGACCCCGACACTGCTACGCGCCGTGCTGCACCGCGAGCGTGGGCTGCGCACCGGCAAGGCGCTCTCGCATGTGGCCCTGGTGGAGCTTTCGAGCTATCCCAAGGTGCTGCTGGCGACCGACGGCGGCATCAATATCCAACAAGATCTCGCCATCAAGCTCGATATCGTCCACAACGCGGTGGGGCTGGCGCGGCGCTACGGCCGAGAAGGAGCGCACGCACCGCGTGTGGCGATGTTGGCGCTGGTGGAGACTGTCGAGGAGCGGCTCCCGGAGACCGGGATTGCGGCCGAAATAGCCGCCCGGGCGACCGACGGGCTGTTCGGAGACGCCATCGTCGAGGGTCCGGTGGCGCTCGACGTGGCGCTCTCGGCTCAGGCGGCCGCCAAGAAGGGGCTCAAGAGCCTTGTGGCCGGGGAGACGGACATACTGGTGGGCGCCAACATCACCGCCACCAACCATGTGGTCAAGGCGCTGGTGACCCTCGCGGGGGCGAAGGCCGGCGGCATCGTCCTGGGTGCCGGAGCGCCCATCGTGCTGCTCTCGCGCAGCGACAGCAGCGAGACCAAGATGAACTCTCTGCTGGCCGCCCTGGCTTGACCTTGAAGCCTCACCCCAAAGCCCCCGCCAGAGCCTCCGTCAGCGCCTCATGGTCCTCCTCGCCTATCGTGCGCAGGTCCCACTGCACCGCCCCCGAACCCACAAGCGAGACCACCGCCGGGCGCGACGCGCGCAGCCGTCGATCAAGCTCCGCGGCACTCAGCCCGGCCACCCGCAAGACAACCCGCCAGGTGGGCAGCTCGGTCTGCGGTAGGCTCCCGCCGCCCACCTTCGAGTGCCCGTGAGCCAGCCCGACCTCCAGCCCCTCGTGACCGAGCGCCGCAATCCTCGCCGCCAGCCGCTCGGCGCGGGCGTGAAGCTCCGTCTGGTCGGAGGCGATGGCGCGCAACACCGGGAGCGACTCGGCCGCTCGCCCTTCGTGCACCTCGCGCACCGTCGCCTCGAGCGCCGCGGTGGTCATCTTGTCGACCCGCAGCGCGCGATAGAGAGGGTGGCGCCTGAGATCGGCCAGGAGCGTCGCGCGACCGAGAATGACACCACACTGGGGGCCCCCCAGCAGCTTGTCGCCACTGAAACAGAGGAGGTCGACTCCTTCCCGGATCGGGCGCGCGACACTCACCGCTTCGTCGATGCCCAACGACGCGAGATCCGTCAAACTGCCCGCTCCGAGATCCTCGACCACCGGCAGCCGGTGTCGCCTCCCAAGCTCCACTAGCTCGGCGCGCGTCGGCTCGGCGGTGAAGCCGACTATCGCGTAGTTGGATCGATGCGCCTTGAACAACATCGCGGTCTCGGGGCCAATCGCCGCCTCGTAGTCCGCGAGCCGCGTGCGGTTGGTGGTCCCCACCTCCACCAGCCGCGCGCCACCGGCCGCCATTACGTCGGGCAGGCGGAAGCTCCCGCCGATCTCGATTATCTCCCCGCGGGAGACAATCACCTCCCGGCCGGCGCCCAAGGTCGCCAAAATCAACAGCACCGCGGCGGCGTTGTTGTTGACCACGAGCGAAGCTTCGGCTCCGGTATGCTCGACAAACAGATCTTCCAGGTGGGTGTGGCGCGACCCGCGGCGCCCCTCGACCAGATCGAACTCCAGGTTGGAGTATCCCTCACACGTCTCACGGATGGCACCCAGCGCCGCGCTCGAGAGTGGCGCGCGTCCCAAGTTGGTGTGCAGCACCACCCCTGTCGCGTTGATGACCGGCACGAGACTCGGCGCGAGCCGCGCTGCGAGCTTCGCCTGAACCGCGGAGTCGATGGCGGTCGGCGAGAGATGATCCTCGCTCGGCGCGCGCCCAAGAGTCTCGCGCAAATCCGCCAGCGCGGCGCGCACGGCACGGACCACGAGATCGCGCGGGTGGTGCGCGATGAGTTCTTGCTGCGCGGGACGCGCGAGGAGGGAGTCGACACTTGGGATACGTCGCAACAGATCTTGATCCATCGGTATTCCTCAAAAAAGTCAATTGACGACGGAGGTCCGGGTCGTCAACCGAATGTCGTATTGCTTCAGCTTGTTATAGAGCGACCGCCGGCTGATTCCGAGCGCCTTGGCGGCCGCCATCTTGTTGCCCCCCGTCCGTTTCAGGGCCTGGATGATCGCCTCGCGCTCCAGCTCGACCAGAGTGCGATCTCCGAGAGAGACCTCCGGGCGTGACGAGACGGCCTCGACTATCTCGGGCTTGTTGGCCAGGTCGGCCGGAGTGATGGTCGGCCCCGAGGCAAACAGCGAGGCCGTCTGCACCGTCGACATGAGCTCGCGCACATTGCCCGGCCAATCGTAGTTCATGAGGATTTGCATCGCCTCCTTGGAGAAGGAGTACGGCTCGCGGTTGGTCTCGCCGGCCAGGCGCTCCAGGAAATGATTGATGAGCTGCGGGATGTCCTCGCGGCGCTCTCTCAACGGGGGGATGCGAATCGTGACCACGTTCAGCCGATAGTAAAGGTCTTCGCGGAACTTGCCGGCGCGAATCATCTCTTTTAGATCCTGGTTACTGGCAGCGATCACTCGGACATCGATCTTGATCGCCTCGTGCCCTCCCACCGGACGGATCTCCTGCTCTTGGAGCGCTCTGAGCAGTTTGGCCTGCATCCCCAAGCTCATGTCGCCGACCTCGTCGAGAAACAAGGTCCCCTTGTGAGCCACCTGGAACAGCCCCCGCTTGTCGCGCTCGGCCCCCGTGAACGATCCGCGCTTGTGCCCGAACAACTCGCTCTCGAGCAGCGTCTCGGGGAATGCGGCGCAATTGAGACTGACGAACTCTTTTTCGCGGCGATTGCCGAGGTAGTGGATGGCGCGCGCCACCAACTCCTTACCGGTGCCGCTGTCGCCCTGAATCACCACCGAGATGTCCACATCCTTGACCCGCTCAATGAGGCCGTAGACCGCTTGCATTGGGGCGCTGTGGCCGACCATCTGACCGTACCGGAAGCGCGCCTCGATCTCGTCCTGGCGGCGCGAGAGCGCCGCGCGGGTCTCATCGAGCAGAGCGCTCTGATCCATGAGCCTGCGCTCCAACTCGAGGTTGAGCCGCTCCACCTGATCGCGCGATTGCTCGAGTTCTTGCATCATCCGCTGGGCGCGCTCGTGCAACCGGGCGTTGGTGATGGCCACCGCCGCCTGCTCGACGAAGGCCTCCAGCAGCGCGCGGTGCCGTTCGTCGAAGACCTGGGCCTGAAAGCGGTTGTCCAGGTAGAGCGCGCCGAAGGTGCTGCCACGGTCCTGCAGCGGATAGCAGGCGATGGAGCGCAACCGCAGGGAGTGGATGCTCACATAGTCGCGATAGCGCTCGTCCTCGCGGGCGTCGACCGTGTGGATCGGTCGGCCGCTGGTGATGACCTCTTCGGCGATGGTGTGGCTGATCTTGAACTTCGACTTGCGGACCGTCTCGCGGTCCATGTTACGTGCCGCCGCCACGGTGAGCTTGCCAACGCCGCCGCGCGGCTCCGCGGGCGCGTCGCCCTCGCCGTCGCTCTCCTTGCCGCCGGTCTCGGCGCCCTCATCGAGCAGCACGAAGCCACGCTCCGCGCCGGTCAAGTCGATCACCGCGTCCATGATGGTGTTGAGCAACCGATCCAGACGGTGCTCGCTGTTGAGCCGCTTGTTGACCTCGAGCAGCCGTACCAGCGAATCGCCGGCCGGCAACAGCGCTGCCGGACCCAGCTCATCCTGCGGCGGCGAACGTTTGATGCGCTCCGCCAGCTCCTCGAGGCGCTCGCTGAGCGCGTGACGATCGCGCCGTTCGAAGAAGGTGGGGCGCATCTCGACCGGGAGGCGCTCCTCGAGGTGCACCCGCGCCAAGGAGGCGCGCTCTAGCGCGTGGCGCGCGGCGAGCAACAACTCCGCCTGACCGCCCTTGACCGAGAGGGTGTTGAGCCCCGCGTAGGCCTCGGCCAGCGCGCCATACACGCGCCAGCAGAGTTCCGGGTTTTCGCGAGTCTCGATCTCCACCAACGCCTCGAGCGCCAGGCGCAGCCCGGCTCCGAGCTGCGCGCGAACAGTGGCTGCGCCGTCTCCATCCGGGTCACGGTCATGGGCGGCCCGCGCGCGGTCGAGCGCGATTGCGGCGCGCGTGAGCAACCCCCGCGTCAGGTGGTCGCCGAGGGCAGCCCGGCGCGCCTCGGCCACCACCTCGCGCGCTTCGTTGTCGGCCTCCTCATGGCGCCCGGCAAAGAGCAGCCATTCAGCTTGATCGAGCCGCGCCTCGAGCCACACATCCTTTCGGTCGAGCCCTTTGAGTGTCGCCGCGGCCTCCGAGAGCAGCTCTCCGGCCGGCTCCAGCTCGCCCCTCAGCAGGTGGACCTCCCCCTGAATCAGCAGGTTGTAACCAATCAAGAGAGTGTCCCCCAGCGCCTCGGCCTCCTTGAGTGATCGTTGCAGCCAAAGCTCGGCTTCCGTCAGGCGACCCAGGAAACGGTGGATATTGGCAAGGTTGTTGGCGATTCGCATCAGGCTGGCGTGATCCTGAACACGATAGGCCCGCTCCTGGCTCTCCAGGTAGCGCTCGATCGCCTCGCGATACTCGCCGGCCTCCTGGTGAACCACGGAGAGATTCATCCGCGCCTTGGTCTCACGCCGCTGATCCCCGATGACCCGCGCGAGCCGCAAGCTCTCCTCGTAGCGCGCGATAGCCGACCGACGCTCTCCCTTCTGGTGATAAACGAGCCCGAGCGCGTTCTCGGCGAACACCAACTCGCGTCGCTCGCAAAGGACGCGATGGAGGTCGACGGCCAGGGTCAGGTGGGCGAGCCCGCGCTCCGGATCACCGCCATAGGAAGCCACCAGCCCGAGAGTCGCGTGGCTATGGGCGGCGGCGGCGGCCAAGGTGCGGCTGCCGCCGTCGAAAAGCGGCGGATCGTCCGGCGCGTGATCCCTCGGGGGGGGATCGATCTCCCCCCAGGTCGCGTCCGTCTGCGCGCGACACTCCCGAAGCGCCGCGGTGGCCCGGGTGCGCGCCGCCTGATAGTCGCCTCGGAAAAACTCCAGCCGCGCAAAAATCGCCAGCACGGCGGCGCGATCCTTGGGGTGCTCTTCGCCAAGCGCGGTGAGCGCGTCCTCCAGCGCCGTGGCGGCCTCCGCGTGACTACCCTCCTCGCTCCGCGCCTCGGCCAGCCGCCGCAACCACAACGCTCGCCGACGGCTGTCGAGCGCCGCCCCGCCGGCCGAGATGGCACTCTCGAGCGTTGAAACGGCGCGCGCGCCATCTCCGGACAGCGCCGCCAGGATCGCCTCCTCCTCCGCCAGCGCCAAGATCCTCTCGGCGGAGTCGCCGGCCATTCGTCGCGCGCGGGTGAGTTCACCGTCGGCGCGATCTAGACTCCCGCGCCACCGCGCCCCGCGCGCGGCCGAGAGCGCCACCGCAAAACCCACCTCGAAATCCTCGGCCAGCTCGAGGTGGTGCGCCAATGTCGCCGCCGACGGTCGCTCCTCAGGCGCTTTACAGAGCGCGCCTTGGAGCCTCTCGTTGTGCTCGCGGCGCGCGGCGGCGCTCAACCGAGAGGCGACGACACCGGCCAACACGCGGCCGGCCGGCGCCACCCGCCGGCCGGTGGAGGTCAGACTGGCGTGGGACAGCCCGAGGATCTCGAGCGTCTCCACCGCTCGGCTCAGCGCCCCGGACTCGTAGCCCATGGCAGTCGCCAACACTCCGAGCGGGCAGGGCTCGTTCAGGAGGCTCAAGTAGTCGAGCACCTCGCGCTCCTCGCTCGGCAACTCGGCAATGAGGCGCGCGAGCGACTCCTCCAAGGTCCGCGGCAAACGCAAGGGGGCGGCGCGCTTCGTGGACCAGACGACCTCTTCCTCCCGCACCAGGAGGGTTCCGCTCTCGATCAGCATCGAGAGCAGCACCCGCACTCGTTCCGGGTTGCCGCCGCAGGCCGCGGTGACTTCGCGCACCAAGGTGTCCGGCAGCTCGCGCTCCCCTAGCAAAGTGGTGAGCAGCGACGCCACCTCCGGCGGCTCGAGCGCCCGAAGTGTCAAACGCCGCGTCAGAGGGTGGTGCAAGAGCGCCTCGAGGGGGCCGGACGGGGCGTCGTCGTGGGCCAGAACGATGGCGAGGCGCGGGCGCGGCTCGCCCGGCGCCGCGCCGGGGCGACCACGCTGGGTGTAATCGACGGCGTGCACCACATAGCTCAAGATGGCGACCGTCAGCGCGTCCATCTGCTCGGCTTGATCGAGCAACACGACAAGCTCCTGGGCGCGCCCCGCCGCCAACAGAAGATCGCCCATCGCGCTCACCATGCGCTGAAAAGCAGCGATTTCGTGGGATCCATCGCCGGCGCCAGGCGCGCTCGGCGCTCCCGCGCCGAGCGCGGAGCAGACCTGAAAGGCCGCGTGTTCGGGGCCCAGCACGGACCGCAACGCGGCCAACAACCGCTCGACGCTGGTGTCGCCGCGCGCCTCCTCGAGTAGCACCGGTGTCCCGCGGAGCTGCAACGCGCGTTTGATCTCGAGCAGCCACCGGGACTTGCCGGCGCCGCGCTCCCCTTCGAGCACCGTGAGCAGAGTCTCGGCGGGGGAATCCGACTCGCCCTCACGAGTGGCGCGCGCGATTAACTCGTCAAGCTCCCGGACGATCTCGTCGCGGCCGACAAAGCGCCCTCCGCAGAGCCGTACCTGCCAGGTCGCGTCGGTCTCGAGGGGGTGGTGCGCGCCCTCCTGAACGTTGATGGCGGCCAGCGCGGCGCGCGCCGAGGCGAAGCGGTCCTTCGGCTCCTTGGCGAGCAGCCGGAGGATGAATGTCGGCCACCACGCCGGGACGTCGGGCAGCTCGCGCGGAGCGCGAGCCGGCTTTTCGAGATGAAACCGCAACACCTCGCGACGCTCCGTGCCCGCGAATGGAAAGCACCCGAAGGTCGCCCGGTAGAGCAGCATCCCGAGGCCGTAGAGATCGGCGCGAGGATCGGGGGTCTCGCCGCGCAGCCACTCCGGCGCCATGAAAGGAAGCGTCCCGCGCGGCGGCACCGGTTCGGCGGTGGCCGCCATGGCGAGACCGAAATCGAGTAGTTTGACCTGTTCGCTCTCCCCGGCGATGAGCGCGTTCTCCGGCTTCACGTCACAGTGCAGCAACCCCTCACGATGCACACGGGCGAGCGCACGACAGAGTTCGACTGTGCGCAGCAATAGCCACTCGAACGGGCGCTCCGTGCCGTGCCAGGCAAAAGGCGCGCCGTCGACGTATTCGCAGGTGAAATAGTGCTGCCCGCCGGCGGCGTCCCAACCGAAGTCGTAGACCTCGGCCAGGTTGGGGTGTCGAAGCCGCGCGAGCAGCTCGAACTCGCGCTGCAGCCCAAGCGCCGCGCGACCCTCTCGGATACACTTCAAGGCGATCAGGCGGTCGCCCTCGAGGTGGTCGCGGGCGAGATAAACGGCTCCCATTCCCCCGGAACCAAGCTCGCGCAGCACCTCATATCGGTGATCGATGAACATGGGGCGAACTGTGCTGCATTTTCACATGTGTGTCAAATCCTCAGCCCTGTGCCATATGCGCAATCCGTGAGTCAATCTTGGGCATCTTCCTCAATCCTCCACCCTTTTCCAGGATTCGGGAAGCGATGCGGGTGATTTTGCGGCGTGAATCCGCGCGCGAAAACGAGCGTGTGGAGTCGCGCGCATGTGCAAGGAAACAAGCCGTTCTTAGGCGGAGGCGTAGCAGAGCTTACGTCGAGCACTAATTCGGTGTAGGTGACGCCGCAGATGTGCGTGAATCCGCGCGCGAATCCCAGGATGGGCCGACGATTATGGGTTACGACCTTGACGCTTTTGCCCCCAATGACGTCCAATGATGCTGAAGAGCGGTCTCTTGGCCGGAAAGGATCCCCATGAAAGACGAAGAGGACTCCCAAGCACTCCAAAACGACAACCGCGCTGAGCTGGCCCGCCTGGTAAACCCATTCGACCCGCGGGTGCAGGCCATGTCGGCCACCGAGCGGCTGCGATCATTGCTCGACGTCCCCGGGATCGAGAGGCTCATTCCCACTCTGCCGATTCCAGAGTTATTCCTGCTGATCCACGACGTGGGTCTCGATGACAGCGTCGAGCTGCTTCGCTACGCCTCTCCCGAACAGTGGGCCGGGTTCGTCGACCTCGGCTGCTGGCAGCGTGACAACTTCACAATCGAATACTTTACCCGCTATCACTCGATTGCCTCCGAGGCCGGTTCACTGGCGCCGCGACGACTCATCGAAGCGATCGATCCCGAGTTGATTGCGCTCAGCATTCTGCGCCGCGCTTCGGTCTTTGACGCACGCGAGGCCCCCGAGGACATTCCAGACGGGCGCGCGCGGATGATCTCCCCCGACGGGCTCTTCGTGCTCGAGCTTGACGAAGGCGACCCGAACCGGTTGATGCTCGGCAAGATCCTCGACACCATATACTCCGCCGATGTCGACCGCGGACGTCAACTCCTCCAGGCCTGCCGCTTCGAGCTGCCAAGCCAGCTGGAGGAGACCGCCTACCAATTCCGAACCGCCCGGCTTGAGGAGCTCGGCTTCCCACCGCTCGAAGAAGCGGCCGCGATTGAGGCGCCGCTGCCACGCGGCGCGCGCGCGCAGCTCGTCGCGAGAGTGCGCGCCGAGACCAGCGCCGAGAACACCTCGACGCGCCCCTTCTCCGGGACCGCCATGAGCTTGGGGCCACACTCGCCGCTACTGCTCAGAGTCCTGTCGGATCTCCCTGACGGGCCGCGGCGCGACAAACTCTTGGCGGCGCTTCGCTACCTCGTCAACCGCCGGATGGTTTTCCGCGGCCTCGACCTGAGCGACTCCGAGCTGATCACGAACGAGACGAAGCATGTGGTCCGGACCACCTCCCTCGGCCTGCTCGCGCTGATGGCCGATTCCAACGCCGGCGCCGAGGTAGTGCTGGCAAGTTTGCAGCTGGACGAGATCTACCGACTGGCAGTAACCCAATTGGCCGCGCTCACGAGGGAGGCCGGGCAAATCCTTGACCGCGCCTCGGCCCCCATCGGCGCATCCCCATTCGACGCCGCCACCACCGAGAAGCTCGAAGGGCTGTCCATGCGCCCACCGCGCCGACCCGTCACCGAGGAGGAGCGCCGGGATTCGAGCGCCCCCGATCTTCTGGTCCCGCTTGCGACTCTCGACGAGGTCCGGGCGGGTGAGCGGCTGCTCTTCGAGGCCCGGACCCTGCTGAGCTTCTTCGAGCAGCGCTTCGACTGGGGGCCGGAGCGAATGCAGGCGCCGGATCTCGCGGTTTTACCCGCGGAGACCCACCCGATGGTGCGCTTCACCGCGTTACTGTTGACCGGGATTGCAAACGTCCTGCTCGACCGCGGTCGCGACCTGGCTCCACTCGAGGGCGCCGACGTCGCCGACATGATGGACATGCTGCTCGAGGGCCGCGGCGCGCGGCGGATCGATCCAAATTTCCGGCGCCGCGCGATGGACCAGCTCACCGGCATTGCGGGCGGGCTCGAAGACCGCGAGCGCGAGGTCATCTCCCGTTTCTTGGCCACCGGCCTCGACGAGCTTCAAGCGACGCTCGGTCGCTTGCCGCCGGATGCGGCCCCGGACGCCCGCTTCCTGGGCGATGTTCTGCTGCTGTTGCCATAGTGGGGATAGTGGGGAGTTTGACGTGGCGGTTGCGCCTCCAAGCGGCTCCGGGAGATTAGTCGCGCGGCTCTCGACGGCACTCGTGGCCGCCGCCGTGCTGCTCGTCGCGACGGGTCAAATACGCGCGTGGGGCGACTGGTATGCCATCTCGTCGCCCCACCGCGGCCAGAGCCGGCGACTGCTCGAGGGGCGCCTACCCCTGAGCGACGATCCGCGCCACATGGCCCACGATCTCGCCTGGGCGCAAGGGGGAGTGCAGCAGGTGTGGGGCCTCGGCATACCGCTGTGGCGCGCCCCGTTCGACGCGCTCAGCGGCCTCGCGGCCGGGCGGCCGGCAGGCGACAAGCCGGTCTTGGGGCTCTTCTTGGCTCTCACCCTCTTCGCGCTCCTGCAAACATGGCGCTTACCCGACGGCCCGACCGGCAGGCCAATGGCCCGCGCCGCGCCGTCGGCCACCGCCCTGCCGCCGTGGCCCGCGCGCACGGCAAGCGTCCTCGTGCTGGCAGGCTTCCCACCGCTCATCGGCCTGATGCGATACCGCGGCCAGGCCTATGAAGACGCGCTCATCTACGGCTATTTTTTCGCATGTTTGCTCCTCTGCGCGCTCGTTTCCCTGGCGCGGCGGCCGCGGTGGCGCGGCTTCATCCTCCTGTGCGCGCTGGCGGGGATAGGCGGGCTCATTCGCCCGACACTCGTGATTTACGGCCTGGTGACAGTCCTGACAGCGACGGCCACGGTGATCCTCAACCCGCCGCCCCCGCGCTCCCGGCCACGTCCAGGCCTTCAGCGATGGCGTGGGTGGGGCGGCCTCCCGGCGGGGCTGGCGGTCTTCATGCTAGGGGGTCTCCTCTTGTGGGGCACCAACCGGGCGCGATTCGGCGACGGCTTCGAGTTCGGTCACTCCCTGAACGTCCATGACGAAGCCCTCACCGTCCTCACTTACTCCACTCGCTTCGACTATCCATTCAGGCAGGAGCCCGTCGCCGCCGCCGCCAAGGAGCTCTTCGGAATGCTCTTCCTCGCCCACGAAGATAGCGGCACCAACTGGTTCGGTGCGCACCTCTTCCCGGGCCAATCGCCCACGATCCGCTGGCGCGAGATCTATTTGAGGACTTACGACCTCTTTTATCTGGCCGTGCTCCTGGCCGGTCTCGGCGCGAGCGCAGCGGCCACGGTCGGGTGGCTCCGCCGGCGCCGCGCCGCGCGCCGAAAAGGGGGCTCGCGCGCGGCCAACACGGCGCGCCGCGCGCCTCCCCTGGCGACCATCCTGGGGGCGTGGTCCCTCGCGGCGACACTGCTCCTCGCGCTCGTCTATCTCAGGGCGCCGGTTCTCTCCTCGCGCTACATGCTCGACTTTGCCCCCGCTTTCGCGACGGCGACGCTCCCGGCATTGTGGTGGCTTGTCTCGTTGGCCGGGCGGGGCGACAGCCGGCGGTCGTTCTGGCCGATCCTGACGCTCCTGGCAATCGGCGGGCTACTTGCAAGCGAACACGGCCGGCGTCCGACGACCACTCGCGGGCTGAGCGCGGTGGCGTGGGCGGACACCGAAGAGGCGCGCGCCGCTCACGCCGATCTCTCGGAGCGCAACGAGGCCTTGCGCCCACTGCCGGCGCGCTACCGCTCCGCCGAGGAGGCGGTAACCTGGTGGCGCCTGCCCTACAACGGTGTCGGCTGGGATCGGCGCAGCGACGCCCTGGCGGCGGGCGCCGTTTTGTTCGTGGCCGACCCCGAGTTTCTGGAGCTGGACCTCGTGACGGCCGAAGACGGGGCGGCGGAGACACTGCCGCCGGATCTCATTCAGGCGCGAGTGGGGCTCGAATCGCTTGAACGCGAATCGATCGCGCGCACCGTGAGCGGCTGGCGGGTGCGCTTCTCCGGCCCCACCGCGCCGCGCTATCAAAGCGGGGTCCAGGTGGTGTTCCTGGCCACCGTCGACGCCGCGCGCTTGCAGCCGGGATGGACCTCATGGCAGCTTCGAGAGGTGAGGTGGCGCGCCCGGGATGGGGGGGCATCGGCGGAGACTCGCTAAAAGCTCCCGCGTCCCCGGGCGAGATGTGGCAGGCGATGGGCGCCGCAAGATCACCCGAATCGCTTCCCGAATCCCGGAAGAGGGTGGAGGATGATGGTCCTCAATCGTCCACCGCGTCCGTGGACCGAGGGGAGTGAGGCGGGTGCAAGTGCAAGGAAACAAGCCAAATCGAGCG
>PWKZ01000259.1 GCA_003559575.1 Bradymonadales bacterium | reverse complement strand
TCACCTTCACCAAATCGATGCTCGACGTAGCGCTGCTACGCCTCCGCTCGATTTGGCTTGTTTCCTTGCACTTGCACCCGCCTCACTCCCCTCGGTCCACGGACGCGGTGGATGATTGAGGATTGACGTTCCGGCCGGATCTGGCTATAGTTGACAATAGTTTGGGCGCTTTTTCTCACCTGTCAGCGCAGGGAGGCCCACGTGGTGAACCCCCCTCAGGGCGTGGAAGTCACGATCCTGGGTACGAAATACACGGTAGTCAGCGATCGCGACGAAGAATATTTGCGTGAACTGGCACGGTATCTCGACGACAAGCTGTCTCGAGTCGTCGCCGGACGCAATATCCCACTGTTGCAGTGCGCCGTCTTGACGGCGCTCAACATTGCGGATGAGTTGTTCGACGAACGCGGACGGCGGGTTGACCTGCTCCGACAGATAGAGGAGCGCTCTTCCGAGCTTATTGGCCTACTCGAAGACGAGAAGCGTCCCTCCACTGAGGGGGACACGGCCGACTAGGGGGAGTGACCATCAGGACATCTCGAGAGCCATTCAAGGTTGTGGGTGATGGTTCCGTTGACCTCTCGACGAGTAACCCGCATGCGCGACTCGATGTGACTCTCGGTTAGCAGCTCGACTGCACATTTTACGCGACCGCGTCGATCTCGATCGGCGGTCGTGGGCTCCGAGGTGGTGCCGCGGCTTTTTTGGGGCTCAGCGGATCATCCGGCGCACGTTCTCTTTCGACCCTCCCCCCTTTTTTGCTTCTCGGTCCACACATAGCGGGCTCGCTCTGATGAGAGCGGGTTCCGGGGATGGGAGGTCTGGGATGATAATTGAAGCGTTAGTCGCTGTTCTGGGGATCGCGCTGGGGGTTGCGGGTGGATATTTCTTGGCCATGGCCGCTGCCCGCCGGAGTCGGCAAGCCGATATCCGGGCGAGTGAGGACAAGGCTGCGGAGATCCTGCGTGAAGCTGAGAGAGATGCCGAGCGGATCAACAATGAAGCCCTCATCAAGGCCAAGGAAACCGCGCTGCGCGCGGTCGAAAAGGAGGAGCGAGCCAAGGCCCGCGAGGTTACGGTCCGTGAGCTCGAGGTACAACTCGACAAGCGCGCCGAGACCGCCGACAGGCGCGAGCGCGACGTCGACCGCGCGCGCGCCGAGGCGCGCGCGCGTGAAGAGAAACTCGACGCCCTCGAGAAGCAGCTCAAAGACGAGGAGCGTCGGGTCGAGGGGCTGCTGGAGGAGACCACCAAGATTCTCGAACAGCGCGCCGGGATGAGCCATGAACAGGCGCGCCAGAAGGTCGTGGAGGAGATTGTCGAAGACGCGCGTTTGGACGCCGCCAAGCACGTCAAGCGAGTTGAGGAGGAGGCCCACGCCGCCGCTGATCGGAAGTCCAAGAGAATCATCAGCACCGCCATAATGCGGTACGCCGGCGAGTATGCGAGCGAGCGCACGGTGTCCGTTGTGAATTTGCCGAGCGACGAGATGAAAGGGCGCATCATCGGGCGGGAAGGGCGCAACATTCGGGCGTTTGAGGCCGCCAGCGGTATTGATCTCATCATCGACGACACGCCGGAGGCGGTCATCCTGTCGGGCTTCGACCCCGTGCGACGTGAGGTGGCGCGGTTGGGGCTCGAGAAGCTCATCGCCGACGGTCGGATCCACCCGACCCGAATCGAGGAGGTGCTCGAGAAGGCTCAAAAGGACGTCGACCAGACAATCCGTGAGGCCGGCGAGTTTGCCGTCATGGAGCTTGGCCTTGGGAGCGTCCACCCGGAGCTGGTGCTCGTGCTGGGGCGGCTCAAGTACCGCAGCAGCTATGGGCAAAATGTACTCCACCACTCCCTCGCGGTGGGATTCCTGGCCGGGATGATGATGGCCGAATTGGGGCTCGACACCAAGCTCGGGCGTCGCGCGGGGCTCCTGCACGACAT
Source organism: Bradymonadales bacterium (assembly GCA_003559575.1). GTDB lineage: Bacteria > Myxococcota_A > UBA9042 > PWKZ01 > PWKZ01 > PWKZ01. The sequence goes on along the minus strand of PWKZ01000259.1, from coordinate 15,819 downwards.
CGGTAAGGCGGTGGATCACGAGGTCGAGGGCTCGCATGCGGTCATCGGCGCCAACCTCGCCAAGCGATATGGCGAGAAGCCGGAGATCGTACACGCCATCGGAGCCCATCACGAAGACGAGAGACCCAACTCGGCGCTGGCCTGTCTCGTGATGGCCGCCGACGCCATCTCGGGTGCGCGTCCGGGGGCAAGGCGGGAGACGCTCGAGTCCTATATTCGGAGGCTGGAGGATCTCGAGGCCATCTCGATGGGATTCAAAGGCGTTCAGAAGAGCTTCGCGATTCAGGCCGGGCGCGAGCTGCGCATCATGGTCGAGAGCGCCAACGTGAGCGACGATGAGTCAGTGATGCTGGCGCGTGACGTGGCCAAGCAGATCGAAGAGAAGCTCACCTACCCGGGCCAGATCAAGGTGACGGTGATTCGCGAGACCAGGGCGGTGGATTTTGCGCGCTGAGCGCTCGGCGGCCCTTCATGACGATGGATCCTCGGCGCGGCGTGAGCCGGTTGAAGATTAAAACCAGGAAACCAAAGCGATGGACCTGAGCAAACAGGAGCCGCGCGTGGCCCGGCCGAGCTATGGGCGCGACCTACTCCGGAGTGTTCCCGCCGCATACCGCGCGCAGGCGATCGTGTTGACTCAGCCCGAGCCCTGGGAGCTTGTGGCGCCGGTGTTCTCCGGCCACGCGCCTCAGCTCCACATGGTCGAGACCATGGAGCACGCGCGGGTTCGCGAGGTGACGCAAGGTTTTGAGCGGGCGCGTGCGGTTTGGGGCGTTGGCGGAGGCTCGGCGCTGGATCATGCCAAGTATGTGGCCTGGCAGACCGGCTTGCCTCTCGTTCTGGTGCCTTCGATCCTCTCGGTCGATGCCGGGTTCACCAAGGCCATCGGGGTGCGCGAGGGGTCACGAGTGCGCTATGTGGGCGAGGTCTACCCCGAGCACTTCCTGGTCGATTTTGGAGTTCTCGAGGCCGCTCCGCCGCTTCTGAACCGCGCCGGGGTCGGGGATATCCTCTCGATCTTCACGGCCCTGTGGGACTGGCGCGAGGCCCACGCTCGCCTGGGCGAGAGATATGACGCCGCGATCGCCGCCGAGGCGGAAGGCCTGCTGGGGCGGCTCTTATCCGGCGCGGACGCCATCGGGCGGGTCTCCGACGCGGGGCTCGAGCTACTCGCGGAGCTTTATGTGGGTGAAGTGCTGCTGTGCGAGAGGTTCGGCAACGCGCGCCCCGAGGAGGGCAGCGAGCACTACGTCGCCTATTGCATCGAGCACCTCACCGAGCGCCACTATCTCCACGGCGCGCTGGTGGGGCTGGGGGTTCTATTGGCCGGCGCCTACCAGGGTCAAGACTTGCGCCCGGTCAAGGATTTCCTGCGGGCGGTGCAGCTCGACTGCTCACCGCGCGCGGTGGGACTCTCGACCGACGAGGTCTTGCGTGCCCTCATGGCGATGGGTGACTATGTGAGGCAGGAGAGCCAGCTCCTGCCGGGCGTCTTTCACTTCCGTGGGGGGGTGACCGAGAGCGACGCCAGAGACGTGATGGCCGAGGCGGGGATAATCTGACCCCACGCCATCATCCGGGCTCTTCCGGCGCCGACATGGCGCAACTTTTCAGTCTGTCGGTACTCGCGCGCTCCACTCGCCGACCGGCCTGCGGTCGGTGGGGTGCTCGCGGGCGCGAATGTCGTCCGGGAGAGCCTCCGGGCCGGCGCGCTTCCCCACTGCTACGACTGCCAGTATGTCGTAATCCTTGCTCGCGCTCCCTATCACCTCTCGCGCCTTGGCCACATCGAAACCTCCCATGGCGTGGGCGTAGAGCCCGCGTCGGCGAGCCTCGAGCGCCAACGACATCCAGGCGGCGCCGGCATCGAAGGCCGCCCAGCGGTTCTCTTTGCCGCTCTGCTGAAAGCGGCGGTGGGCGGCCACCAACAAGAGTAGTGGGGCGCGATCAGCCCAGCGCCGGTTGCCCTCGGCCAAAACCGGCCGCAACCGTTGGAGCGTGGCCGGAGTGTCGGCGAACCAGATCCGCCACGGCTGTTCGTTCATACTGGACGGCGCCCAGCGGGCGGCCTCCAGCAGCGATGCCTTGTCGGCGTCCGAGAGCGGCGCGTCCAAAAAGGCGCGGGGCGACCAACGATCTAGAAACATCGGTGAGACCGCGACCCCCGAGGTGGCCCGGCGAGGGGTATCCGTCGCTTCAGTCATGCTTCATCCCTAGTCAAGTCTTAGACCTTCGCTTTGGGTCTTTTGCTTCGGCTGCCAGAAGCGCTCCTCGCAGCGTTCGAAGGCGGTGAGCAAAAAACGCGCGCGTCGCTCCTCGGCGCCGATCTCGTCCACCTCCATCTTGTCGAGCGCGGAACAGAGCGAGCGCGCGGCGCGTCCGGCGCAGCGGGCGTATTCGAGGTTGCGCCGTGCCACCGGTCTGAGGCTGCTCTCGCTGAAGGAGGAGTTGGGGTGGTACCAGGGCTCCTCCTGGTAGCGGAGCTGCAGGAAGGTGTCCTCGAAGACCATCCCGTTGCGTGCCAGGATCAGGTTTTCGATCTCTTCAAGGCGCTTGATGAGCGCTCCGCTCTTGGCTCTCGCCAGTACAGGGTCGCCTCCCGCGCCTTGAGAGAGCGGAGAGACGCTCAAGAAGCGGTGTCCCCAGGGGTACTCATCGGAGTCGACCTTGAAGCGGGCGTAGAAGAGCGACTCAAAGGTGTGCTCGTGATAGTGATCGAAGACTACGGCAAGTACGCGCTCAGCGCTCTCGAGCGTGTCGGCGGTCGGCATTCGCAATGTCCACTCGAGACCTCGCGAATCGTATTTGTAGGGCAGTGGTCGGGCATAGGAGGCGGGGCCCAGAAGCGGGGGCGTGAAGTCCAGGCGCACTGAGATCCGCTCACACCCCTCACCCCAGGCTGCGAGAGGGGCCAGAGAGACGGAGAATGCCGCCTCGGAGGGGAAATGCTGCGGGTGGTCGATCTCTGTCCAACTCAACGACCAGCGCAGAGTGAATACGGCGCTCTCATAAGGAGCCACCCGGACCGCAAACGCCAACCCTGGGACGGCACCGTAAGGCGAGCTGTCCGGCAGTGTCACCGGCACGAGCGAGTCGCGCGGCTGCTCCTCGGGCGGATCTCCCAGGCTCAACACCGGGGGGTCACTCGCGGCAAATCCGGCCTTGGTGGTTGTCTCGGGGGCCGGATACCCGAGCGCGACTTCGTAGTGCTTCGGGATCGCAACTCGCACAGACGTGCCGCGCTTCGCCGGGTTGGCTATCTGGTAGCGGGCGTTGACCTCGATCGGGCCGCCTGGCCGGGCGTCGACATCGACCACGACGAGCTCCAGGATCACCCCGCGCTGTTCAATCGGCACGGGCGCCGGCACTTCGGTCCAAAGCGCCTTCGCCGGGTCCGTCTCCTCGGGTTTGCTCTGATCTTCGGGCTCGTCGGCGTGGGCCGCTGGGAGAAGCGCAATCGACAACGAGATCGCCATCATCAAGAGTATATGAGCCTTATATTTCATCAAGTTCTCCTGCCCCCTGTCGCTCCCCCCCGGTTCACTTCGCGATGTCGAGAGTACAACGCCGGCCTTGGTCTCCGCAAACTCTCGATTCGCTCGGGGGCGTGGGCCACTCGGGCTCCATGACCCGGATCACGGCCTGGTCGAATCTTTGCCGGCATAGATGAACTCACGGACCCGCTCGTCGCTCGTCGCGGCGAGCGCCTCGGGGGGGCCGTGCGCGATGATGCGCCCCTCGGCCAGCATTGCGATCTCATTGCCGATGCGGAAGGCCGAGGGCATGTCATGACTGATGACGATGCTTGTCACGTCGAAAACTTCATTCGTCTCCACGATCATGTCGTCGACCATCCGAGTCATGACCGGATCCTGGCCGGTGGTGGGCTCGTCGTAGATTATCACCTCCGGCTCGATCACCAGCGCGCGGGCCAGCCCGACTCGCTTGCGCTCACCGTTCGAGATCTCGGCCGGGAAGCGATCGGCAATCTCAGGGATTCGCACTTTTTCAAGTACGTCCAGGACCCGCGCAGTGGCCTCCCGAGGGGAGAGACCCATGCGCGCGACCAACGGGAAAGCCACGTTCTCAGCGACGGTGAGGCTGTCGAGGAGCGCCGCGCTTTGAAACAGCATTCCGATGCGGGCGCGAAACGGCACAAGCTTGCGCTCACCCATATTCGCGATGTTCTCGCCGAACAGTCTGATCTCACCGCGGTCGGGCTTTAATAAGCCCACGATATGTTTGACGATGACCGATTTGCCGGATCCGCTCCCGCCGATGATGACCGTAATTTGTTTGGGGAAGACCTTGAGGTTGACTCCGCGCAGCACCTCGTGGCTGCCGAAGCGGCGGTGGACCTCGGACAGCTCCACCACGGGCTCATCACGCGCCTCCGGTGAGGTCTCTTCGGTGGCGCGGAGCGCCTCTCGTCTCTCCGGCGTGTCGAAGAACGAGCGGACGACGGGGTGATCGTTCTCGGCCACCTCTCGCGGGGGGCCGCAGGCCACGACGCCGCCGTCGGCCAGCACCGCCAGCTCGTCGGCGAGGCGGGTGGCGCTCAGCATGTCGTGGCTGACGACCACGAGTGTCGTCTTGAAGTCGCGCTGGACATTGAGCAGCATCTCGGTGACCCGTTCGGTCATGATGGGATCGAGACCGGTGGTCGGTTCATCGACCAACAACACCTCGGGCTCGGACGAGAGCGCGCGGGCCAGGCTGACTCGTTTTCGCATCCCGCCCGAGAGTTCGGCCGGGATCTTGTCTGCGGCGTCATCGAGCTCGAAGCGCGCCAGAAGCTCGGCCACCCGGTAATTGCGCTTCCGTTCCGAGATCTTGGTGTTTTCACGCAACCAGAAACCAACGTTGTCGGCAACCGTGATGGAGTCGAGTAAAGCGTAGTTTTGAAACACCATCCCCATGCGGCGCCTGAGCCGTCCAAGCCCAAGCTCGCCTAGCGCGTGCGTCTCTTGGCCGAAGAGCGTCACTCGGCCGAGATCCGGGCGCATCAAACCTATCATCAACCGCAGCAGCACCGATTTGCCGGAGCCGCTGCGGCCCGCGATGACAGTGGTGCGACCACGGCGAACGGTCAGGTTGAGATTGTCAAATAGGGGGACTCCGTCGAATCCTATGGAGACGCTCTCGAGGGTGATTACGGGTGGAGCAATCGAGGTCATAGGGGCCGCTCTTTGGCCTCGGCGCGCTTGGTGTGGCTCGCGCCCAGCAGCAGGGCCACGGTGGTGAGCGCCACCCCGATGGCGAAGAGCACGGCGTCGAGCCGCAAGATGACCAGAGCGAGGTAGATGAGCCCAAGATTGATGAGGAGCTTGAGCGGCAGCAGGGCGACCAGGGCGATCCCGGCGCGAGGGCTCAGATGTGTCAGGCGCGCAACGGGCCAGGCCAGCAAGAAGATGTTGAACAACAACAACAACGCCCCGTAGAGTAGCGTTGCCGCTGCCACCGGACCGTGGCGCAGGTGAAGAAAAACTCCCGCGGGGAGCGCCAGGAACGCGGTCAACAGGACGGTGGAGCGAAACCAGAGGAGTGAGCGCATTTGTTTCTCGGTGTCGGGTGATCTCAAAAGAGCGCGCAGTCCGAGCGCTGCCACGCCAAAGTAGCAACTTCCGGAGCGGCCCGTCAATGGATGCCATCCCCCTCAATCCTCGCATTTGCATTCGCCTCATTCCCCTCGGTCCACGGACGCGGTGGAGGATTGAGGCAATCCTCGCACTTGCATTCGCCTCACTCCCCTCGGTCCTCGCACGCGGTGGAGGATTGAGGTCCCGCGTGCCGGAAAAGGTTGGGGGATGAGGTGATTCCGATTTGGTTCGATACCCATTGCCATGTGGATGAGCTGGCTCCAGGCGCTCTCGCCGCTGCCCGTCGCGCGGGCGTTGGCGCTTGGGTTTGCCCTGGAGTTCGTGGGGTCTCAAAGCGCGCTCGCGCGCTGGCGGCAAGGGAGCCGGGGGTGGCCTACCTGGTGGGCGTTCATCCGACCAACCTGGACGCTTGGGGATCTCAGACGTTAATCGAGCTTGAAGAGGCGATCCGCCGTGATCCGCGGTGCCTCGGGGTCGGCGAGGTCGGCCTGGACTTTCATCGGGCCCCCTCGCAACCGGAGCGCGCGCGGCAGCGGCGCTGTCTCGAGGCTCAACTCGCGTTGGCCGCCCGGTTGGAGGTCCCGGTGTCCGTCCACCTCCGCAAAGGCTTCGCCGACTTCATGGCAATCGCGAAGCGCTATCCCGGGGTTCGCTACGTGATGCATGCTTATGCGGGCTCGGCCGAGTTCGCGCGGGAGCTGCTCGCCGCGTTGCCGGCGGTCTATTTTTCGTTTGCCGCTCCGGCGGTGGGGAGCGGCGCGCGTCGCGGCCCTACCGCGCTGGCGGCTGTCCCGCACGCGCGGCTCCTCTTGGAGAGCGACGCTCCCTACATGGAGCACGCGCTTGGTCCGCCGGCCGCGCTCCCGCGACTCGGTGGGAGGTTGGCGGAGATTTGCGGCATCGAGGCCGGTGAGTTGGCGCGGATCGTTACTCGTAACGCCGAGGGGGTCTTCGATTGGCAGGTCGTTTCGACAGGGTAGCGCGGTTGCTTGGTGAGAACGCGCTCGCGCGCCTGGCCGAGAGCGCTGTGTTGGTGGCCGGGCTGGGCGGCGTTGGCGCGCTGTGCGCCGAGACTCTCGTCCGCAGTGGGGTGGGGCGGGTCGATGTGGTGGATGGAGAGTGCATTGAGCCGAGCAACTCCAATCGCCAGATCCTCTCCTTGGATTCCACCATGGGGCGGAGAAAGGTCGAGGTGTTCAGCTCGCGCGCGCACGATATCTCTCCTCACGTGGCGATCGAGGGCTTCCCGTGGCGCTTGAACCGCGACACCATTGACCGCCTCGATCTTGCCCGCTATGACGCAGTCGCCGACGCCATCGACTCGCTGATCCCCAAGTTGAACCTGATTATCGCCTGCCTGGAGCGGGACGTCGCCGTCTTCTCCTCCACGGGGGCCGGGTTCAAGATCGACCCCGGGGCTGTTCGAGTGGCCTCCATCTGGGAGACTGGTGGGGACCGTCTGGCGCACCGAATGCGCAAGAAGCTACGTCAATGGGGGCATGGGGACAAGGACTTCCAGGTCGTCCACTCAACTGAGCTGCCGCCCCCCTCGGTTCGCTCCGACTCGCCGTCCGGAGAGATCGGCGCGCTGATGACGGTCACCGGGACATTTGCCTTGCGGCTCGCGCATCTGGTGCTGATCAGGTTGACGTCGTCGTGCCGATCGGGCACAAACACAGGTGAGTAGATGCCGGCGCTTCGGCCGCTCAGGCCTGGCGCACGAGCTTTTTGGAGGAGCAAAATGGGTGAGCCCAATGAGGGCGCGACGATAGTGATCGCCGACGACGACATGGAGTTCGCGGGGATCATGCGTAAAGCTCTGGAGCGCAAAGGTTATCGCGTTCAGGTGGCTTATGATGGCCGCGAAGCGATGGCGTTGATCCGTGAGGTCCGTCCCGACTTGGTGGTGCTTGATGTCATGATGCCGGTGATGAACGGCTGGGAGGTTTGTAAGGAGATTCGTGGCGACGTCGAGCTTCAGAAGATCGCCGTGCTGATGCTGACGGGGATCGGACCAAACCTCAACGAGATGACCTCGCCGCTCTACGGTGCCGACGATTACCTGGACAAGCCGGTCGATCTGAACGAGCTGGAGGCACGAATCACGGCTCTACTTGCCGCGCGTTGAGGGATCACTGTGCGGAGAGCACCTCGATGTAGGTGTCTATTTCACTTCTGTGGCGGTGATCGTCGGAAATGAGCCAGCCCGCCGCTCTAAAAGTCGCCAGCGCCGCCTCGCTTTCACCCGCCGCCATGTGCTCGCGCCCGGCCAACATTATCTCCTCGACGCGCTCGGCGAGCCGGCCGCGAAGGAGCACCGCCTCCTGAGAGGTCTCGTCGTAGCTGAACGCGCGCTTGATGTGCCGCGCCGCGGTTGCCGCCTGGCCCTCATTGAGTTCACGCCGAGCGAGTATCACGAGTGACTCGGCGGCGCTCGCGCGGAGATCGGTGTCAAGCCGTGAGCCAAGAAAGCCGCCGATCCGAATGGCCTCGTCAAGGTGATCCACTGCCAGAAGGTGGCGCCCCCGGCTCCGCGCTTCGATGGCGGCCTGGAATGGTGCGACAAACTCCCCCACGGCGCGTGCGCCGGCCTCCAGAAAACTCTTCTCTCGTGGGTCGGCGGCGGCGGCGGCGGCGTCTCTGAACGCCTCTTCGGCGGCCTCGAAATCCTGCGCCTCAAACAACCTGATCGCGTGGGCGCCCGGCTCGGAGCCCATCGCCGCGCTCTCATGTGGGCTGTCCTGCCCGCGCAGCTCCTCGATCTTCCGGGAGGCCTCCCCGTAGATGGCCGCCTCTTCCGGGATGATGGCCAACAGCGCCATTGCTTCCGCTCGGTCGCCCATTTGGAGCGCGTCGAGGGCGGCATCGTAGTCGTCCTCGGCCTCGGCTTGGGTGCGCGCAAGCCTGATAGCCGCGCCGAGGCCCGGCAAGGTCGGATCGTGTCGTTCGGCTTGCTCCAGGAGCAGAAGCGCGCGCGCAAAACGATTCTCCTCGAGTCTCTCGAGCCCCTCGTGGAACAAATCCTCGGCAGTGGCAAGGCGCTCCCCGACCTCGGGTCCCTCCAACGGGAAGATTATCCCCAGCCCCGCCAATCTGTCGCCCAGGATGAAAACGCCTCCCAAGAGCACCACGGCGACGGCCACGCTGATTCCTCTCTTGAGCCCGCGACTGAGCCCCGCCGACTGGGGGGGCGGGTCGGCGTTCTTGACCACCGGCGCGGGAGGCGGCCCGGCGGGGGGATCCGGTGGTTTTTGTGGTAGTGGGGGCATGCGCGGTATGGCGGGCGCCTTCGGTGCCGGTGACGGGGCGGGCGGCGCGATCGGATGATCGGCCGACAATCCCGCCGGCGCCGGTTTCGCGCTGAAACGCAGTTTGGTGAGCCCGACCTCGATCTCCGCGCCGTCAAGGAGTGCTACCTCCCGGATCTTTTCCCCGTCCACTAGCGTGCCGTTGCCGCTCCCGAGATCGATGAGCTTGAAGCCCTCGGCGGTTTTAATGATGTTGAAGTGTTGGCGTGACACGGAGGGGTCGTTCAAGATCAGGTTACAGTTGATCCCACGCCCGACAAAGGTGGTGACGGCCTCCAGCGGAAAGATTCGCCCCAAGTCGTTGCCCTGGATGCACCTGAGATGGGCCGGGGAGCTCACACCGGGATCGCGGGGAGGCGGCCCGCCCTCCGGCACTTGGATCATCACTGTCGCGCTGTACTCATCGTCCTCCGGCACGTCCCCGCCGCTCTCCTGCCCTTCGGGCGAGTCCGGGTGGGTCGCGGTGTCGACGACTGTGCGTTCTCGGTTTTCACTGTGGGGGTCGTCCGAGGAAGGGCTCATGGTCACTCCATCGCCTTGTCACAAAGCCACCATCACAGATTGTAAGCGCCCCCAAACCTTCGTCAAGGAACACAGGTCCTCAATGTCTCGCGGATTTTTGAGTGGTGCTGTAGGACTAGGGGGAGGGGTCGGATCCTACCGCGCTTTGAGGGTGACGTGTCTCGGAGCAGGAAAAGGGGGGTGGAGCATGAGCGAGAGAGGAGATCGCTATGGGGCGCACCGGGTCATCGAGCCGCGTGGGGTTTTGACTCAGGCCGCGTGGCGCATCGATAATGACATGGAGCGGTTGTATGACAATGAAATCCTGTGCGAAGTAGATGTGCTGAACATCGACTCGGCCTCCTTCACTCAGATCCGGAGAGCCGCCGGCGACGATCCCGAGCGCATCGCGCAGATCATCCTCGACACCGTCGCCGAGCGGGGCAAGCAACACAACCCGGTGACCGGGTCCGGTGGCATGTTCATCGGGCGGGTTTTGCGAGCTGGCCCGGCGCTCGAGGGGCGGGTCCGGCTAGCGCCCGGCGATCGCATCGCCTCGCTGGTCTCCCTCTCCCTGACGCCGCTCGAGATTGATCGTGTGCGGGCCGTCCACCTCGAGAGCGATCAGGTGGAGATCGAAGGCCGCGCCGTGTTGTTCGAGAGTGGCGTCTGGACCGGGCTCCCGGACGACATGAGCGACAAGGTGGCGCTCGCCGCGCTCGATGTGGCGGGGGCGGCGGCCCAGACAGCGCGTCTGGTCAAACCCGGAGACACGGTCCTCATCATCGGCGCCGGCGGCAAGAGCGGCATGTTATGTGCCTACGAGGCCCGCAAGCGAGCCGGGGTAACAGGGCGGGTCATCGGGATCGAGCACGCCGCGCCTGCCATTGCGCGCATTCGCGAGCTTGGCTTCTGTCATGAGGTGATCGTCAGCGACGCCGTCAAACCGGTCGCCTCGCACCAGGCGTTCCTGGCGGCCACCGGGGGAACGCCGGCCGATGTGACAATCAACTGCGTCAACATCGAGGACAGCGAGATGACAGCTATTCTGTGCACCAAGGGTACAGGTGTGGTCTACTTCTTCTCGATGGCCACCTCATTTACGAAGGCGGCTCTCGGGGCCGAGGGGATCGGCTCGGACGTGACGATGTTGATCGGCAACGGTTTCGCGCGGGGTCACGCGGCCACCACTCTGGAATTGCTGCGTGAGAGCCCCCGGTTGAGGGCGGTCTTCGAAGAGTTGTACGGCTGAGCGTGGCGAGGGCGCTGAGGACCGAGAGAGGTGAGATGCAACCCACAGTTTTCATTTGCGAGGGCGCTTGTCTGGCCTAGCGCCGTCCGCGGCGCGGCGCGTGCTCGCGCTCTATGAGCGATCCGTGCCGGGGATCGCGACGGCGCCCCTCGTGGTGGTGCCGCATGCCGTCGTCGCGTTTGTGTGGTTCGTCGGGGACTCTCATGTCTTGCGTGCCCGGGAGATCGACGGCGCGGGGGGAGAGGCCGATTTCGCGGCCGAGCAAGAGCTTCTCGAGCGTGCACGAGCGCTCTTCCCTTGGCGCCTTCCGGTCCCCCTGCCGGCCGGCGACGACGCGCCGTATGTCATCTCCGGCGGTCTCCTCTGGACCCTCTGTGAGCGGTTGCCGGGCGAGATCCTCTCTCCACGGCGGGCCCCGGAGCGGCTCGATGACGGCCTCGCGCGCCGGCTGGTGGGGCTCTTGAGGACTTTTCACGCCTACACCTGCGGGCGACTGGGAAAGGGCGACCCGGGCCGAGTGGTGCGCGAGGCCAGGGCCAATCTGGCGCTGGCCGCCGGCGAGCTGACCCCGCCGCAGCGCGCGCGTCTGGAGGTGGCGCGCGTGCGAGTGATGTCGGCGGCGCTCTCATTCGAGGCCGCTCAGTTGGCTCTCGTCCACGGCGACTTCCACTACGGCAACCTGCTCATCGACGGGGACGCAAAGCTCACGGGGGTGATTGATCTCCACCGGTGTCGCGTCGGACATCCGCTCGAGGATCTCGGCTACACGGCGATGATGTTGATGCGCGGCTCCACGCGGGGCAAAGGCGGGGAGGGGCTCTGCTCGTCGCTGCGCGACACCATCTACGACTGGTACTCAGGCGAGGACGGCCTCACGGCGGGGCGACGGCTGTATCATGAGTACGTCCTCCTCGCGGCGCTGTCCGATTTGGTGCTGTTCAAGCGGGCGGCGAACCTGCCGCAGCGCGAGCCTCATGTTGCCGCTCAACTGGAGCTGCTCTCGAAACTCGCGACGAAGGCCTAGAATTGTTTAGTGTCACGACGGCGTCTACCATGAGAGCGGGAGGCGGCATGGATCGTGTCAAATTCGCAATCTTGTGGCTGGCGGGCGTCTCTCTATCCTGCTGCGCGTGCGAGAGTGGTACCGCGGGGCGCGACTTTCCCGACGGCGCGGGGGCGGATGCGGCGCACGGGGAAGAGGTCTCGCGGCCCGGCGACGTGGCGTTGGAGGTCCGTGAGGTGCGGGAGATTTTTTGGCCGGAGGAGGCGGGCGAGACCGGCGCTCCCGTGGGCGACAGCACCGACGCCGAGTGGGATCTCCCTTGTGCGGAGGATGCCGAGTGCCGCGTGGCGCTAGAGCCCTATTTGACTCCCTGCCGGACGGCGCATTGTGATCAGGAGCGAGGCCTCTGCCGCCTCGAGGTCTCTCCCGACGGCGCTCCTTGTGACGATCTCGATCCCTGCACCCAGACATCCTGCGAGGCGGGCGAGTGTCTGGTGACGGACGTTATCGACTGCGATGACTCGGACCCTTGCACCCGGGGGGTCTGTACCAGCGTCGCGGGCTGTGTTCAGGCCCCAATCGAAGACTGCTGCCACGACGACTCGGATTGCGACGACGGCAACCCTTGCACGGTGGGCGTCTGTCCTGGAGCCGGTCTGTTTTGTCGCCACGCCTGGATCGAGGACTGCTGTCTCTCCGACAGTGATTGCGACGACTCTAATCCGTGCTCACTCGGGCGGTGTGTCAGCTATGCCTGCGTGTTCGAGGAGGTCTTGGGCCCTTGCCCTCTGGGGCTGCCGTTCGCCGAGACGTTCGATTCGTTGGGTGATTTCGCGGAGGGCGGATGGCGCCTCCGGGCGGCCACCGGCGAGAGCGGTAACTGGCTCCTGGCCCAACCGGGGGGTGACTTCTCGACTCAGCACGCGCGCTTCGATTGGTACCCGGCGCTCGAGGATTATGACCACTGTCTGTGGAGCCCCGAGGTGCAGCTCGCCGGGCGGCACTCCCTCGGGCTGCTCTTCCGGCACCGCTTCAGCGCCTTCATGGCCGCGACGGCCGACAATCAGATCGAGGTCCGCGCGCGTTATGATCGCTCCCCGTCGGCCGAGGTGCTGTGGCGCCGGCACGAGAGAGAGGGGGAGATCGCAATGAGCGAGCAAGACCTCGAGCTCGAGGCCCCCGCTTGGGCTGTGTCGGTGGCGGTGGCATTTTGCGTCACGGGGCGGGAGAGCGAAGCCATCGACCACTGGGCGGTGGATGACATCTGGCTGTGGGGCGGACGGCTGCCCGAGTGGGCGGCGCTCCCGCCCGAGGTGCGCGCGCCGGCCGGAGAGACCAAGCGCGTGCCGCTCGCGGCGACCGACGCCGACGATGACCCGCTCAACTTTGCTCTCACGGCGGGTGCGCCGGAGTGGGTCGCCCTCGAGCAAGAGCCCCCCGGCGCGCCGCAGGCGACGCTGGTGCTCACCCCTCAAGGGTGGCACGAAGGGGTGCATACGCTCGTGTTGACAGTCGATGACGGCGGCCCGCCGGTGGCCACCGAGCTGCAAGTCGAGGTGGTCGTCGAGGGTGAGACCGTCTGGTTCGTTGAGGATTTCACGCAAGGTGAGCTCATCCCACCGGGCTTCACCACCGAGACCACTCCGGAAGAGACCGCGACCCACTGGCAGATCGCAAAGGGCGCTGATGGGGCGCGTCATGCGCGCCTCGAGAGCGAGCCGCGCCGCCATGACTTCGACGACACGCTCGTCTCTCCCGAGGTGCCAATCTCCGCGTCGTTTAGCGCGGTGCGGGCCCGTTTCAGTCAGGCGCTTTCCGTCGCTCCGTTGACGCCGAGCGCCGAAGAGGGTATCTCGCTACGGATCGCGGTCGACGGTGGCGCCTGGCAGACCGTTTGGCGGCACGCAGCCGAGCAGGGTGGGCGCTCCCCCGAGATCAAGAGTGTCGATCTGAGCCCTCACCTGGAGGGCGCCGCGTCGTTTCGGATGGGCTTCACCGGCGCCGGAGGCGACTCTCGCCGCCTCGGCGTCTGGCGCCTCGACGAGATCGCGGTGCTGGGGATGGAGTGATTTTGTCGAAAACCAGCGACTCTCCTCCCAGGCGGACGCCGCTCGGATCGCTCACGGCGCTTCTCTCCTTCATCGTCACCAATCGCACCGCGCTGCTCTTTGTGGCGATCCTGGCCGGTTTCGTCTGGGACGGCGCGGTTTTCCTGGTGGGGCCGCTGCTGCTGCCGCTCCTGGGGACCATAATGACGCTCTCGCTCATGGACGTGCCCTCCGCGATCTTGGTCTCGCCTCGCGCAGTGATAAGGCCGCTGCTCGCCACCGGGACAGTGAGCTTCGTCTTGGCGGGCAGCCTCTATTTCTTTATGGGGCCGCTGGTGGTCGGCGATCCCGAGGTGGCGCGGGGGTTCATGCTCTTGGCCGCCGTCCCGCCGGCTGTCGCGGTGGTCCCGTTCGCCGGATTTCTCGGCGCTGCCATGGTCTTCACGCTGGCGGGCCTGGTCACCGGCACGCTCTTGACCCTGGTGTTGCTGCCGCTTTTGGCCATGGTGGCCTTCGACGGCGCCTCAATCCCCGTCTTCAACTTGTTGGCGGCGGTCATCGGAGTGACCCTGGTTCCAATCCTCTTGTCCCGGGCGATCCGCCACCCGGCGCTCAACGCCCGCATCGCGCCCTGGCGCCCCCTCGTGCTGAAATGGGGGTTCTTTTTGGTCATGTATACGATCATCGCCCGCAACCGCGCCTTTATGTTGGCCAACCCGGGTGAGCTGCTGCCGGCGTTGCTGGTGGCGGTGGTGGCGACTTTCGGGCTCGGGCCGGTGATTGCGGTGGTGGCGCGCCGGCTGGGATTCTCGGCCGGCGAGGCCACCGGCCTCGTTCTTCTGGGGGTCATGAAGAACGGTGGCTTGGCCGCGGGTCTGGCGGTGAGCCTGCTGTCGTTTCGCGCCGCGCTCCCGGCGGCTGTCGCCACGGTGGTCTCGTTGCTCTATCTGCTGTCGTTGGAGCTGCGAAAAGGTCTCCGCAATCGCGCCGCGGAGTGAGATCGTGACGGAACGGTCGATCCTTCAGGCCTCGGTCGCAATCACGCCGGTTACTCACGCGACATTTCGTCTTGATGGGTTGGAGTGACTCGAGCTGGATCTGTGCGCCGGCATCCACGCCTCCCCGATAATTCTCCTCAAAATAATGCTTGACACGCGCAAAACCCCTGCTAGTGTGAGCGCTTCAAGCACATGAACGCTGCGAGGCCGTCGTCACTCGATGGCCCGGATCAACAGACTGAAGCTCGCGTGAACAACGGTGATCTCGCCCTGGCCGGCGAGGTCGAAGGGAGAAGCGACAGATGGACAAGAAGAGAGTAGGCGTCATTTTGATAGCGGCCCTGGCCCTCGCGGGGCTGACCGGCTGCGACAGCAACGTCACTGGCGAGGTGCTCGGGCGCGGCGAGGCGCTCAACATGTCGCAGCAGGCGCTCAGCGCCGGCGAGATCGAGTACCTCAAGGGTTACTATGGAGACGGCTGTCTCAATCGCGCGGATGATGGAACGGAAAGGTGGTCCCTTCAAGTCAAAGGTGATGCTTTGGACCCGTCCGCGCGGCTGGCGGTCGTGCAGGGCAACGAAGACTGCAAGCTGCTGCTCGACGAAGTCATGGTCGGCGACGTCGCCCACGTGCCGGACGCTGCGATTCTCCTGGAAGGCACCTACAAGACGGAGAGCATCGCATTTTTCCAGCACGACGACGTGGGTGAAGAGACGGTCTTCTACGCCAACGTGAAGATAGACCCGGCCGACTTCAGCGCGGACTTCACCGTCTCCTTCGCATACTCCGCCGATCTGGAGGACGCCGTCGCCGTGACCCAGGAGGCCAACCTCGAAGTGCAGCAGGCGAGCTTCCACGGCGTCGAGGTCGCGGCGCCCGACTACGAGCTGTCGTTCGACGAGCTCGACATCGGCACCAGTGGGGGGTACGTCCAGATCGCCACCGGCGCGATCAAGCTCGTGGACGCGGCCGTCGAGGGCCAGAAGTACGCCGTCTGGGATCACGACTTGCCCGAGGGAGCGCTCGACACTTTCCACGCCGTCGACACCCTGTGGGACGCGCTGACCGGCAAGCCCACCGGCTCGACCGGCGGCGCATTCTCCATCGAC
>PWKZ01000241.1 GCA_003559575.1 Bradymonadales bacterium | reverse complement strand
TCTATCTGAACCAGATCTACTTCGGCCATGGCCGCTACGGCATCGAGGAGGCGGCGCAGTTCTTTTTTGCCCGCCCGGCGCGTGATCTCACTCCAGAGCAAGCGGCCACTCTGGCGGCGGTCATTCCGGCCCCCGTGGCGCTGAGCCCCGTCAGGCACCCGCCGCGGGCGCGCGCGCGCCGGGACGCGGTCCTGGGCCGCATGGCGCGCGCCGGGTTCCTCGATCCCGCGGAGGCCGCGCGATTGGCGGCGCTTCCGTTGCAGGTGGCGGGGCAAGGCGATCTTCGTGTGGGGCTTGGCGGGTACTACACCAACGCCGTCCGGGGGGAGCTCATGCGCCGCCTGGGGCGCGAGACGGTGAGCCGAGGGGGGCTGCGGGTCACGACGGCGCTCGATCTCCCTCTTCAGCTCGAGGCCGAGCGCGTGCTGAGCGAGGGCTTGCGGGAGCTTAGCCGGAGGTTCGACTATCATCGCCCACTCGCGCAGGTCATCCCCCAGGAGATTGCCATCTGGCGCGAGTCACTGGCGCGGGCGCAGGGGCAAAAGCCCCATGTGGCCGGGAGGATTGTCAAAGGGCTGGTCCTCGACCGACGGCCCGAATCCGACGAGCAGCCGGAGCATTACATCGTCGATATTGGAGGGCTCATAGCGTGCCTGCCGTTATCCGAGGAGAAGCAGGTGACACCGCTCTCCGCCGCCGTCTTGAGCGAGCCACTATACCGGCGTGGCGCGTTGCTGCGGGTGGCCCTGCGGGTGAGCTTGGATGAGAGCGAGGACAGGTGCCCGACGCTCAACCTGGAACAGAGCCCGCAAGCCGCCCTCGTGGTGATGGAGACCGGTTCGCGCCGCCTACTTGCGACCGTTGGCGGCAGCGATGCTATCAACCGGCCGTTTGATCGCGCGATCCAGGCGCGGCGCCAAAGCGGCTCCACCTTCAAGCCCATCGTCTACGCCGCTGCGCTCGCGGGCGGAGTGGTCAACGCCGACTCCCTGTTTGAAAACCGCGCGATCTCCTATCGCGGCGCGCGGGGGCAACGGTGGACTCCGCAAAACCACGGCGGCCGACACGACGGCCGCCTGGTCTCGCTCACGGAAGCGCTGGCCCGCTCACTGAACGTGGTGGCGGTCCAGGTGTTGCGCAAAGTGGGGCTCGAGGCGACTATCTCGCTCGCCGAGGAGCTGGGGCTCAAGGGGCCTTTTGCGCATGATTTGACCCTGGCACTGGGCTCCGGTGAGGCCAGCCTGTTGGAGCTGACCAACGCCTATGCGACCATCGCCGCCGGAGGGATCACCCGAGAGCCCACCTTCGTCACGAGAGCGCAGGGCGCCGACGGAGAGGAGTTGCTCGACGGCGATCCGGGAGAGGCCTCACAGGTGCTGGCGCCGGAAGTGGCCGCCGAGCTAACTCGAATGCTGGTGGCGGCGGTCGAGGAGGGGACCGGACGCGGGGCGCGGATCGACGGAGTGACGGTTTTCGGCAAGACCGGCACGACGGACAAGAGCGTCGACACCTGGTTTGTCGGAGGCACGCGGAACCTCACCGTCGGCCTCTGGTTGGGTTTCGATGACCGGCAGACCCTGCCCGGCACCGCGGCGACTCTCGCGGTCCCGCTCTGGGCGCGCTTCATGCGCGGAGCGCTCAACCTGGGACGCCTGGAGCGCCGCGCTTCATTCGGGGGACGGGAAGAGACGCGGCGACCTCTCCTCGCGAGTGAATCAATCCACGAACGGAATCTGGAATGGGAGCTCTATTTTTGAACTACAAATTGCTCGCCGGAGGGACAGACGTTTACGACCGTTTGCTCGGTGGCGCCGCGCGCACATTGGGCGGCGGTTATGGGCGACAAGATAGGCCACCGCGCTTCCCGTCCGAGAGCGGGGCCGTTTTTGTCTCGGGCCGGCGCATCGCCTACCTGCGCTGGCCGGGCAAAGGGGATCCGCTCGTGCTGCTGCACGGGGTCGGCGACACCGCCTGGATCTGGGCGCGGGTGGCCGGCGCGCTGGCCGGAGAGCGGGAGGTGGTGGCACTCACGACCCCCGGCCACGGCGAGAGCGGCCCGGCGCCGCCCGTCTGGGCGCTCGCTCCGGTGGCCGAGGCCCTCGCGTCCGCGGCTCGGCAGCTCGTCGGCGACCGATTCCACCTGGGCGGACACTCTTTGGGCGGCAAGCTGGCCTTGTATCTGGCGGCCGTGACCCCCGAGTGCGTTTCATCCCTGACGCTGGCCGATCCGGTCGCTCCGGCCGGCTTCAACCCTCTGCTCTCGACCTTCCCAAGGCTCGTGGAGTCGGCGTTCGCGGGAGAGCGCCGCCCGTTCGCCACCGACGAGGAGTTTTACGCCAGGGGACGCGCGCGATTCTATCTGCCGCACGGCGACGCGCTGGATCGCGTGATCTGGGAGTCCAAGTTCGAACGCGTTCCGTCCGGGGGGCGGCGCGTCAGACTGAGCGAAGAAGACTTTCGGGCGATCCTCGCCGGCCCAATCAGGGAGGACATCAGACCTCTGCTCGAGGCGCGCCCGATCGAGGCCCCGGTCCTGCTGCTTCGACCGACCTTCAGTTTGAGCTTCTGGCCGGGGGAGTTTGTCGCCCTCGAGGGGATCGTCAACTTCAGGTCGCTCCGCGTCTCCGGCGATCACGCCTTCATCAACTCAAACCCGGTCGCCACCGAGCACGCGCTGCGGTCATTTTTATAGCCCCTGGGTGCGGGCCACTCGGAAGCCGATATAGCCCGCGCGGCGCTCGGGGCGGGTCGCCACCCGCGCGGCGGCGCGACAGCGCTCGGCGAAGCTGGCCCAGCCGCACCCGCGCCGGGCGCGATAGAGGTCCGAGTCGCAACCGGTGGGGTCGCTCACCCGGATCGAAGGATAGACCCCGCGATGATCTGAGGTCCACTCCCAGACGTTGCCGAGCATGTCGTAGAGCCCCCAGGGGTTTGCCTCCCTGCCGGCCACCGGCTGGCTGCCGCATCTCTCGAGATCGGTCGCCTGCCCCTGCCACGAGCTGCAGTTGAACCCCTCTTTGTAGAGTGCCTCGGAGTTGCCTCCATACCAGGCGATCGCGTCGAGTTCCGGCGCATTGAACGGGCTCTTCAAGGTGAGATCGCCGGCGTAGGTGCCCCGTGTGGTGCCGGCGCGGGCGGCAAATTCCCACTCGGCTTCAGTGGGGAGGCGATAACCGCCGCAAGTTGGCCCCTCGAACCTCACCTCGTCACAGCGGAAGATGCTGGAGCAGTGGAGCTGCCCTCCGAGGCAGCCCCCGCCGGGCTCTCCCCGGCACCCCTCGAGCCTGTAACACTCCGGCAGGCCTTCGGCGCGGGAGAGCGCGTTACAATAGGCAACCGCGTCCCACCAGCTGACCCTCTCAACCGGGCAGTCATCGCCGCAATACCAAAAATAGGAGGGGTTGTCGCCCATCACGGCGCGCCACTGCCCCTGGGTCACCGGTGTCGTCTGCAATAAGAAAGGACGGGTGAGCTTGACCGAATGCGCGCTCTCCTCCGGCCGATGCCCCGGCTCGGAGATCAATGATCCCATTTGAAAGACAAACGGCCCCGCCCCCTCGGGCGGCACCCGCACAAAACCCTCGGGCATGTCGTCGGAAAGCGCCCACCAGAGAACGAACACCGCCAACCCGCCCCCCACGATCACCATTGCTGCTCGAAACGCCATCACAAACCTTCGACGCCGACGCGACTCCCGGATCTCAGGGAGACATGCAGGCGCGATACTCGGCGCCACAGTTTTCATCGAGGCAGGTGTTGAGTGCCGCCTGACTGCTGACGCCGGCGCACCACCGGATCCAGCAGTTGATATAGTCTCCGTGGGCCACGAACTCGGCATGGCTGACGAGATCATCGCAGGCTTCGATGCAATCGAAGTCGCCTGTCTCGCAGTCAAACCGGCAAGTGTGATATTCGCCGCAAGTCATCAGGTGCCCGCACAGGCCGGTCATCGAGCAGCGCTCTCCCTCGGGGCAGGATTCACAGCGGTTGCCACAGCCGTCGTCCCGCGCGCATGGATCCTCTTCGCAGTCGGGCTCGCACGGCAAGCACAACCCGGTCGAGGGAGCGCACTCCGAACGGTGGCATTCGCCGCACGAGCCGCCGCAGCCATCGTCGCCGCACTCGCGCCCCTCGCAGTCGGGGCAGCAGGGCGTGAGACAGACTCCCGCGGCAGAGCACAAATCGGGGTTCTCGGCCCCGTCGCAGTCGAGACAGACCCCGCACGAGCCGCCGCACCAGTCGCTCCCACACTCGCGTACGGCGCAGCGCGCGGCGCGCCCCTCCGGGCTGCAATCGCGCTCGGCCGGGATACATCCCCCGGCATAACAGAGGTGATCCTCGTCGCATCCGGGAGGGCACCGCCCGCCGCAGCGGTCGGGGCCGCACACGCGGTTGCGGCAGTTGGCCTCGATCTCCTCGGGAGAGCAGGCGCTGACGCCGCAGTCGGCGAGGCAGGCGTCGCGTCCGGGGACACTCACGTCGGCGGCACCCGGGGCGTTGCTTTCACACGCCACGACGAGCCCCAAGAGGGCGAGTAGCGCCCCGAAGGAGAGGGCCGTGACACGGCGTGAGGATCCTGAATTCACTATCTATCCCCCTTCTCTTGGTGGCGCCGGGTCACCGGCTCCCGCGCCACAGAGGCCGCAGCAAAGCAAAAGTCTATGAGCCGGGGTCTGAAATCGCAATCCCAATCCATAACCTCAATCCTCCACCCTTTTCCGGGATTCGGGAAGCGATTCGGGCACAATTGCGGCGTCACCTTCACCAAATCGATGCTCGACGTAGCGCTGCTACGACTGCGCTCGATTTGGCTTGTTTC
>PWKZ01000187.1 GCA_003559575.1 Bradymonadales bacterium | reverse complement strand
CGTGACGTCGACCTTGGCGACGATGCGACTCCACCGAGCAGTGACGCGTCCGACACCCTCACCGCGCCCGAACTCCCAGGCACTTCCGACGCCGAACGCCCCGACACCGAGCCAACCGACACCGAAGGCTTCGACACCGAGCCCACCGACACCGAGCCAACCGACACCGAGATCTCTCCTCCTCCCGAGTGCGAGCACCCCTCGGACTGCGGCCATGATCCCGACGCGCCGTGCGCGGTCGAATGGGAGTGTATCGCCGGAGAGTGCTTTTGTGCCTGCCGCCCCGACTGCGCGGGGATCGAGTGCGGCCCCGATCCGCAATGTGACTTTTCGTGCGGCGAATGTGATCCGGGGTGGGAATGCCTCGACGGCGCTTGTGTCGAGCCGCGAGATCTGTGCTTTGGTGTTCCCCCCGAGGGCTGCTGTATGGATGAGAAGCTGTTTCGGTGCGAGGCCGGTGAACTCATCGCCCAGGCCTGCGACGAGGAAGCGCCCCCAAACAATTTTTGTGGCTGGGAGAGCGAGGCATATGGTTTTAGCTGTGGCGGGGTAGACGACATTCCCACCATGGTCACGCTCAACTGTTGCGAGGTCTCGGGATCGTGCGCCGAGCTCGAGAGGGAGTGCGGCCGCCACCCCGTCTGTAAAACCACCGACTGCGGCACATGCGCGCCGGGAGAAGCGTGCACCGATGACGGCCTGTGTCTGCCCTGCGACCCCGTCGCCGCCTGCGAAGGGCTCGAGTGCGGCCTCGGCGACTGCCAAATCGACTGCGGCGCCTGCCCATCCGAGACCGCCTTTTGCGACCGGGGCATCTGTGTCGAGCCGCCATTGCTCGGCTGCAACGAGATCGTTCATGGGGACAACAGCTCCGGCCGTAGCGAGATTGCGCTCTATCCCAGTTGCGTCGCGTGGGACCAGAGCGGCCCCGAGGTGGCCTACCTGTTCATCCCGGAAACCGATGACTACCTGTACCTCTGGCTGAGTGATCTCGAGGCCGACCTGGACCTGTTCGTCCTGGAAGGCACTCTCAGCGGCGAGTCTTGTATTGCGTTCGGTGACGAACACGTCCTGGCCTTCCCCGTCCTCGCCGGGATGATTTATTACATCGTCGTCGACGGTCACGAGGGCGCGACGAGCCCCTTCACCCTGACTCTGGCCTGCGCAGGGCAATGCGACGATCCCCAGTGCGACGGACGCGAGTGCGGGCCGAGCCCCAACCAATTTTGTGTGGCGACCTCGTGCGGCCAATGCGACGAGGACTCCTTGTGTCTCGATGGGCACTGCGTCTTTGATCCCGCTGCCTGCCCCGGAGTCCCGGATGCGGGATGCTGCGTCGGCGACCTCGCCGTGTGGTGTGTGGAAGGGGAGCTCCTCACTGCCGACTGCGCGCTATTGGCGCCACCCGCCGACACCTGTGGTTACGAGGAGGAGGCGGGGTTCTTCGACTGCGGAGGGAACGACCCCCCTCCCGACGGGATCACCTCCGACTGCGGTTTCGACTGCGACTCGAGCTGCGCCACGCTCGGGCTGACCTGCGGGCCGCACCCTACCTGCCCGGTCTTCTTCTGCGGAGAGTGCCCCGATGATTACTGGTGCAACGCGTCCGGACGCTGCGAGGAGCTGCGCAAGTGTGAGGCCGAAGAGACCATCAGCTGCGGCGAACTCGTGACGGGCGACACGGAGGCAGGCATTGCCACGGTGGACGCCTACCCCTCCTGCATTCACTGGGACGCGCGCGGCCCTGAGATCGTCTACGAGTGGACCGCGCCCGCCGATGATCGGGTCCGCGTCGCGTTAGACGACTCAACCCCGCTCGAGCTTGACCTCTACGTCCTCGAGGAGATGTGCGCCGGGAGCCGCTGCGTGGCCTACGGCGATCGCCACACGGTCTTCGAGGCCCGCGCCGGAATCACCTATTTCATCGTCGTTGACAGTCCGGTGGGCGTCACCGGGAACTTCGCGCTCTCCATGGAGTGCAACAGCGACTGTGATCCGACAGCCGAATGCGACGGCGCCGATTGCGGGCCAAGCGGTTGCTACGAGTGGAACGCCGAGTCTCAATCCTGGGTCGCGACCCTGTGCGGCGAGTGCGCCCCCGAGGAGTGGTGCGACAATGGCACCTGCGCGCCGGACAACTGCGAGGGTGTCACTTGGGAGGGCTGCTGCGACGGAAAAGTGGCCAAATGGTGCGAGAACGGAGAGCTCATGGCCCTGGATTGCAGCACAATGATCCCCCCGGGCGACATCTGTGGGTGGAGCGACGAGCTCAATGGAGTCGACTGCGGCGCCGCGGATGACCCGCCGGACGGCTACCAGCTTGAGTGCGAGCCTTGAAGCAGCCGCGAGCGCGTCGACTCTCAGCTGATAGCTCTGCCTAGAGACCGCAGACCACCGCGTGGGCGACTACATAGACGGGCAGGCCGGTTATCGGGATGGTGTACGAGTCGCTCAACGCGCCGCCCAAGGATGAGTTGGCGTGGCCGTAGAGCCCGGGAGCGATGGTCGGCACATGGGTGTCGCCGGCGTAGAGGTGGGTCTCGTCCAGCCCGAATCTCGACCGCAGCACGTACTCGACGTTCAGCTCGGCCCCGTCGTAGCAGACATGCAGATCACCCACCAGGGTCGCGTTGTCGATGTCGTTGCGCCCCGCGCCGGCGTAGAGCGGCCGGCTGAAGCAGCCATGCTCGGCGACCTCGATCTCCCAGCCCCACCGCCCGCGGGTCAAGTCCAACTCGATGAACGTCCGCTCGCCGAACGCGTAGGCGGTCTCGCAACCGGCCGGCACGGGGTCGGGATCGGGGTCGGGATCGGGGTCGGGGTCGGGATCATCGGCGATCCACCCGGCGACCACCGTTCGATCGGATTCGATCTCTGTCGCCAAGGTCAACCGGCCCTGCCGCCCGGGTGCGTCGCCCCACCAGCCGTCGAAGGTGTGGCCCTCTTTCGTGGGCGTCTCGGGCAGTGAGTCCAGGTGTCTGTCGGGGCAGTTGACAGTCCGGGTCTGTATCTCGGGCTCTCCGCCGGCGGCGTCGAATGTGACCGTATGGCTGTAGTCCTCACTCCAGACGCGATCATTGGCGGCGCAGTAATACCAGAGATGGTCGAAAGTGGGCGGATAGCCCTCATGCACGCAGTCGGGATAGGTCTCCCAAATCGGGGTGCCCTCCTCCGACCAGATCCAGTCGGCCGGGACAACCAGCATGCGGCTGTCCCCCCGGTGGATCGTCTCCCCGGTGTTGTGAACATAGAGGTACGGGTCGAAGAACAGGTGTTCGCCGTGCGGACCCAGCAAATCGGGGTTCAGCTCCCCGAAATCGAAGCTCACGGGGCTGTCGAATTGGAAGTAGGCGCGCACCTCGTAGCCCTCTCGGAACGGTTGGCAGTTCTCGACGTTGGCCATCCCGGTGGTGCCGATGAACGCCTCCGAGCTGTCTTCCACCAGCAGTAGATCGAAGTCTTCGCCCGCGACGAACGACTCGACCGGACGTTCCTCAACAAGGACACCGGCCGGATCGTACTGCCGAACCTGAACGGATCCCGGTCGCTCCAGCAGCGCGGCGGGCACAGTCAGATGCTGCGCGTGGCGATACCCCGCCCCGCGCGCGAGGGGGCGCAACCCGAAGGTTATGCCCCACATCCCCCCACCGGAGTCGGCCAGCCCTTCGACAGTGAGGACGAAAACCCAGTCGTTGTAGTCGTAGTCGTTCTTTTGCCCGTGGGGCAGATCCTCGAAGGCCACGTGCAATTCGCCGGACTGCCCAGGCTGCCCGTCGTCGTGCGGCGGCCAACTCACGAGCGAGCCGTAGCCGCTACAGTCGGGCAAGCAGAGGGAGTAGTCGGGGTTGCCGGTCAAGGGACCGTCGTCACACACTTCGCCGGGATCGACGACGCCGTCGCCGCAGCGCGGCAATCGGCAATCGGTGCGGCAGGCACCCGGGAGGACGTCACTGTTCAACTCGCCGTCATCACACTCTTCCCCGGGATCCAAAATGCCGTCACCGCAGATCGCGAACCAATCGACGACTACGAAGACCCGCCGGCGATCGCGCAGATGGTTCCCCATCACCTCGAGAGTCGCCTCGTAAGAGCCGAGAAGCTCCGTGTCGCGCTCCGGCGCCGCTTGGAGGGTGCCACCGAAGCCCCAGCCTTGCTGGCCGGGTTCGCCGACCTGCGGATGGTTGTAGTTGAGCACCCAGTCGTTGGACATGGAGACAAAGTCGGGCGCGCCATAGAGGTTGAAGAAAGTCTCCTCGAACCAGATATCGCTGTCGGTGGCGGTCAACTGGCGCGACTCGCTCTCGCCGGCGTAGACCTCGAGCACTGGTGGCTCGCTATCCAGCTGCGGTGGAACGCCGTGGTCCATGGCGACCCAATCGATCTCCCATTCGGGCAGCCCGACGGTACTCTCGGGCGCGAGATAGACGAACGCCACACGCGCCGACGACTCACCCGCGATCACGCTGATGTCGATGGTCTCGAGGCTCCAGTCGGTGGTGCCCACCTCAGACGCGTCGCGCTGCCACACGGGCGACCAGCTCCCGCCGGGATAGGAGCGAAACCACACCTCGAATCGCGCGGGAGACTCATCGCCATGGCTCGCGCGGTGGTCGAACTGCATTGTCAGGGTGTCGGTCCCCGTGGCATCGAGCCACGCCGAGAGGAACATCCGCTGCACCGGCTCACCAGTCGAGGAGTTGGGCGGCCCAAGGACCTCATAGCCCGGCATTTCGCCTTCGGGAGCGCTGTAGCTCCACGAACGTTGCCAGCCCCCGGGCAGCGCATAGTTGCCAAGATGATCGAGGAACCGCGCCACTCGGTTGCAGCT
>PWKZ01000172.1 GCA_003559575.1 Bradymonadales bacterium | reverse complement strand
GGAGCACTCGCGACTCTACTTGGGCGAGCAATAAATCATCTCTCTCTGCTGGTTGGGGCATCATGCCTCTGTCTAAGGCGCGACGGCCGGCCGCCGGCGAGGAGCATCACAAGCAAGATGAACGCCATGCAACCGAGCAGGTTGCCGGGTACGGACACCCAGGCCGCGCCTGCTCGAGCCCAAGTCTTGAGCCAGATCCAATCTTCCTTGTGGTGATCCATTGCGGTGAGCTGTGTCGGGGAGAATGGGTACCAGGGTGGAGGGGTCGGTTCGGCCGACGCGTGCTCTTCCCTCGGTTGGGCAGGATGAAAGACCGGCTCGTCCGGCCGGCGATAGTCGTCTCGTTGGATCCACTCGCCTTCGGCGGTCAACTCCCAGCGGTTGCCTTCGTTGCCGACGAAGAATGGATTGCGGGGTTCTTCCGGCTCAAGATCGCGGGCACGCCAGATTCCGCAGAGCGCGGCGTTTTCGGCCAGCAGGTTAGCCGCCAACTTTGTCGCGGCCGGCTCAACGCCGGCGTCGGCCGACTCTGGAATCACCACCCTGACGCAATCGTTTGCCCCGAGCAGCCGAGTCTCTTCCGGGAAGGGCTCTTTTGCATGATAAAGCTCCACCCGCGCCTGGTCATCGCTCTCGTCACGGTCGATGAAGAAACGCACGTGGTTGCGCTCGATGCGAATATCACCCATCGACCAGCCGTCGATGATGGGCGTCTCTGGTTTAAACGGCGCCACCGCATCCAGGATAGTCTCTTCGTGACCACGGCCGATGACATGGCGCGATGTGGTGGTCGGACCGGCCGGAACGCGCTCGAGGGCGGCTTTGAGAACCTCCGGCGGTGGGCCCGTGACCGGCCGCATCTTATCGTGCGAATCGTCACGCGCGCAGTGCCAGAGCGATAGCGCCAGCGAGACGGCGACGAAGAGACACCGGCCTTTGGAGCGACTGACTCTCGCGCGACAGGCGGCGTCGAAGGGACGGATCACCGAAAGTTTCTGCGCTGACATCATGGGGGGACTCCGGAAATCCAATAGCGAGCCCGTGGCTAACTGGTTCCCATCCAGAAAGCCCGGATCCCGCAGGTGATCGGCTATCAGCTCAGGCCCCGTGATTCCAGTAGCTTGGCTGATTGCTGACCGCTGACAGATCGCATCCGGCAACTGGGTCTCTGGATGCGAACTGACTAACGCAAAATCCTGCCATTCGGGGAGCCAACTGTCCAGCCCCTAATGTCCCACCATAACCGTCGGCCCATCCTGGTATTCGCGCGCGGATTCACGCACATCTGCGGCGTCACCTGCAGACGAATTAGTGCTCGACGTAGGCTCTGCGTTGGCCTCCGCCTAAGAACGGCTTGTTTCCTGGCCCATGCACGCGCCTCCACTTAGCGGGTCTCCTCAGAACGAACCGACGATTATGGACGGGCTCCCCCGGAGTGGCGGTGAGGCTTCGCCCCTGATATAACCCGTGCGGGTGGTGAGATGTGCTTTTGAGGAGGGTTTTGGTGGGAGTCAGGCAACGCAAGAGCGGCGCAGATCGGCGCCAGGCGTCGCTTCGCGAGGTGCGCAAAGTGTCGCGGCGGCTCGCGCGCGAAGTGCTGCGGATCACCCGACGTGGGCGGCGCAAGATACCTTCGGAGCTGTTGAGCGAGGCCCGTCGGGAGGCGTTGGAGCTACGCGCGGCGGCGCGCTCGCGGGCGACCTCGCGCGATCGCCTCGAGCAGAGGTTAGCTGAACTCGATGCTCTCCTGGAGGGGCCTTTGAGCGCCTACCGCCCGTCGGCCATCAGAGAGTATGCCGAGAGCATTTTGGTGGCGGTGTTCATCGCGCTCTTCATCCGTGCGTTTTTCTTCGAAGCATTTCAAATCCCGACGGGATCGATGATCCCGACCCTGCGGGTCGGCGATCATCTCTTCGTCAACAAGCTCATCTATGGTGTGCGAATCCCGTGGACCCGGATCAGGTTTTTCGACTGGCGGACGCCCGAGCGTGGCGAGATCGTGGTTTTCCAGTACCCGGGGCCCGGCCCCGAGCATGGCAAGGACTTCATCAAGAGGGTGGTCGCCGTAGCTGGAGATCGGGTTCGCATGGAGGGATATCGGCTCTATGTGAACGGGGAGCCGCAGTTCTCGTTGCCCATCTCGCCCAATGTCGATCAGCGCGAGGAGCGGGTGCCCGACTTCCTGGCCGCCCTGATGGGAGGTCTAGTCGGCCCGCCCCAGATTTGGCTCGGGATGACCTGCAACGATCCGAGAAACGATCCGTGTAACTGCCAGGTCAAGTTCGAGCGGGTCGGGCGATACGGCTATGTCACCCAGCACCATCGGGCGCCTTGTGTGGGGGCGCCCGACTGGCCGAAAGCCGCGCCGCGGTGCTCACCGCTCCTTCACGGCGATTGCATGTATTTCGGCGCCCAAGCCGACAACCCCCACTGGCCGGAGGTGGAGGTCCCCGAGGGGTCCGTGTTCTGCATCGGGGACAATCGCGACAACAGCAGCGACGGCCGCTACTGGGGGCTCGTACCTTTGGAGAGCGTCAAGGGCAAGGCGCTCGTAATCTGGTGGGCGAGTGATTGGACGAGGATGTTCAGCCTCGTGCATTGACGTCCCCAGCGGGATTTGAACCCGCGTCGCCGGCGTGAAAGGCCGGTGTCCTGGGCCAGGCTAGACGATGGGGACTGGCGAAGTGAGCCGCATAGGAGTCGAACCTATGACCAACAGATTAAAAGTCTGCTGCTCTACCAACTGAGCTAGCGGCCCTACCGCCTCAGCGGGGAAAGCGTTTAGCTCATCCCCCACGCTGCTGTCAACCTAAATCATCGGGACGAACCGGACGGCGATGAGGTT
The DNA here is from genome assembly GCA_003559575.1 of Bradymonadales bacterium. Taxonomy (GTDB): domain Bacteria; phylum Myxococcota_A; class UBA9042; order PWKZ01; family PWKZ01; genus PWKZ01. The sequence goes on along the minus strand of PWKZ01000172.1, from coordinate 1,999 downwards.
TTCGCGCCGGAGTCCTTTTGGGGTTTGGGTGAGGCGGACGATGTCCTGGGTGGAGGTCCCCACCGGCAGCACCAGGCGTCCACCGGGCGCGAGTTGTTCTATCAGGGTGTCCGGTATCGACGGCGGCGCGGCGGCGGCGATGATGGCGTCGAACGGCGCTGCCTCCGGCCATCCGTGGCGGCCGTCGCCGATGCGGTAGCTGATATTCCGGCAACCCAATTGATCCAACACCGCCCGCGCCCGGCGGGCGAGATCGGGCACGATCTCGATCGTCTTGACGGAGGCCGCAATGAAGGCGAGGACCGCGGTCTGGTAGCCGCATCCCGTGCCTATCTCGAGGACCCGGGAGGTGGGCGTGAGTTCGAGGAGTTCGGTCATGTAGGCGACGATGTATGGCTGCGAGATGGTCTGGCCGTGCCCGATCGGTAGAGGATGGTCGCCATGGGCCGCTTCCCGTTCGGATGGGTCGAGGAACTCGTGCCTTGGGACAGTGCCCATCGCGCTCAGCACGGCTTTCGACCGGATACCTCGCGCGATGAGCTGTTGCTCGACCATCGCCCGGCGCTCGGTGGTGTAACGGCGCGTGGCCTCTCCCTCAAACTCTCTCAAGTGCTTCGCCATGATCTCGACCACCTCTTCGGCCCCGAGGTGGGTGGAGTCGATCATGATCGCGTCGGGCGGCACCTTTAGTGGCGCCACGGCGCGGCCGCTGTCGGCCTGATCGCGCGCCCGGATACCCGCCAGCACCTCTGCTTCGTCGGCCTCCAAGCCGGTTTCACGGAGTTGAAGCACCCTCCGTCGCGCGCGCTCATGCTCATCGGCCGACAGGAAGAACTTCACCTCGGCATCCGGAAAGACCACCGTGCCCACATCGCGCCCTTCGGCGACTGCCCCGCCTCTGCCGCCCAGACGCCGCTGGGTGTCCAGCAAGGCGGCGCGCACTTGCGGTAGGCCGGCGACTGCCGACGCACCGGCGGCCACCTGTTCGTGACGGATTGCGGCGGTCACGTCCTCCCCGTCGAGCAACACACGGTTGAGCCCCCCCTCGCGGCGGAAGGTGATCGGCAGACTGAGGGCCACCTTCGCCAAAGCGGCCTCGTCGTCGAGGGCGATCCCTTCTCTGAGCGCCGTGAGCGCCAGCGCACGATAGATGGCGCCGGTCTCGATCAGGGTGAGGTCGAAACGGTCGGCCAGAATCGCGCTGGCAGTGCCTTTGCCCGATCCCGCCGGGCCGTCGATGGTGACAAGTGGCGCGCGCTGTTGAGTCAAACTTCCTCCGTCGAGTCCTCTTTGAGGATCAGGGCTTCAAAAACCTCCAGCGTCGATCCGTCGTGCCGGGCGTTCTCAGAGAGGCCGGCCTTGCGGGCGAGCTGGTCGAGAGTCTCGTTCACATCCCAGCCCTGCTGTAGCGGCACCTGCGGCAGAAACACGGCACGCTGCGATCCCTTGGTCATTATTATCCCGTGGCGACCGAGTTCTATCTCTTGATGGCCGGACACCCGGCGAGGTCGCGTCAGCACCGAGAGTTCGATGTCGATTTGGTTGAGTTCGTCGGGGGTCACCGGGGGGAAACGGCTGTCGTGGGAGGCGGCCGAGATGGCTCGCTCCCTTACCACTTGGTAGAGCGGTCGTTCAGGTTGGATGTCGCCGACGCAGCCACGCAGACGCCCCCGTTTGTGGAGTGTCACAAAACATCCGGAGGGGCGCCGAAGGCGCAGAGTCATCTCATCGCGGGCGTGGATCAAATCGCTCCGCTCACCGTGACGCACCCAGGACTCGAGGCTGTCCCTGGCGATCCTGAGAAGTGTCACTCGCTCCCCGTGGCTGATGGACTCTCGTCGGTCATGCCGCCCCCCTTCATCTCTCTCCGACATCAATCACCTCCGTTGTTTACACGGGGGGGCCGCGTTCTGTTTACACGGGGGGGCCGCGCCCCCCCTCCCCACCGGCGGAGCCTGTGGGGCCCCTCCCCCAGCGGCGCCCGCTCTGCGGGCGCTTT
>PWKZ01000076.1 GCA_003559575.1 Bradymonadales bacterium | reverse complement strand
GGATTACACCGAGCGGCGACTGCAACGCGAGCGCAAGTTGCATCGTGGTGCGGCATGACGGCCCCTCTCGTACAACACCCCGACGTCATCGCCCGGCGCGCGCTGTCGCACCGCGATGAGCTGCGAGCTCTCCCCAACGCGATCCGCGTGGGGGTAGAGATCCTGCTCGAGGACGACCTCCGGTGCGAGGAGCGCGAGGCCGAGAGGATGAGCCCCTACCGTCGCGCAGCACTCCAGGAGCTGGTGCTGGGCGCCTGCTGGCGGCTGCATGGACTCACCACGGCCATCGTGGGCGAGGGCGACTACACGCCTGCGCCGGGTCCGCTGATGAACGGAGGGGGCGACGATGGCGAATCGTGATGCAAAGCGCGGCCCCGACACTGGCAGACCAGGCGGGGCCGGGAAGGGTGAGGCGGGCAACCTCAACAACAATAATACCACGGGGGCAGAAAGCCAGGGGCACGCTCTGAAGCCTGATTTCGATCAGGGCAGAGGCTTCCTGAAGACCCTGGACCCGTCTGCCGAAAAGTTCACGTTCCAGACGTTTACTGACCGCAAGAACAAGCCGAGGCCGGATCCGCTGGCGCGGGTGCTGATCGGCAGCCTGGACGAGCACGCCGAGACGCTGGCCGCGCTGAACCGGCAGGGAGCCGGCGTCTACGTGACCGTGAACGAGACGGACGGCACCGGCCGACTGAAAGAGAACGTCACGCGGATCCGCACGGTGTTTCAGGAAGCCGATCGCGGTGGCGAGCCAGAACTGCCGGTGGAGCCGCACATCGTGGTGGAGTCTTCACCCGGCAAACACCACCGCTACGTGCTCGTGGACGGGATGCCGCTGGACCAGTTCGAGCCGGTACAGCAGCGCCTCGTGGACGAGTATGGATCCGATCCGAACGCCAAGGACCGCGCGCGGGTGTTGCGTCTGCCGGGGTTTTTCCACCAAAAGGATCCCGATCACCCGCACCTCGTCCGCGTGATTCGCAAGTCGGGGCAACCCCCGATCGCATGGACGGAGGCGAAAGCACTTTTTCCGCCGGTAGTCCGTGAGCGGAGAGAGGTGATGCCCACTGGGCAGGTACCTCCCAACATCGATGAGATCCAGTCCGCCCTGCTCGCGCTTGATCCCGACATGGAATACAGCGACTGGCTCGCGGTGCTGATGGCGGTCCATTCCGTGGTCCCCGGCGGCGAGGGCATGGCCCTGATGGACGAATGGAGCGCCACCGGTTCGAAGTACACCGAGGGCTGCGTCTCGGGCCGCTGGGGTGGGTTCGGTACCGATGGCGGGGTCACCATCAGAACCTTGTTCGCCAAGGCGCGCGATGCGGGGTGGACATGGCGCGGCGGCGAGGATCTCAATACTGCTGTGGCGGAACTCGCCAAACTCTCACCGCTTGAGTATGACCGGCTGCGCGAGGATAGGGCGAAGGCGCTCGGGGTGCGGATGAGTACCCTGGACACCCAAGTCGCCAAGGCACGCTCCTTCGAGGAGGATGTCGAAGGACAAGGTAGCGAGGTGATGCTCCCGGAACCCACCCCGTGGGAGACCCCAGTAGAGGGCGCTGAGGTGCTCGACGCGGTGGCCGACGCCATTCGCCGCCACATGGTCATGCGCGGCACCGATGCCGACATGGTCGCACTGTGGTGCGCGCATGTTTATCTCTTCAACCGTTTCAGCCACACCCCGCGTCTGCTGATCACGGCGCCGGATGCGGAGTGCGGCAAGACTCTGCTGCTTGCGCATATGGTCGGCAACCTCGTGACAAGACGAATGCTGGTGGAACTAATGAAGACGGCGCCCTTCTTCCGGCTCGCGGAGAAGTACAAGCCAACCTTTCTGATTGACGAGGTGGATGTCTTTATCCAAGAGGACTCCGATCTGCTCGCGGCAATCAACAACGGTTGGGAGCCGCACGGAAGTGTGGCGCGGTGCGTCCCGCCCGACTACGACGTTCGGCTGTTCACCACGCACAGCCCGGTGGCGATGGCCGGGATCAAGATCGTAGAGAAACTGCCCCCAACCACGGTGAGCCGATCCATAGTGATCACCCTGGAGCGCGCGACCGAGGAGGAAGTCGCGGGGACTGTCGTTTTCGATAAGCGCAAGCATCAGGCTGCCCTGCACGAACTCGGACGCAAACTGGCCCGCTGGACCCAGGACCACGCAAGCGCCATCGCCAACGCCGACCCCGATCTCCCTGAGCGTGTGCTCAACCGGCTGGCGGACAAATGGCGGCCCCTGTTCGCGGTCGCGGAGGTGGCCGGGGGGCACTGGCCTGCCAAGGCGCGCGCTGCCCTTTCCGGCAGCGTGGATGAGAAAGAGCCCTCCAGGGCGCTCCAGCTATTGACGGACATCCGCGAGGTGATGAGGCCCAACGAGACGGCAATCTTCACCACGAACCTGATTGAACGCCTGGTCAAGCTCGAGGACTCGCCTTGGGCTGAGTACAACTACCGCGCACGCGATTGGGACCGCTGGATCAAAAGCCAACAGGTGTCGAGACTTCTAAAGGGATATCGGGTCACGCCAGGTACGGTGCGCGTCGGAAAGGAAACCGCCAAGGGATACAAGCGCGAGAGCCTTGAACCCGCATGGAAACGTTACCTGCCCCAAGAACCCCCTGCCTATCCGTCACACCGTCACAACCTAGCAACGGCGCGGGTTTCAGATGATTTACATCCGTCACAACAGAAAACGGGTGTGACGGATACAAACGGCTCGAAATCCAGCAACAGCGCGGGTTGTGACGGTGTGACGGGTAGCGGAGGGGGGTCTAGCCTGATACCCGATACGCACGCCGATTGGAGCGACCCCCAAAACTCATGGCTCGCGTAGCCAACCCCCACCCGCGCGGCATTCCACCGCAACCGAACTGACGACGAGGCAGAACTGATGGCTACGAAGACCAAAACCAAAACCAAGCCCGACACCGCCCACGAGAGCGAGTACGAGCGCCAGCTCCGTAAGGAGGAGCAGTGGCTCGACTGGGACATCCGCGACATGGAGATGAAAATCGCATTCGCCGAGAGTCTGGTCACCACGCTCACGGGAATCCGAGATCGCATGATCGAGACCCGCGACCGGGTGTCGCAGTACGCCAAGGTCGGCAGTGTGCGTGCTTCCTGGTTGCTGCCGCCGCCGCCCCCGCCGCGGAGGAACGACTGATGAACATCCATCCACCCAATCCGATTGGTGCGGCCAGAGGTCGAGAAAGCGGCCAATTCGGCAGCAACACCAACCACCGCAAGCCCTCCATGCGGGGGGCGATCAACGCCAAGTGCCGGGAATGCATTTACGACCCGGTGGGGGGCACTGGGACATGGCGGGCGCAGGTGGAGGCGTGCACGGTGCATGACTGTTCCCTGTACCCGTTGCGCCCGGTATCACGATGCGAGAGGGGCTGAACAGGGAGCGCCCCCCTGGCGCTTTGCGAGGGAATGGCGGGAACCCTCCGGCGGACCCGTTCGGGCGCGCGAGACGCCCCGCCCGCACCCGACGACCACACTGAGGACTGAAACATGCCAGGAAAGACGATCACCGCGCGGGCCCACGCCACCATCCGCAAGGCCGGGGGAGAGCTCTTCATCTTCGACAATGTGGCATCCGGTCGGAGTCTCAAGGATATCGCCAGCGATCTGGGCATCAGCAGGCCGGTACTCAGCGCCTGGTGCAACGCCTCCATCCGGCGGGAAAGGTACCGGCAAGCACGGCAGGCCGCCGCCGACGCCCTGGTGGAGGAGGGTCTCGCCATTGCTGATGGTGTCCGCGACCCGAGCGAGGTGCCCGGCGCGAAGCTACGCTCTGACTTCAGGAAGTGGATGGCGGCCCGGATGAACGCCGATTCCTGGGGAGAGCAGCGGGGTGCCTCAATCGAAATTAACCTGGGCGCCCTCCATCTGGAAGCGCTGCGGAACCGTTCCCCGGTGATCGACGGCAACGCCGACCGGGAAGACGAGTAGGCCACCAGAAGGGCAGCTGGTCCCCGACCTTCTGCTCATTGTGGTCCACCAGTGGTCCATGACCGATCTTGACGCAATTGTTAGGCCTCACAAGTATCGGAATTTAAGGGGAAAACGAGACACGTACAAGAAATCAACCGGCGGATCACGAATCCGCTCGTAGCTATAAGCACAACCATTCGGGTCCGAGCGTGCAACTGGTGAGTACGATCTCCCGGTAGCCCCCCGGGGGGCGCCCAGGGGCGGGGGCACCTGTGGGCATAGAACCGCGCATGTCGCCCTACCTACCCCCACACCAGAAAATTTTCCTGGCCTCTAAAAATTTCCGAGCAGGATGAGGTTTTCACAGCTAGCTGAGACGAGATAGCCCAGCGGGATCAAACCTTCCGCTGTTTTGCCGGCTGCCAGCCGGGGTGAGCCTCTCGAAAACCCATCCTCCTCCCATCAACGGGCATAGCCCCGTTGTCCGGGGTTCAGTTTGCAGGCCCCCGGCCGATTATTCCTTCGGGCCGACTGGGACAAACATTACCCTCATCGAGGTATCCATGCCGAAATTCATTGACGACGCATTCGAAAACGTAATCGACAACCCCGTGGCGACGACGATTATCGCCGGGATGTTTGCCACCCTTGCCCTCGGGGACATGGGAGCCTATGGCCCGCCCCCCTATTTCTGGGGTCCGCTCGCGACGTTCGGGCTCATCTTCATGGCGCTGCATTTCGCCCGTTTCGCACGCGGCCCGGATGACCATCAAGAGCAAGCCATTAGCGCACATTACGAGCGATACCCGAAAGAGCGGTTTGCCGACGAATCGGAGGCGCTTCACACCGAGCGCCAGCGGCACGCCGAGACGACCTTGGCGTACCGGGTTGAGGTGGCGATGGGGCCCTCAGACGCTGGGCGGGTAAG
>PWKZ01000168.1 GCA_003559575.1 Bradymonadales bacterium | reverse complement strand
GTTCTCACGGTCCTCCACGATGACACCGCAGAACTCGTCGTCTCGGCGCGGGTAGTCATCCGGATTCAGGTAGGGATCCTCGGTGAGCTCGCCTGGAGGGTTAATCAGCTCCCACTCGCGCAACGAGGTAATGAACGTCTCGTCATAGTGGGGCGCGAACTCGCCTTCGGCGCAGACGCAGACCGAGCTACAGGACTCTTCACCGATGCCGCTGTGTTCGTTGGGAGCGCCGAAGAAGCCCTGGCAGTCGGTGAGTTCGAGCAGGTAACTCCCGCCGCGAACGACAGTCGTCTCATCCGAGTCGCAGGCGCCCAGGGCTGCGACGAGCGGGAGAGCCAGGGCAGTCAAGAGAATGCGCTTGCCGGCAAAAAGCATCTGATGTCCTCCTGCGCGAGGGTAGGGTGAGGGTGCGCGCTCCCACCCTCCCAAGGGCAAGAGCTTCTCGCGCGGCTAGGGTAGGCCAAGCCCCCCGAGGGAGTCAAAGCCCCAATCCCCCATAATCAGGGTCCGAGAGCTTTTGGCGGATCTTTTTCGTGAACCACGCCGCCTCCCGCGAGTGTGGGAAGTCGCGCTCGATGGCGCTGAGTTCTCCCAGAGCCTCTTGTCTCAGGCCGGCGTTCAACAGGGCGAGGACCAGGCTGAAGCGCGCCGGGAGGTGGGTGGGAGCGCGCTCCACCGCCGCGCGGCAAGGATAAAGCGCCTCCGGCCGGCGCTCATCGGCCAGGCGCAGCCTGCACAGGGTCAACAACGCTCCGGCGTGGTCTGGTTTCCTTGTGAGCGCCGCCCTGACGGCGTTCTTGGCGGCCCCGTATTCGCCGAGCTGCAATTCGGTCGCCGCCAGGTTGCTCCAGGCGGCGAAGTTGCGCTCATCGATCTCGACCGCACGTTCAAATGCGTTGCGCGCTGCTTCGAGATGTTGTTGCCGCGCCAGTTGGAGGCCGAAGTTACTCCACAGCCGCGAGCTTCCCGGTGTGCGGGCCAGCGAGTGGGCAAAAAGGGTCGCTTCGTCGCGCCACTCGGCGTTGCGCGCCAAAGTAATCAGGGCGCCCCCGAGAAGCGTCGCGAGCCCCAGGAAAACCACCAGCGCGCGGGGCACACCGCGCGGTGCGCGGGCGAGCGCTTCGGACAACGCGCTGCCGGCGAGCAGGCAAAAACCGACCGAGGGGAGATAGAGGAGCCGCTCGGCGAAGATCACCGTGGCCGGGAATGCCAGGTGGCTCACCACCGAGTAGGCCGCCAAGAACAAGGCGATCGCGAGCGCCACGTCCGGCCTTCGCCGCGCCGCCACAAGTCCTGTTGCGATTGTCAGCAGGAAGAGCCCGAGCCCCGCCAGGGCGCGGGGGTCGAGCGCCCCGGTCGCCGTGGGGAGCGCGAACGCGGTGTAGTCCACCGAGAGCCCGTAGGGCGCGAAGAGCAGAGTGAGCGCCTGCAAATAGACCACGAAGGGCGAGAGCAGCCGGATTAGCCCCGTGGTCTCGACTATCGGGTTGTCGAAGGGCGGCACCGCGCCGCTGAGAGTCGCCGGCAGAAACGCGGTCCTGAGGGCCAGGTAGCCTATCAGCACGGCACCGCATGAGAGTATTAGCGGCCAGGAGGCCAGGAGACCGCGTCTTCCCAGCAGGGCGCGGAGAGAGGCTCTCCTGGTCTCCGCGATCGCGGTCGCGAGATTTATCAGAGGGAGCATCGGGAGCGCCGTGACGGCGTTCTCCTTGGAGAGCAACGCGAGGGTGAAGAGCCCGGTCGCGGCAACGGCCCAGCGCGGTTTGGCCCGCATCCCGGCCCCGCGGTATTTCAAGCCCGCCAGCATGAACGCGCAGACGAAAATCGCCGCGAGCAATTCAGCGCGGTTGACGATCCCGGCGACCGCCTCCGTGTGGATCGGGTGAACGGCGAACAGCAGCCCGCTGCCCAAGGCGGCGGCGAGAGCGGATCGCCCGTTTTGGAGGGTGCGCCGAAACAGCATCAAGGCGAGCGCCGTCACGAGCGCCGTCATGATCCCGTGGAGTGTTGCATTGGTGGCGTGATGACCCGCGGGGCGTGGGCCGTGGATGCAGTCTCCGAGCGCGTAACTCAAGGTGGTCAGCGGGCGATAGATGGTCAGGTGTTCGTAGTCCGGCCGGTCGCCCCAGTAGTTGGTGGTGACGATTTGGGAGAGATCAATCGGACAGCGCGCCGCCCGGTTCTCTACCACCGCGGGGATGTCGTCGAGCACGAATTCGTTGGAGAGGGTGTTTAAAAACAGCGCGGTCCCCAACAGCGCCGGCAACAGAAGCGCCAGGGCTGTCCGGCTCGGGTTCATGGGGTGGCTCCGGACCGCGCGCGGTGGTCCTGCATCACCTCGAGGTGCGGATCGAGATTCGCGATATGGTGGCGAATCTCCTCGAGACTGCGGGCGCGCAGCACTTTGCGGCGGAAAACGCCCCGGTCATTGAGGAGCGCGCCGAGGTAATTGACCACCTCCTTGATCCGGCCGGGGAGGGCGGCCGCGGTGTGCACCTCGTCTTCGAGACTCGCCACCACGTCCTTCAGGAATCGGTGGTACTCGACGATGTCGGGCGAGGTAATTGGGCGGCCCGCCAGAAGCTCCTCGAGCTGGCGAAAAATCCAAGGGTTGCGAAGGGCGCCGCGCCCGATCATGACCCCTGCGCAGTCCGTCTCGAGGAGCATCCGCCGCGCGTCTTCGGCGGTCCAGATCTCGCCGTTGCCGATCACCGGGATGGTCAGCGCCTGGACCGTCCGAGTGATCCATTCCCAGTGGGCCGGCGGGCGGTAGCCTTGCTCCAGGGTGCGGGCGTGGACCGTGATGGCCTCGGCGCCGGCGGACTCGATCGCCGCGGCGATCGGCTGAGATTCGGCCGGGTCGCGGAGACCGAGGCGGATCTTGGCCGTCACCCGGACCGGCACCGCCTCGCGCACCGCCGCCACGATGGCCGCGATCTTCGGAGGGGACTTGAGCAACGCGGCACCGGCGCCTTTGCGTGTCACCTGGCGCGATGGGCAGCCAAAGTTGAGATCGACCACCTCGACACCGTTATCGACGAGAATTTGCGCCGCCCGGGCCATCCGCCGCGGGTCTTCGCCCAGGAGCTGGACTGAGTGGTCCATGGATCCGTGACGTCTAGTGAGCCGCGCGAAATCGCCGGCGCTGAAGAGCGGCCTTGGCCCACCGCCGCGCGGCTCCGAAAAGACCCGCAAAAACGGCGCACAGAGCAGCCCCACGCCTCCCAGTCGGGCGATGGCGCCGAGCAAGGAGGGGCCGCCGACTCCTTCCAAGGGGGCGAGCGCCACCGGAGGGCTGAACCATAGACTTGCCAATACTAGCCTTCAACTATCGCCTGGAGTCCGGCTTTGTCCAGGACGCGCAGGCGTTGATGGGAGGTGGTCTCGATGAGCCCTTGGGCCGCCAACCGGCGCAGCGTGCGCGACAAGGTCTCGCTCGTCAGGTTCAGGTGGCAGGCCAGGTCTTTCTTTCGCATGGCAAGAGAGAAGTCGTCCGTGCCCTTCGCCTCCGCCGAGCGGAGGATGTGGCGCGAGAGTCGCCCGGCGGCGTCGCGCAGCACGATGTCCTCCATCAGGCCGATCAGTTGGCGGACCCACTGGGCCATGCTGGAGATCAGTTGGAGGCAAAGTTGGTGGTCGCTGTCTAGTAGGTGCAGGAATTCCTTGAGAGGAAGCAGCGCACAGACTGTGTCTTCAAGCGCTTCTGCGTTGGCGGGACAGGCGAAGCGTCCGATGGCCGCCACCTCGGCGAACGTATGGCCCTCTTCGGCCAGGTGGAGGAGGTGCTCCTTGCCGCTCGGCGCGAGCCTGAAGATGCGCACGGCCCCCGACTTGACGGCGTAGACCCCGGGGCACGGATCCGCTTCATGGAAGATTGTTCGGCCTTGTTTGAAGTGAACGAGCCGCCCGATGTCGGCCAAGAGGTCGAGCGACTGCTCGCTCAAGCTGCGAAAGAATCCCGTGGTCGCGAGAATCTGGCGTACTTCAATCCGCATTGGATCCCGTTTGCCTCGTATCCGCCCTGGCCTCGGTTGAGGGGCACGGCGCCAACTAGCCCGTAGGCTAAAGGTTTCCGGCCACGAACTCCCAGTTGACGAGGTGATCGAGGAAAGTCTCGACGTACTTGGGGCGCGCGTTGCGGAAATCGATATAGTAGGCGTGCTCCCACACATCGATCGTCAACAGCGGCGTCTTGCCCGTGGAGATCGGGGTCGCGGCGTTGGGGCCTTGCTCGATCTTGATGCGGCCGTCATCCAAAACGACCCAGGCCCAGCCCGATCCGAACAGAGTCACGGCGGCCTGGGTCAGCTCGCGCCGGAATGAATCGAACGAGCCGAAGTCGGTCTCAATCCGTTGGGCCAGCGCGCCGCTCGGGACACCGCCACCACCACTCTTCATGCAATTCCAGTAGAAGGTGTGGTTATAGATCTGGGCCGCGTTATTGAAGATCCCGCCTTCACTCGCGCGCACGAGAGAGACGAGGTCTTTGCCTTCATGGGCGGATCCGGCGATCAATTCGTTTAGCTTCGTGACATAGGTCTGGTGGTGCTTGCCGTAGTGGTACTCGAGAGTCTCGGCGCTGATGTGGGGCGCGAGCGCGTCTTTCGCATACGGTAGTTCGGGGAGGGTAAAAGGCATGCTCTCTCTCCTTTTCTTGACGGTTCGACAAAACTTGGGGGCGCACGGGTTATTTCCCGAACGCTTTGAGTCTACTAATTTAACCCATCAGGGCGGTCACCGCAAAGTGCCCCTCACCTCAATCATCCACCCTTGTCCGGGATTCGGGAAGCGATTCGGGCACGTTTGCGACGTCACCTTCACCAAATCGATGCTCGACGTAGGCGCTGCGTTTGCCTCCGCTCGATTTGGTTTGTTTCCTTGCACCTGCACCCGCCTCACTCCCCTCGGTCCACGGACGCGGTGGAGGATT
>PWKZ01000055.1 GCA_003559575.1 Bradymonadales bacterium | reverse complement strand
TCGGTCAAGGCCGGGATGTCGCCGAGCAGCGCGTCGAGGGCGCCTGCGGGCAGCTCGTCGAAGGCCGCGTCGGTGGGGGCGAAGACCGTGAAGGGCCCGTCGCCGGCGAGGGTGGCGTCCAGCTCGGCGGCGACCACGGCGGCCACGAGCGTGTCGAAGTCGTCGGCCTCAACCGCCGTCTCGACTATGTTGAGCCCCACCGGCGGATCGGTGACGTCAGGGTCGGGGTCGGTGGTGTCCGGGCCATCAACCACGTCCGGGCTCGGAGTCGGGGTGGTGCCGTCGTCCGCACATCCGACCACAAGCGCAAATGAAAACATCAGGGCGAGAACTAGTGAGCTTGAGTGAAGTAGCTTTTTCATGTCCATCCCTCCTTGAAAAAAATCTTGCCACAGGCCAACCGGCCATTGCGGCTTGCGAACGCGATGGTAGTAAATCGGATAGGGGAGGCGCAATTCCGCAATCCGTAAGGCTCTGATATTAATGGTTTCAAGGCGCGTGAGGAGGGGCGTTTGCCTGTCATGTGCGGCGGCAAATGCGACTCTGTAGTCGACAAGCCTACTGGTAGACGTGCTCCGACATGTCGGCGGTGGGCAGCAGGTGCATCCCCAGGTAGGTGAACAGCACCGCCGCGAAGCCCACCAGGGTCACCACCGCCAGGCGGCGGCCCGACCACCCCGACAGCAGGCGCAGGTGCAGGTAGATCGCATAAACCAGCCAGGTCACCAGCGACCAGTTCTCCTTGGGATCCCATGACCACCAGTCGCCCCAGGCCTCCTTGGCCCACCACGCGCCGACGAACAGCCCAAGCGTGATCATCAGGAAGCCGAAGACGTTGAGCTGGTGCATGACATGATCGAGCCTTCGGCGGACCGCGCCTTTGCGGCTCCTGAACCATAGCTCGAACCGCGGAAACGCGAGGTGCAAAGCGGCCGCCACGGCGGCGAGCGCCAGCGCGCCGTACCCCAGAAAGTAGACCACGACGTGGGGTACGAACCATCCGCTCTGCAGCGCCGCCGGCAGATCGACAATCTCGATGTCCACCTTGCGCGCCGCGTGAACGCAGATCCCAAGCAGCAACAGCCCCGCCGGCGCGCCCAGCAGCGGATGGCGGTAGCGCAGCGAGACGATCACGTAGATCAAATTGGTGGAGGCGGCAAACAGGATCAGAGACTCGAACAAGGTCTTGAAAGGCGGCCGTCCTGCCTCGACATAGCGCTCGGTGATTGCCGCCAGCGAGAGAATCAGCGCCACCCAGAAGAGCGCGTTGGCGACGGCCGAGAGGCGGGCGTCGTGCGGCTCGCCACCGCGGCGCCATGTCACGAGACGGACCACTCCCGATCCGAGCTCGAAGAGAATCGCCGCCGCGTAGACAAACGGCAGGATGACCACGAACGGCGAGATCGCAAACAGGTTGTGAAGCGTCGTCGTCATGGCGCCACGGTCTCCTCTCCCGGGACCTCATTCGTTCGGGCCTCGAGCGCGCCACGTTTTCGTCGCCGGCCTCGTAAGTAGAGGGCCTCCAGTAACCCGGCGAGCATCATCGCCATGCCGGCGTAGACAATCCACAGGCCGGGGTCTCGAACCACCATCAGCCCGGAGTAGGAGAGATCCCACCAGCGGTAGTTGCTCTGATAGAGATGGTAACCGCCGTAACGGATGGGGTGGTTGACGCTAAGCGGCGCCCGCGACAGGACCTCTCGCCCTTCATCGATGATGGTCACCGTGCTGTGATATTGCTTGATGCGGTCGCCTTTCTGGTTGAACGACACGGCGTAGGATGGATCGAGATCGACAAGCGCGCGGGATTCCCCCATCTGCAGCGTTATTTGTTCTTGATACTCCCCGTCGCGGATCTCGAGCGTGATGCTCGGTCGTGCGTATTCGTAAGCCAGCCGCCCGGCCCATTCGTTGTCGCTCCTCGCGGGGTGTGTCTCAGGTAGGGCGTGTCGGCGCCCCCCAAACAGCCAGGATCGGTAGAGCGCCTCGCCGACGCCGCGGCGGCGAACGATCACATAGAGCGCAGGGTTGTCGGGGCGTTTGGAGCGTGACAAGGCGCGCTGCGACTGAATGTCGTATTGGAAGTGAGGCAAGAAACGAAGCACCTCGATGGTCAGGTCGTCGTCGAGCTCAACCTCGCTCCCGGGAGTGACCGGGATGCGGTGCCCGTCAACAATCAGGACGTGCGGAGTGGAGTCTTGGGCGATGCTCGGCGGCAGGAAGAAGTCGACGACCTCGATCTCATACCTCTGACCGAACAGCCGTCGGTCGCCCAGGTCGGTCGTGAGCGCGGCGATCGACTCGACCTCGTTATGGCCCAGGGGGTTCTGGCGCCCGGTGAAGCGCACGAGATAAGTGCTGTACTCGGGGTCGTAGAACTCGAGATTGAACTCATCGAGCCTCACCTGAAACCCGAGTGGGGCACTCATCTCACCGCCGGGACGTGTGGTTCGGCGGAGATAGCGGTCAGCCGTCATCCCTTCGACCAGCTCGGTAACCCCCTTGTCGCCTCCAATCCGCGAAACCAACCCGCCCAAAAGCGCCACCACGATCCCGAGGTGCAGGAGCAGAAAACCGGCCTGCTTGTGCAGGCGCCTCTTGCCGGCCCGCAGGTCGGCTATCCGCAGTCCGGCGGTTGCAAGGAGGCTGGCTCCCAGGAGTCCCAGCAGAGAGGCAAACCAGTAGCTCCTGAAGAGGTCGTCAAGATGCAGCGACAGCATCGTTGTGGCGAGGGAGCCGTAGTACTCGATGAACTCATCACGCGGGAGCTGTTGTCTTATCAATGTCCCCGCCGCGGTGGCGATCATAATCAGCGCGAGGATCACGGTGGCGAACTCGAGTGAAGCCAACAGGCCGATTGCACGGCTCCAGAGCTTGACCAGCAGGACGACCGAGATGATCCCGGCCACCGCCGCGAGCAGGAGCGCCAGGGCCAACCAGTGGCCCTCACCTGTGATGATGTGGTGTTCCACCAGAAGTTGGATCGTGTTGGCCGGCATGGACGCCACCGAGGCGAGCAGCAGCCCTGCGAGAAATTTGGGGCCTGAGCGGGAGCGCGCCCTTGGGGAGGGCTGGGTCGCCGGCCCGGAAAACTCGGATGATGTGCTCGTCAAAGTTCCTCCAATGCGTTGGTCGCATCGTGCCGACCGCGAGAATAACACTAGTGTCCCGCCTAGAGACACCCCCATAATCGTCGGTCCATCCTGGGATTCGCGCGCGGATTCACGCACATCTGCGGCGTCACCTGCACCGAATTAGTGCTCGACGTAGGCGCTGCTACGCCTCCGCCTAATTCGGCTTGTTTCCTTGCACCTGCACGCGACTCCACACGCTCGCTCCTCAGAACGAACCGACGATTATGGCCCCCCCGGACCGGCAATTTGTGGTACTTTGTGTCTCCGTGTCATTTTTTCGGATGTGCGGCGGGATTGGACAGTCGCTCGGGAGGTGGAACGAATGATTCGAGACAGCATGTGGTTGCGCGCAGTCGTGATTCTGGTGGCGGTCGGCCTTGGCGGGACTCGGGCTTCGGCCTCCGAGCCGAGCGAATCCGAGCCGCGCGAGGAGCCTAGTCCGGTGGGGGTCTGGAAGACTATCGACGACGACACCGGCAAGGCGAAGTCACACGTCGAGATCACTGACCGCGACGGCAAGCTCTGGGGGCGAATCACCAAACTCCTGAACCTGCCTCCGGAAGAGGGGCCGAACCCGCTGTGCACCGAGTGCGAGGGAGCACGCAAGGACCAGCCGATCAAAGGGATGACTATCATGTGGAACATGGAGAAGCGCCGGCGAGACTGGCGCGGCGGTCATATCCTCGATCCCGAAAACGGCAACACATACCGTTGCCGGATCTGGCTGGACGGACCCGACAAGCTAATGGTGCGGGGCTACTTGGGGCCCTTTTTCCGCACCCAGACGTGGCACCGGGTCAAATAATCGTGGGGGCTACGGCGCTGCGGCGGCGCGGCGCATGATGTGCTCATAGACCCCTCTCCGGGCGGCGCCACGCGACAGCAAGCGCTCGGCTTTCGCCAATTCCTCCCTGATCAACGGCTCGATCTCGGCGAACGTGCGCGCGCCGAGGACTGAGCGGCCGTTGATGAACATCCGGGGAGTTGCCTGCACCCCGATCCGTTCGGCCAGCGCCACATCCCTCTCAACGCGCGCGCGATGGACTCCCGTCTCGAGGGCGCGGCGCAGGACCGCCAAATCGAGCCCCAACTCCGCCGCGTAGCGTTCGATATCGGCGCTCTCCAGGGCGTCTTGGTTTGCAAACAGCAACGCGTGCAGATCCCAAAACCGCCCGACACCGTGGGCCGCCATCGCGGCTTGCGCCGCAAGGTGAGCGCGCTCGTCGTCGGGCGCCGGGAGGTTGTACCAAACCAACTCGAGGTCCTCGGGGAACGTGGCCAGGGCGAGCTTCAGGGTGGGCGCGAGACGTTTCGAGAAAGGGCACGCGAAGTCGGCGAAGAGCACCATGTGGACGATTGGCTGTGACGCGCCGCGGGTCGGCGCGGCCGGATCGATCGGGACGTGGTGGACTTTCTCATCGAACGAGTGGACCACCGGCTTTCTGCCGGCCGGGCGCGCGGCGGCGGGTTGTACCTCTCGCGCTTCGATCATGAGGTCGTGAAACAGGCGGCCGGCGGGATGCAGCCGCCGAGCCAGCGTCTCATGCAGGGCGGCGCGTGGCGTGCCGGCCTCGAGCGCCTGCTCCGCGAACAGCAAAGCCTCCCCCATGAGATTCGCGAAATCCCTGTAAGGCCGCGCGCCCTTGAGCTTCTGGCCGTTTAGAAAGAAGGCGGGGAGCGTCTCGACCCCGATCGCGAGCGCGGCCTGCTGCTCGCGCTTCAGCTGGTTGCGGAGCATGGGATCGTCGAGATCGGCGGCGAAACGCTCTGCGTTCAAGCTGAGGGACTTCGCGATCGCCGCGGTGGACAGGTCGTCTGGTGGTGAGGCCGCGAGGAGGTCGTGGATCTCCCAGAAGCGGCCCTGGCGGTGGGCCGCCAAGGCCGCAAGATAGACCTCATCGTCGGTCTCGTCGTCGGGCGGCGGGACCTTCCAGACGAGCTGCAGCGTCTCGCGGTTCTCGTCCAAGAGGCGCGCCAATGAAGCCGAACTCTCCCGTGACTCGCTGCAAGTCGGGTCGGTCAGCATCACGAGGGTCACCTTGGGGGCCGAAGCACCGAGGGTCGGTGAGCCGCGAATCTCTCCTCGAGGTAGGTCGAGGGTGCTCAATGGGCCGCCCGCGGCGCTCTTCACGGGCTCTGGGGCGGTGGGTGCCGGGGCGGTGGCTGCCGGGGCCGCCTCCTCGGCGAGCGGGCGGTCACTCGGGCCGAAGAGGACCGGAGCGCTCCACCACCCGGCAAGAAACGCCAAGAGCGCGCAAACAGAGATCGTGATGAGCGCGATTATTTTCGGCATCGGCAGTCCTGTCGTTCATTCGGGGCACGCGCCACAGAGCATTCAATCGCGGGCGGTCCCCTTGTAAGGGTAGTAAACCCGCCACGAGGGAGCAACTGTGCCCACATCCACACGCTCGCTCCTCAGAACGAACCGACGATTATGGTAATCCACACGCTCGCTCCTCAGAACGAACCGACGATTATGGTGGAGTTGACGTGGTGGCCGGCCTGGCGCTATGTCAGGGACATGGAAGGCTCATTGACCATTACTCTTGAGCACCTGACTCGTCGTTTCGGTCTTCTCGAGGCGGTCTCCGATCTCTCCTTGCAGGTGGCACCGGGCGAGGTGTACGGCTTACTCGGCCCCAACGGGGCCGGCAAGACCACCGCGCTGCGAATCCTCGCCACTCTGTTGCAGCCTGGCAGCGGTCGGGCGCTCGTCGGTGGCTATGACTCGGCCAGCGAGCCAATCGAGGTGCGGCGCCGTCTCGGCTATCTGACCGGCGACACAGGACTATACAGACGACTGACGCCGGTCGAGCTACTGCGCTATTTCGCGAATCTATACGGCATCGAGCCCGCGCGACGCGAGCGCCGCATCGAGGAGCTGCTCGCGCGTCTGGATCTCACCTCTTTCAGCTGCCGGCGGTGTGAGGTGCTCTCGACCGGTGAACGCCAGCGAGTCAACATCGCCCGTGCGTTGTTTCACGATCCGGCGGTGCTGGTGCTGGATGAGCCCACCGCCGGGCTCGATATTCTGGCCGCCCAGACCCTCATCGAGTACGTCCGCGAGGAGCGTGAGCGGAACAAGGCGATCCTTTTCTCCACCCACATATTGGCCGAGGCCGAGCTGCTGTGCGATCGCATCGGTGTTCTTCACCGGGGGCGGCTACTGGACGAGGGGACGGCCGGCGAGCTTTGCGCGCGCCACGGCGGAGCCACCCTGGCCGAGGCCTTTCTGCGGGTGCTCGAGGTGCGCGGGGGCGGCCCATGAAGTGGCGTGTGGTCGGCGCGATCTTCAAGAAAGAGATGCTGGAGACGCTGCGGGACCGTCGCGCCATGGTTCTCCTCGTGCTGGTCCCAATATTGTTGTATCCGGCGCTACTGCTTGTCTTTACTCAGGTGGCAACAGTGCAGTCCCATAGCCTCGAGGAGATGAACTCACGTCTCTGGTTCTCTCTCGAGGCGCTTCCCGAGGCTTTATCCGAGCGCCTCTCCGAGGCTGAAGAACTCGAGATTATTCCGCTCTCCGAGGACGGCGTTGCGGACCTCTCGGCGGCGGTGCTGCGCGGGGAGTTGGACGTGGCCATCGTGCCCCGCGAGGACTTCAGAGCCGCACTCGACGAGGGCGCCACGGGACACGTGACTCTGTTGTTCGACGCCGCTCGCGGGCGCTCCGAGCTGGCTCGCAGCCGGGTCGAGCGGGTGCTCATCGACTATCGCGACGCCGAGCTGGAGCACCGCCTGCGCCACGCCGAGATCGCGCCGAGTTACGTTGAGCCAATCGCCGCGGAGGCTCGAAACGTGGCGCCGCCGGCCCGGATGGGCGGCCACATGCTGGGCCACATCCTGCCCATTTTGCTCGTTTTGGCCGTGGTGATGGGCGCTTTTCATCCCGCCGTCGACTTGACCGCCGGCGAAAAGGAGCGCGGGACTCTCCAGACGCTGTTGACCGCGCCCATCTCGCCGCTGGTGATTGTCGCCGGCAAGTTCCTGACCGTGTTGGCGATTGCGTTCGTGGCGGCCGCGGTGAACGTCGGCTCGATGGTGCTGGTGTTCAGCCATGTCGTCACGCTGGCCGGGGAGGCGCTCGAGGGAACGACCTTCGCCTTTGGGCCCGGAACCTTGGGGCTACTCTTTATCTCGGTGGTGGCGCTCGGGTTGTTGATGAGCGCTCTGATGATGACGGTGGCGGTCCTGGCGCGCTCTTACAAGGAGGCCCAGAGTTACCTCACCCCAATCTATCTGCTGCTGCTGGTGCCGGTGATGCTGACCCAGCTCCCGGGCAGCGAACTGACCAACTTAGCCGCGCTCGTCCCGGTGCTCAATGTGGCCCTGTTGGTCAAGGAGCTGCTGCGTGGGTCGGCGGGCGCCGAGGCGGTGTTCCTGGTGCTCGTCTCCACCGTGGTCTACACCGGCTTGACGCTGACCTTGGCGGCGCGGCTGTTTCAGCGCGAGGCGGTGTTGCTCGGGATCGGCTCTCCGATGCGCGCCGCTTTCGGAGGTGGCGCGCTCGCCGCCGGTGATGGTCGGGCGGCTCCCAGCGTGGGCGAGGCGCTCGCACTGTTTGGGGTGCTGTTCGTGCTGCTCTTTTATCTGGGCGGTTTGCTTCAGGCGTGGCGCCCCCTTTTAGGGTTAATGGCGACACTTTGGGGGGTGTTGCTCCTCACTACCCTGGTGTTCATCCGGGTGCGCCGGCTCGACTATCGCGCGACCTTGATGCTGGCGCGTCCGCCGGTGCGCTCGCTGGCGGCGGCGTTGCTGTTGGGGGCCGGCGCATGGGTGCCCTTGTTGTTCGTCGTCCAGGCGCTGCAGTCCGGGCTGCCGGTTCCCCAAGAGTTGTTCGATGGCATGCAGGAGCTGTTCCGGGTGCCGGACGGGGCCCTGGGGCTCATCCTGTTGTTCGGCGCGCTGGCGCTCTCGCCGGCGATCTGCGAGGAGTTGATTTTTCGCGGATTCCTGTTGTCGGCCTTTCGCCGCGCGCTCACCCCCGCCGCGACGATTTTCCTGTCGGCGGTCCTGTTTGCCCTCCTCCACCTATCAATCCATCGCTTCCTCGGCACCTTCGCGTTGGGGCTCCTGGCCGCGTGGGTGGCCTACCGCGCCCGCTCCGTGTGGCCCGCGATAGTGTTCCATGCGGCAAACAACGGGGCCCTGTTGGTGGTCGCCGTCGTCGTGCGGGCCGGCGCCGACGGCGCGGCAATTCCCACGGCGGAGGGGATCGGCCCTATCCCCAAGCTGTTCGACGCTCAGGGCTCTCCAAGCGCCTTGGCGGTGGCTCTCGGCGCGCTCGTGGCGCTCTTGGGGGCTCTGCTCACTCGCCGCGGCCGAACCTCGAGTCGGCCCAACATGGTCGCAAGGTCTCCCGGGGCGGGGACCCGGTCTTTTGACTCGGCGCGTCAAGGCGGTCATCATTAGTGCAGCGGCGGCGGTTGACCGACCGCAGTGGGAGGGTGAATGACTGTGAGTTCCGATTATAGCTATGACGTGGTGGTGGTCGGGGGGGGCACGGCCGGCTCTGCCGCGGCCTGTTTCCTGGCGCGCAGTGGGTTGAAGACGGCGCTCGTGGAGGAGCGCACGTTCGACTCCGCCGGCGCACGCTGGGTGGACGGGATCCCGAGTTGGATGTTCACTCGCGCCGGCCTCGCGCCCCCCGAGCCGCCCGAGCTGCTCGAAGTTGGGGGGGCCGTCACCGTGCGCAATATGTGCACCGAGGCGCGGGTCAAGCTGGATCCGAACCCCTTGCTGAATGTGGACATGCGTCTCCTCGTCGAGCGTCTCCAGAGGCTCGCCCGCGAGGCCGGAGTCGATTTGTTCGAGCGACTGGCGGTCAAAGAGGTGCGCTGCGACGACTCCGGCCGTCCCGTCGCAATCATCGCCCGGGGACGCGAGAACACCTCCGCGACTTTTCGGGCGCGGCTGTTTGTCGACGCCAGTGGGCTCGCTCAGGTGCTGCTGCGCCGCGTGCCGTTGCTGGGCGAGCACTGCCCCCCACCGACGGCCGGCGACATTTGTTCGGCGGCACAGTTGGTTTGCAAGGTCGCTTGTGCGGAGGGCGCGCGCGAGTTTCTGGCGCAAGCGGGGATTGGACCCTCCGGCGCCGTCTCCTGGCTAGGGGTCGAGTCCGGCTACTCCACGGTTGGGGTTCATGTGACCGAAGACCTCGATCGGGTCGGGTTGTTGGCCGGGATCGAGAGCGCGGGCCGAGTTGAATCCGGACAAGCGATGCTGGATCAGTTTCTGGCCGATAACGACTGGATCGGTGAGAGGGAATTCGGCGGCCAGGGGCAGATCCCGTTGCGGGCGGCCTACGCGCGGCTCGCCGCGCCCGGCATCGCGCTGGTGGGTAACTCCGGGTGTCAGGTGTTTCCAGCGCACGCCAGCGGCGCCGGCGCCGGCCTGATCGCGGCGCGCTTTTTGGCCGAGTCGGTCGCCGGGCGCCACGATCCCGGTGACGAAATCGGGACCTGGAATTATCAGCGCCGCTACCACGCCGAGAGCGGCGCGGTCAATGCGGCTTACGACATGATTCGGCGCATGAGCCAAGGCCTCTCGAGAGAGTCCATCGGGCTGGCGCTCGAGTCCGGCTTCATGAGTGTCGGTGCCATCCGTTCGGTACTCGAGCAGAAGATGCCCGAGCTGATGCTGAGCGAAGTTCTGGGGGTCGTCCGCGGCTTCGCGCGCCAACCTCGTCTCGGCCTCGCCATGTTTTCCTGGGCGGCCTTGATGCCGCTCGTGTATATTGCCTATCGGAGCTACCCACGCCACCCGGATCTCCACGCGCTCCGGCGGTGGTCACATCTTGTGGCGCGACTGAGCCGGACAGTCCCCGATCTGCCTTGAGAGGTCCAGCGAGTGTCTCGCCATTATCGCCATGATCAAGGTCCAAGCCTTCCGTGGCGCGTGGCCTTGGCGATGGCGCTCGCGGCCTTGATGCTCTTCTCCTTGGCGGGCGTCGGCGTGTTGCTCGGGGTGCGCGTCGTGCGCCTCGCGGTCATGCAAGCGACCCATAATGCCGCGGAGCGGCTCGGGGCCACCGCCAAAGTGGAGCGCGTCGCGGTCGGGTGGGATCACCTGCGCCTTGAAGGGCTCGCGCTCGTGACGGAGCGCGGCGAATGGGTCGCCTGTGGTCGGGCAAACATCGGCGTCGACATTCCGGCCGCCATCAGCGGCCGGCGCGACCCCTTGTGGCTGACGGCCGCGGGGGTCGATCTGGCGTTCAACATCACACGCCACCCTGAGGACTTGTTGTCCCGGGGGCGCGCGCTCCTCGCGCGCCACGCGCCGGCCGGCGCCATGCCCGCCGAGACTCCACCAGGGGGCACTCATGGCGCCTCTCTTCTGAAGCGCCTCTCCCTCTTCCTGAAACGCCTGCCCCCAGTCGATCTCTACGATGCACGGTTTAGCCTGCTCGGCGATCGAGGGGAGGCGAGGTTGGTGCTCGAGCTCGACCGCGCCGCGCTGCTCCCGCGGGTCGATGAGGAAGGCCGGACACTCGAGTACGCGCTCGAGGCCGCCGGGCGGGTTATGGGAGGCGGCGAGAGGATTGGTTGGCGCTTTCGAATGAATCTCGCGGCGGAAGGGGACTACGCCCTCGAGCTTGATTTCGAGCAGCCATTCATGGTGCCCCCATGGATGTTGTCGCGGCTGCCCGAGCGGTTGCGGCTCACCGGGCTGGCGATGGGGGGCTTGCGTCTGGATAGCGAGGGCGCGGTCCATCTGAGAGAGCTTCAAGTGGGTTTTGGCGAGCCGCTGCCATCCTCCGAGCGTGCTCTTGTCGAGCTTCACCTCGGCGTCGCCAAGTTCGAGATCGATTGGGAGGCGCTGCCGGCTGCCAGGGGAGAGCTGCTCGAGACCGTGCTGTCCGGGCGGGGACTAAAGAGCAGCGCCGTTGTGCTGTCGGATTCGACTTTGCGTCTCGCGGCGCCCGAGCTCTCCCTCGACCTGCCCGAGGTCGAGGTGCGCTGGGATATGGGCCCATTGCAGGTTTTTCTGCTGGAACCGAGTTTGGTGGCCGGTTTGGCGTGGGCGGGCAGAGACATGCGGGGATTGCCGGCGGCGCTGGACCATGCGGTGTCCGAGGCTCGGCGAGGGTGGCGCGGCGACCGGGTTGTTTTCAAGGAGCCCGAAGAGCCGGATCCCTCGAGCGCCGCGCCCGACATGACTCCCCCCTGTGATGAGGATGCGTTGTGGTGTAGCGCGGCTTTCTCCGAGCGACTGAAGCGGTTGCGGCGCCTGCTTGTCGTGCAACAGGAGAATATCGCCGGTTTGATGGGCGAGCTCGAGTCGGTGGCCGTCTCAGTGTTTCGCGGCCGACTGGCCCTGTTGCCGGAGGGAGGCGGTGATGG
Organism: Bradymonadales bacterium; assembly: GCA_003559575.1. GTDB lineage: Bacteria > Myxococcota_A > UBA9042 > PWKZ01 > PWKZ01 > PWKZ01. Next base: position 6,676 of record PWKZ01000055.1, on the reverse strand, counting down.
TGGCGGGTTGTACCTGGAGGATGTCGATTTTGCCCTGGACGCTCTCCGGGAGGGGCGCGCGCGCCGCGCGGATCTGGTGGGGCGCCTTCGCTGGGGCGGAGATCCCGCCGCACACCTGGCGCTCAGCGCCGTGGTTACTCCGGGCGGGCTCCCGGCAGTCGAACGGCTGAGTCTCGAGGGGCCCCTGCCGGCCCGCCTCGGGGCCGAATTGAGCGATGTCTTGCGGCTCTCGCCCGACGCGGGTGGGTCTCTGGAGCTTGTCGCGCCGCGGCTGTTCTCCTCACTTACCGGCGACGAGAGCGCCGAGGGGCGCGGTCGCTCGCCCGGGCTTTCGCTGCGGGGGAGGTTCGCGCTGCATGGGATCGGGGGCGAGCACCGCATGATAGCGAGGCTCCCGGTCGAAGACGTCGCCCTCGCGGCTGATTTCGAGTTCGACTGGCACGAGGAGCGGCGTCAGGCCGAACTCACGCTCGATGGTCTGAGCGCCGGCAACGCGCGCTTCGATGTTCGGCTTGAAGCCGGCAGGTTGGGCGAGGAGCCGACTCTGAGTCTGGATGTGGCATTTCCGGTTCAGCCGTGTGACGGCCTCTTGCGCGACATCCCCCGTGGTCTCATCCCGCGCCTGGAGGGTGCGCGATTGCGGGGCCGGTTGTGGTTTGACTTCAAGGCCACGGTCGATTTGGCCAACCCCGACAGCTTCCGCTTCCACCTGGGCGGCGACTGGAGCCGTTGCCACGCCGTGACCCTCGGCGATCACGTCTCGCCGGCCCGGCTGCGGCGTAGCTTCGTCCACCAGATCTGGGAGGGAGGGGTCAACACCGGGATCCAGGTCGGCCCGGGGACTCCCGGCTACGTGCCCCTCGACCAGATCCCGGAGCCGGTTCAGCAAGCGGCGTTGGCCACCGAGGACATGGCGTTTTTCCGTCATGAGGGTTTTCGCCCGACGCTCATCGGCCGCGCCATCCGGTTGAACCTGAACCGCCGCCGCTATGTCTACGGCGGGAGCACCATCAGCCAGCAGCTGGTCAAGAACCTCTTCCTGTCACGGGAGAAGACCCTCTCGCGCAAGATCGAAGAGGCCATCATCACCTGGCACATGGAGCGGGTGTTGAGCAAGGAGCGGATCCTGGAGCTTTACTTGAACTGCATCGAGTACGGGCCCGAGATCTATGGGATCAGGGCCGCCGCCGAGAGCTACTTCGGGGTCCACCCGTCTGATCTTTCGCCCCTCGAGGGGGCGTTTTTGATGGGGCTCAAGCCGTCCCCGTCGTCCGGCTACCTTGCCTATCGGCGGCGCCTGTTCAGGCCATGGTGGCGCCAGAAGATGGAGCGTATCTTGCGCCGTCTGTGGCGCGAGATGGATGTCCTCACCGAAGCTCAGTACCGCGCCGCGGCGCCCTATGTGCCCGTCTTCTACTACCCGGGCGAAGGGTATGTGCGGCCGCGGGCGGTGGGGGTGCCCGAAGAGGAGGAGGCGCCTCCCGACATGCCGCCCATGCCCCCGCCCTCCGAACGCCAGTGAATTATCTTGTAAAATCTGCTAATACTAGTCATCGCAATTGAGAAGTGGGCCGCCAAGTTTGGGCTGAATACTTTTGCATTGGGAGGAAAATCTATGTCGATAATGGTGAAAGAGGCACTGGAGGAGCGCATCCCCTTTTGGCGCGAGCGCTACCGCAATTTGCGCCGAAACTGCGGTGAGCGAACGCTCGGTGAGGTTACGGTGGACTCGGCGCTCGGCGGAATGCGTGGGCTTAAATCAATGCTCTGTGACACCTCGCACCTCGATCCCGAAAGTGGGATCCGGTTTCGCGGCTACACCATCGATGATTTGCGCGAGCAGTTGCCCCGCCCCCCGGGGGCCGAAGAGCCCTATCCGAGCGGCCTGTGGGCGCTGCTCCTGACAGGCGAGCTGCCCAGCAAGGCGATGGTGCTGGATCTCGAGGACGAGCTGCGCAAGCGGATGCCGCTGCCCCAGTACGTCAAAGACGTCATCAAGTCACTGCCGGTCGACACTCACCCGATGACTCAGCTCTCGGCCGGGGTGCTTGCGTTGCATCGCGAGTCCCAATTCGCCCGTCGCTATACCGTGGGGATGCACCGCGACGAGCACTGGGAGCCCATGCTCGACGACGCTCTGACCTTGATCGCCAAACTGCCGTCCATCGCGGCGTATATCTATCGCCGGGTTTATCGCTCCGACATCCACATCGATCCCAGGAGCGATCTGGACTGGGGGGCCAATCTGGCCCACATGATGGGGATCGAGGCGCCCGGGTTCGTTGAGCTGATGCGCTTGTATCTGCTCTTGCACTCGGATCACGAGGGGGGCAACGTCAGCGCGCACACCAACATTCTGGTCAACTCGGCGCTCTCCTCGGTCTTTTACTCGGTCTCCGCGGGGCTCAACGGGCTGGCCGGACCGCTCCACGGGCTCGCCAGCCAGGAGTGCCTGCGCTGGGTGGTGAAGATCATGCGCGTCTACGATGGGGTGCCGACCAAGAAACAGGTCAGCGAGTTCGCCTTGAATACGCTCCGCAAAGGCAAGGTGATCCCTGGTTACGGCCACGCGGTGCTGCGCAATACCGATCCGCGCTATACGGCGCAGCGCGAGTTCGCGTTGAAGCACATGCCCGACGATCCTCTCTTCGAGACCATTACCAACATCTACGAGGTCGTCCCGGATATCCTCATCGCGCAAGGCAAAGCCAAGAACCCATGGCCCAACCTGGATGCTCACTCGGGCGTTCTCCTCTCCCACTTCGGAGTCAAGGAGCACGACTTTTACACGGTGCTCTTCGGGGTCTCGCGCGCGCTCGGAATGACCGCTCACGCCGTGTTGAATCGCGCGCTGAACGTCCCGCTCGAGCGGCCCAAGTCGGTGACGCTGGATTGGCTCGCGGCGGAGTGCGAGGACTGAGCGCGACAGACGAACACCTCCACGTAGTCGTCGGCGCGTTTTGATTTGCTCGGCGCGCGGGTCGCGCCCTGAACCGGGGAGTTTTTTTTAGTATGCTGCGAAAGAATCGAAACACTCGCGTCTCTTTGCTGATCGCCGCCGTGGTGCTTTTGAGTGTGATGGCGGCTTTGCCGGCGTGCGGCGACGAGGGGGTGCTGGCGGAGGCGGACACCACCTCGGAAGCCACGGACAGTGTGCCCGCGGAGACGGACAGCGGGGAGCAACCGACCGGCTGGCAGTCCAACTTCGAGCCGGGGCTCGAGGAGCGCGACGGCATCCGCATATTGCGTCTCAAGGGGACGCCCTATGAGATGGGGCGCCAGCATGCCGAGCTGATGCGTGAGGAGATGCTCGTGGGGGTCGAGCTCCTGGAAAACTCCGAGCTTGGGCTCTTGGCAATCCTGGCCGAAGGGATGGGGTTCCTCGCTGAGGCGAAGGAGCAGAGCTACGAAGCCATTTTGGAAGAGTGTCGGGGGATGGCCGAAGTGCTGGGCGACGACGGGTGGACCTTTGACCGTTGTTTGTCGTTGGCCTACGGCGAGGTGGTGCTGGAGTTTTTGGGCTCCGGTTCGTTCGGTTGCAGCCAGTTCGCGGTGGCCGGAGACGCGACCCTCGACGGGGAGCTAATCCACGGGCGCAACCTCGACTGGGACGAGATCGATTTTTTGCTCAGCTATCCGACCATCATCGTGCGCCACCCCGAGGGACGCATCCCGTTCGCGGTGGTCGGCTTCCCCGGCTGCATTGCGCCCTACACCGGGATGAACGCCGCGGGGATCTCTGTGGCCTCGAACGAGGCCAACTCGGACACCGACATCGAGAGGGAGGGGCGTTCGCACATTCAAATGCAATACGAGATTCTGGCGAGCGCAACCAGCTTTGCCGAGGCGCGCGAGTTTTTGGAGACGGAGGAGCACATGACCGCCGAGTCGATCATGCTGGCCGACGGCGACCGGCGCGAGGCGGCGGCGTTTGAGATGACGGCCAATCACATGGGGATTCGTGATCTCGGCGAGGACGGAGTGACCCTCCTGACCAACCACTATGTGGCCGAGAATATGATCGAGCACCATGTCGTGCTGCCGGATGACGCCTCATCGAAGACCCGCTATCTGCGGCTCGAGCAGTTGGTGCTTCCGGGTGGCGATGACAGCCTGTATGGGAGCTTCGACATCGAGGCCGCGATCCGGGTTCTGCGCGACAGCTACAACCCTTTAACCGATGAGGAGGTGCCTTTCGACACCTTCGACGGCGCGGGGACTATCGCCAACAACGGCTGTATCCACTCGGTGGTGTTTGTTCCGGGGGAGCGTAAGTTTTATGTGGCGGCGGGAGCGCCGCACGTCCCATCGCGCAAGTTCGTCGGCTTCTCGATGGCCGAGCTACTCGATCCGAGCGCGCCCGGACCGACGCCACGCTACTTTCCGGCGCGTCAATAAGGGGATTTTATGAACAACTTCTCTCACTACTGCCCAACTCGACTGGTCTTTGGCGAGGGCACGATAGCGCATCTCGAGAGGCTGGTCCCTGAATCGAAGCGCGTGCTTCTCACCTATGGTCAAGGGTCGATCAAGCGAAATGGCGTCTACCAGCAGGTGATGGAGGCCCTCACCCGGTGCGAGGTGTTCACTTTCGGCGGCATCGAGCCCAACCCACAGTACGCGACACTGCTCGAGGCGGTGGCGGCGTGCCGCGAGCACCGGGTCGAGCTGCTCCTGGCCGTGGGCGGCGGCTCGGTACTCGATGGCACCAAGTTCGTGGCCGCGGCCCACTACTTCGAGGGTGACGACCCCTGGGCGATCCTCGAAGGGGCCCGGGTGTCTCGCGCGCTCCCCATCGGGACTGTGCTGACCTTGCCGGCCACGGGCTCCGAGTCCAACCCCAACGCGGTCATCAGCCGCGACGAGATCCGGGAAAAGAGTCACTTCGGTAGCGAGCTTGTGATTCCGGAGTTCGCGATCCTCGATCCGAGCACCACGTTTTCGCTCGACGCGCGGCAGACCGCCAACGGGATAGTCGACGCTTTCGTGCATGTGCTAGAGCAGTATGTCACCTATGACGTCAATACGCCGCTACAGGATCGCCAAGCCGAGGCGATCTTGAGTACGTTGGTGGAGGAGGGCCCCAAGGCGCTCGCGCACCCTCACGACTACGACGCTCGGGCCAATGTGATGTGGTGCGCGACGCAGGCGTTGAACGGCCTTCTGGCCTGCGGGACAGTGGGCGACTGGGCGACTCACATGATAGGTCACGAGCTGACCGCGCTCTGGGGCCTCGATCATGCCCGCTCGCTGGCGGTGGTGTTGCCCGGCGTCTGGCGCCACGAGCGCGCCCGCAAGCGCGACAAGCTCATGAAGATGGGCGCCCGGGTGTGGGGCATCGTCGACGGCGACGCCGAGACGCGCGTCGAGGCTACAATCGAGCGGACGGTTCAGTTCATGCATGACCTGGGGGTGTCCACCTCACCCGCCGACTACGGCATTCCGCCCGAAGGGTTCGTGGAGGTCGCCTCTCGCCTGGCCGCGAGGGGGATGCGTCTGGGCGAGCGCGGCCACCTGGGGCGCGACGAGGTCGTGGCGATCCTGAAGCTCTGCGCCTAGCTATCAGCCATCACCTCAATCATCAGATGGGCTTGAGCCATCCGCGCTGACGAGCTGAGGCGCGGAGCGCCGGAACAAGCGCGGCCTTTGCGCGGGCTAGATCCGATGGCCTGCCCTGGCCGCCCGGCGCAGCCCCAGGATTCCGAGGAGCAGCAAAACGACCGGCAACCGGGGCGCGCCGCTCGCCGCGCTGTTCTGGCACCCGCCGCGCGACTCTTCCCGCGCCACGCCCGGTGTGCCGGGGACGTCGGGGGCTTCGATCTCCGAGTGATGCTGATCGGACACTCCAGAGTCTCGTGGCGGCGGCTGCCCGCCGGCGTCCCATGTCCCCCCGGTATCGCCGGTCGTCGTGTCTCTGCCGGACGAAGCATCGGGAGCGGAATCCGCCCGGCGACATTCACCGCCCTCGGCCGTGGTGCCGGGAGGGCAGCAGCGGCTCTCAACGAAACCGCGCTCCGCGCAGTCTTCGGCTCGCGCGCCCACTTTGCCGCAGCTCGAGATCCAATAAACGGCGCCGTCGATACACTTGATCTCCGCCTCCGCGACGCATTCACAGTCGCCCCTCTCCGGGAGACAAAGGGGCTCGTCGTCCACTGTCAGCTCGCACTCCGCGCTCTTTGGACACTCTTCCGCGCCGCCCGGATCGTAGCATCGCACCGCGCAGTATGAGCCGGAGAAGAAGTCGAGGCACCGGTTGCCTTCCACGCCACAATCGGTGTCGGTCTCGCATGGGGCGCAGAACACCGCGACACAACGGTTGAAGCTCGCCACACACATCTCGAAGGGAGTGAGGCAGTCTTCGTCGTGATTGCAGCAGTCGTCAATCGGTGTGCCGGCGCACACGCCCTCGAGGCAGGCGCTCTCTTCGGTGCAGAGGTCGCCGTCGTCGCAGGGTGTCCCATCCGGCTCTGGCGGGTCCGAGCACAGGCCGGTGGCGGGATCGCAGACCCCCGGTTGGTGGCACTGGTCCAGGGCCTGGCAGACCACCGGGCTCGAGGCCGTACACACGCCCTCGAGGCAGGCGCTCTCTTCGGTGCAGAGGTCGCCGTCGTCGCAGGGTGTCCCATCCGGCTCTGGCGGGTCCGAGCACAGGCCGGTGGCGGGATCGCAGACCCCC
>PWKZ01000134.1 GCA_003559575.1 Bradymonadales bacterium | reverse complement strand
GCACCGAATCGGTGCTCAACGTAGGCGCTGCGTTGGCCTGCGCCCGATTCGGTTTGTTTCCTTGCATTTGAACCTGACTCCACCCGCTCGGTGCTCGGTTTGATGGGGAATTAGGGGGTAATTGAAGCGGGGTTGCCATTAGGGCTAGAGCCGACTAACTTCTGTGCTTGCGGCGGCCAGGAGGCTCCCCCCGAACTGTTCCGGGGTAGCGCCGGTCGACCGTGGGAAGGCTCGCCAGATGTATTCCTCGACCAAGAAGCGCAAAAAAAAAATAACCACCCACTGTCTCAGGGCGATGAAGGAGCGCGGCGAGCGGGTCGTGATGCTGACCGCCTATGACGCCACCTTCGCGCGCTTGATTGATCGTGCGGGAGTCGAGGTGATCCTGGTGGGCGACTCGCTGGGCATGGTGTTTCAAGGCCATCGCTCGACCCTGCCTGTCACCGTGGAGCACATCATCTATCACACCGCGGCGGTCAAACGAGGTGCCAAGCGCGCGCTGGTGGTGGCCGACATGCCGTTCGGCAGCTACCAGGTGAGCCCCGACGACGCCCTCCGCAACGCGGCGCGCATCATGAAAGAGAGCGGCGCGGAAGCCGTCAAGCTGGAGGGAGGCGCCAGAGTGCTCGAGGCCGTGCGGCGCATGACCGAGAGCGGGATTCCGGTGATGGGGCATGTGGGGCTGACGCCCCAGTCGGTGCATCAGCTCGGCGGGCACAAAATCCAAGGCCGCGAGGAGCGGGCGGGGCGACAAATCCGCGAGGACGCGCTGGCCTTGCAGGAAGCAGGCTGCTTCAGCCTCGTGCTGGAAGCGATCCCCCAGGCGTTGGCCGGCACGATCACGTCCGATCTGGCCATCCCCACCATCGGCATCGGCGCCGGACCGGACTGCGACGGACAGGTGCTCGTGATTTACGACCTCCTCGGCATGGACGAGCGCTTTGAGCCACAGTTCTTAAAGAAATACGAAGACTTGGCCGGCACGATCAGCGGCGCGGTGCAGAATTATGCCGAAGAAGTGCGCGACGGAGCATTCCCGGCGCGGGAAAACGGGTTCGAATGATGGAGGTGGCGCGGAGTAGCGGCGAAGCGCAGCGACGCTGTCTGGCCTGGCGCGCCGAGGGATTGCGAGTGGGGCTCGTGCCCACCATGGGCTACCTGCACGAGGGACATCTGGCGCTCGTGCGGCTGGCGCGAGAGCGTGCCGACCGTGTGGTCGTGAGCATCTTCGTCAATCCAACCCAGTTCGGCCCCGACGAGGATCTGGCCCACTATCCGCGCGACGAAGCCGGCGATCTCGCCAAACTCGAGCGCACCGGGGTCGATCTGGTCTTCTTTCCTTCCCGCGATGAGCTGTACCCCCCCGGCCACGAGACCACGGTCAGCCTGGCGCGCCTGCCCAACCATCTGTGCGGTTTGTCCCGCCCGGTACACTTCGGCGGGGTGGCGACGGTGGTTACCAAGCTCCTCGCCATCTGCCTGCCGCAAGTGGCGGTTTTTGGCGAGAAGGACTATCAGCAGCTCCTGGTCATCAGGAAACTCACACGCGACCTCTTCTTCCCCACCGAGATCGTGTCGGCCCCCACGGTGCGGGAACCGGACGGGCTGGCCATGAGCTCGCGCAACGCCTACCTGTCGGCCGACGAGCGCCGCCGCGCGCGGGTGCTTTTTGAGACACTTTGTTGGGCGCGCGCGGAGGTGGCGCGCGGCGAGCGCGATTCGCGCCGCCTCGGGGCCCTGATGCGCCAGAGAATCGAATCCCGGGGCGGAGTGGTGGACTATGTCGCCATAGTCGATCACGAGACCCTCGATGAGCTTGAACGGATCGACCCCGGCGCTCTCGAGCGCGGCGCTCATGCGGCGCTGGCAGTGCGGTTCGGCGCCACCCGCCTGATAGACAACCTGTTGCTGACCTCCCAGGCCGACCGCGATTGCCCCGCCGGTCGCGCGGTCACGCGATGACCGCCGTCTCCAAGCGCCTCGGGCGCGTCTTCGTGTCGGCGCTCGCGGTGATCATTGGTCTGTCGCTGCCGCTCCCCACCGCCGCCGGCCAGGAGCAACGCGCACTCCCCTACCCCGAAGTGGTCGCGGAGCCGCGGTTCGATATCTCCGCGGACGCGCCCGCCTCGCTGTTCAACATCGTCGAGCGCATGTCGGCCTGGCGGGTGCCGGGCGACACGACCGATCCGCGTTACCTTCGCTTTTGGAGCGCGGCTATCGGCATGAGCGACGAAGACCGAGAGTTTTTCTCGCGCTATCGCGCTCTCAGGAGGCGCTTTCGAGGCGGCATCCCGGCCGGCGGGCTGGTGGACCGATTGGCCGGCATGGATTTGCCTTTCCCGATTCAGCTCGAGAGCGTCCGGTTCGAGGACAAGTTGGCGCTCTTGTTCTTGTGGGCGCGGGACTGGGACGAGGTGGAGCGCGGCGCGCGGCTGCTCTTGACTGCCCACGATGAAGCCGAGCTGATGGCGATCTTTGGCCACTTCAGAGATCGGTTCGCCTGGGTCGAGCGTCGCGCGTTATACCTCGCGGCCTACCGCGCCCGGGCGCTTTCGTGGTTCGAGACCGCGCGCCCCGAGGCATTCCTCGCCCGCCTGGCGAACTTCTTCGCCAATCCCCCGGAGCACGTGGCGCGCTTCCAACTTCAGCTCACCTGGCTGCCGGAGGGAGAGGGCGAGAGTCGTGCGTTCGTGGTGGAGGATTCGGCGGCGCTCGAGGTCGCCGATGGATTCGGGCTGCGCCAAGTAATGGACGTGGCGGTGCATGAGCTCGCCCATCGGCTTCACGAGCGGATGCCGCACGACCTCCGGCGCAAACTGGAGCGGGCTTTTGTCGACCACCCTTCCGCCAAGCGGGACGGAGCGCTGGCGGTGGCGGCGGCCAATCTGTGGTGGGAGTCGCTGGCCACCGCGGTGGGGCAAGGAGTTTTTGCGCGCCTGTATTTCCCCCACAGCTTCAATGAAGAGCGCCCCTGGTACGAAGACCCGGGCTACGACTCGCTGGCCAGGGCCATCGAGCCGCTCGTCGCGCGCTACCTGGATGAGTCCCGAACACTGGACACGGCGTTCATCCGGTCGCTGGTGGCCGCCTACCGCGAGCTGCGCGAGAAACAAGCGGCCGGGGAGGGGGGAGCGCCGGACGCGCGCCCGGCCGACCTCGCGCGCCGCGCGATTCTTCTCCACCGAGGCCCCGAAGCCGATGCGCTCGCCGGCGCCGCGGCAGCCGTTGTGCGAGACGCCACCCGGCCACGGCTACTGCTCGAGTACGGCCCAACAGAGCGGGCGGCGGCGGCGCGCGCCGTCGATTCGTTCCCCGGGCTGCCGATCTTTATCTTCGTCACCGACGCGGGGCGCCATGAGATCGGCCCCGACCTCGAGCTGGCCGGGATCTCACCCAAAACGCTCCCCAAAGGGGAGTTGGTGGTGATGCCTCGCCCGCGCGCCGGACCGATGGTGGTGGTGAGCGGCCCCGACAGCGAGGCGGTGATTGATTCCTGGCGCCGCTATCTCGCCCGCCCCTGAGCCCTGTCCTCAAGAAATCCCGGGAGGTGGGCGCCAGCCCCCAAAAGCCTCTTCCAGCGCGAGCGCGGCGGTCACGGCCAGGTCTTCACGCCCGTGGGGCGCCACCACCTGGACTCCAAGCGGCAACCCGCGGGGATCGAGGCCCAGCGGTACCTGAACCACCGGATTCTCGAGGACGTTGAAGATCGCGGTGTAGACCCAGTTGGTGGGGCTGAGAAGCGGGCGGTTGTGGCGCGGAGCCAACACCGGATGCGGCGGATAGAGCAACACCCCGTCGTCGCCCAACAAGGCGGCGAGTTCGCGCCGTAGCGTCGCCCCCTCGGCGAGCACACGTTTGGCGACTGCCCCATCTGTGGGTGTCAACCGTTCGATGGCCGCCAACCCGAGCGCCGGCAGGGTGTGGCGCGCGCGGCCCAAGGGCAAACGGACGATCTCACTCACCAAGGTCGAGAGGGAAACGACACCGAGATCTTCGGAGAATGACCTCGTGCTCCCAGCCGACAGCATCGTCGCCCAAATCGAGAGCCCGTGGCGCAGGCGCGGCAGCGCGTGGCGCTCGAGGCGCGCACCGCGCGCGGCGAGGGCGATGGCCGCGCCCTCGAGGGCACGCGACAGCGCCGGGGCGACTCGCGGGCCGGCCCTGTCCGGCACGGTGATGACGCGCAGCCGCGAGAGCGGGGAGACCGGTTCCGGTGATCCCGAGCCGTCCATGATGCCGAGGAGCGGCAGCAGATCCTCCGCTCGCCGCGCCAGAGGACCCGTGCAGTAGTAATCGGCCGCGGCGCCGGTGCCGAGTGGGAAGCCCCCCTGATTGGGGACGCGCCCGCCGGTGGGCTTGAGACCGAAGACCCCGCAGAAGAACGCCGGCATTCGAATCGACCCCCCGATGTCGGCGCCGACCCCGAACGGCACACAGCCGGCGCCCACCAGCGCACCTTCGCCGCCGGAGCTACCGCCGGGGGTGCGCGCCGGATCATAGGGGTTGTTGGTGCGGCCGTAGACCGGGTTGTTGCTCTCCATCCACATGCACAGCTCGGAGACGTTGGTGACCCCGAGCGGGATCGCGCCCGCCTCACGTAGCCGCGCCACGACCACCGCGTCGCGCCGAGCGCGCACATGCCGACGCGCCAAGAGCCCGCTCGAGTGCGGCATGCCGGTCAGGGCGATGCTCTCCTTGACCGAGAACGGCACGCCGAGGAGCGGCGGCAAAACAGCCCCGGGACCCGCCGCCGCGATCCGCTCGTCGGCGGCGCGCGCCTCCCCGCGAGCCGCCTTGAAACGCTCCGCCACCAACGCATTGAGGCGGGGGTTTATGCGCGCGAGGCATTCCACGTGAGCCTCGATCACCTCGAGGGCCTTGATTTCACCGCGCCGAATGCAAGAGGCGAGCTCTTGGGCCGACACGCTTCCATAATCGATCACCAGCTCCTCCTC
>PWKZ01000017.1 GCA_003559575.1 Bradymonadales bacterium | reverse complement strand
GGCGGGTGTATCCGTACTCACCTCCGAGCCGCAGCACTGCCGCCGGTGTTTGCCATCCGGGACAGACATCGCTCCCGGCGAGCACCCTGTCGAGGCCTCTTGTCGCGGCTCTGCTCGGGGCGGCCAGGCGCCGTAGCGCACGGATCATGTGCCGAGGCTGTTTTGAGATCCAGCGGTGGTCGGCGGCCGGCGCCACCAGAATCACCCCGGCGACTCTCTCGTGATTGTGCAGGGCGAAGAGCGTCGCGAGCTGAGCGCCGAAGGAGACCCCCAAGACGAAAACTCTCCGGTGGGGTGGTAACAGCTCGTCGGCGACGTGCTCGGCGTCCTCCGCGAGGATTGCCATTCGGTAGCAGTCGGCGCTCTCGGGGGGCGCGGCTCGTCCCGTGAGCGGCGCCGACAGGCCCGTACCGCGCTGGTGGTAGAGGATCAGGCTCACCTCTCTCGCCAGGGCGCGCCAGAAGGGGCTTCCGGCGATGCCGGGCGGAGCGCCGCCCGGGCCGCCGTGGAACACGAGCACCACCGGGGTGTCCTCGGAGATCGGTCGCCCATGGTGCTCCCAGCGGATCGTGGTCGGGTTCGGGTCGCTCTCGGGGCACGGTGGTAGTATGATCACTCCCGAGCGCGCCTGTGGCGCGCAGGCGAACAGGCCGACCGTCGCCAGCACTATTAGCGTTGCCGTGGGGATCGCGCGTGAGGTCGTTTCGCCTGACATTGGTTTTCTCGCTACAAGATGCCGCGGCGGGGCTTGCGATGGTCCGTTCACGAGTGCCCCCACGGTTTGCCGTACGGTGAGTCAGTGTAGGTAGTTCCAAGGGTGGGGTCCAGAGGCAATGATGAAGTTCGACACCATCACGGCGATCGCCACCGGGACCACCCCCGCCGGGGTCGGGATTGTCAGGATGAGTGGGCCGCGGGCGCTAGCCATCGGCGCCCGGTTGTTGCGCCGCGAGCGCCCGCTCCCCGACCGGCGGCTGGTTTATGGGGCGATCTATGACGAGGGAGCGTCCGAGCCGCTCGACGAAGGGTTCGTCGTGGCCTTCCACGCACCGCGCAGCTTCACCGGCGAGGATGTGGTCGAGCTGCAGATGCACGGGGGGCTTCTGAACCTTGCGGAGGTGTCGGCGGCGACCGTTACGTTTGGCGCGCGGCCGGCGGAGCCCGGGGAGTTCTCGCGCCGCGCGGTGCAAAATGGGCGCCTCGACTTGACCAGTGCCGAGGCGCTGCTGGACATCATCGAGGCGGAGAGTAAGGCCGCGCTACGCCTGGCGCACCGCCAGCTGGGAGGCGCCGTGGGTGAAGCCGTCAAGTCGCTCGGGGCTACTCTGGAGCAAGTGCTGGTGGAGATCGAGGCGGCGCTCGACTTTCCCGACGAAGAGGAGACCGCCTTCGAGGCCGAGCGGTTTTGTGCTCCCATTGATGCAATCCTGGCCGAGGCGCGACGGTTGGCGGGCACATATCGCACCGGCCGTTATCTCCGCCGGGGGTTCCGTGTCGTCCTCCTTGGCGCCCCCAACGCCGGCAAGTCGACTCTCTTCAACGCTTTGTTGGGCGACGAGCGCGCCATCGTGACCGCCACCCCCGGCACCACCAGGGACTATTTGGAGGCCACACTCGATATGGACGGTCTCCCGGTCGTCCTGGTGGACACGGCCGGGGTGCGGCACTCGGAGCACGCGATCGAGCAGGAGGGCGTCAAGCGCGCGCTGGCTCAGGGGTCGAGCGCCGATTTGACGGTGCTTCTGGTGGACGGCAGCCGCCCACCGTCGGAGTCTTTCTGGAGCGCGCTGCCCTCCGATTGGAATAGAGGCACACCGCTTCTGTTGACCAAGTCGGATCTGCCACAGGATCCCGCGGCGCGCCGGTGGGCCGAGAGGTTCACCTCCGGTGAGGTCATCCCGCTCTCGGCGGCCTCCGGCGAAGGGCTCGCCGCGTTCAATGAGCTGGTGCGGCGCGTGGCGTTGCCGGGCGGGATGCCGTCGGCGGAGACAGCGGTCATCTCCCGCTTGCGCCACCGTGGCGCGCTCGAGCGCGCCACGGTGGCGATGGAACGCGCCCGTGAGGCCCTCTGCGCCGGACAGACGCTGGATGTGGTCGCGTCCGACCTGCACTCGGCGCGCCGCGCGCTTGGGGAGATTGTGGGCGAGTTCACGACCGACGATGTCCTCGACCGAATCTTTGAGCGGTTTTGTATTGGAAAGTAGGGGACGATGGGGATAGAGGTTCTTCTCTCATATGACGAGCGAATGGTGGATCATGATCCGGGCGACTTTCATCCCGAGCAACCGGCGAGGTTGCCGGCGGTGGTCGAAGGGCTTCAGCGCGATCCGATTGCGGGCACCTGCTTTCGCACCCCCGAGCCTTGCCCAAGGCCGTTGCTCGAGCGAATCCATTCGCCGCGTTACCTCGAGACTCTCGAGCGGGCGCGGGGTAAGCGGCTGTGGCTCGATCCCGATACTTCGATCTCCGAGGGCAGTATCGAGGCGATGTATCTGGCCGCCGGCGCCGCGGTTCAAGGGCTCGTGGCGGTCGCCGCGGGTGAGGCGCGCACCGCATTCGCGCTCGTGCGACCGCCGGGCCACCACGCGGAGCACTCGGTGGCGCGCGGATTTTGTCTCGTCAACAACATCGCCGTGGCCGCGCTCCACGCGCGTGAAGCGCTGGGATTCAAGCGCGTCTTGGTGGTCGACTGGGACGTGCATCATGGCAACGGTACCCAGCAGGCGTTTGAAGATCGAGACGACGTGCTCTACTTCAGCGCGCATCGCTACCCGTTTTTTCCGGGCTCGGGGGCGCTCTCGGAGGTAGGGATTGGCGCCGGTCGTGGCTACACGTTGAATGCGCCGCTGCCGCCCGGGGTCGGCGACGACGAGTTTTTGAGCCTGTGCCAAAGAATCCTCGTGCCCGTCAGCGCCGAGTTCAAACCTGACATCGTCCTGGTTTCGGCGGGGTTCGATGGACACTTTGCCGACCCACTAGGGGGAATGCGGCAGACCACCGAAGGGTTTCGCGAGCTGTGCGCGCTTGTGCGGCGGATCGCCGACGAGTACGCAGACGGTAAACTTTTGTTGGTGCTCGAGGGTGGCTACGATCTGGCGGCGCTTCACGACTGTGTGCGCGTGTGTGTCGAGGTGATGGCCGGCAGCAGCCCCGCCGCTCCGGCCCCAAGGCCCTCGGCGCCGGTGGTGGATCGAATCTGCGCCGCCCACGCCAAGCTATGGCCTATCGTGGGAGGCCAAGCCGGAGTATCGGCCGATGCTTCTACAAGCCGGCGAAACGGCAGCGGACTCGATTCCCTTGGGGACATTTGAAGCACTGTGAGTCTTTGATGTTGAGTGCGTTCACATCTACAAAGCTGTCGAGACAAAACAAGGTGGTCACTTGTGCTTGACGATTCTCACAAAAAAAAGTCTTGTTGCCCGGATCGATTTTCTGGGCGCGTGCCGTGCTCTTTGCCATACTGCCTTTCTCCCAGACTAAACTTGAGCCACCTCGACATGTGCTCCGAGGTGCGGTATTGGGGCGGTTTGAACCTTCTTCGCGCGCGTCGCTCATGCGCCGCAAGCGCGAGTTGCGTCCCCCTGCCGAGAGGGACCTCTGACACTTTGAATTATACACGGGGTGTCCTTGGGAGTCTAGTGGTTTGGGGTTTTGTTCCACAAAATCAAGTGCTTAAGCTTTTGGCAGTGTCCTCAATGAGGCGCAGGGGAGCGAGCCCATCTTGAGAGGAGTCGGACCCAAATCGGCTATCAGGCGCCGCTTTCGAAACATCCGGCGGCTCCAGCAAATTGTGTTCTTGCTCGGTCGCCACGGCTTCGACGATCTCGTCTCACGGTTACGCCTCGACAGTGTGGCGCGGAGCGCGCCACCCCCGCCCGCCGAGGATGGCTCCCAGTGTGAGAGTGGGCCCGCACCGGCCGCCGGCAAAGGCCGGTCCCTGTCGGTGGAAGCTCGTATTCGAAAGATCTTCGAGTCCCTCGGTTCGACTTTCGTCAAGCTTGGGCAGGTAATGGCGACCCGCCCCGATTTGCTGCCGCCCTCCTTGGTTCTGGAGCTGGGGCGACTTCACGACTCGGTGCCTCCGTTCCCCTCCGACCAGGCGCGGGCGGTGCTGGAAGATGAGCTTCAGCGGCCGCTTGGCGAACTGTTCGAATCCTTCGCTGACACTCCAATCGCGGCCGCCTCCGTGGCGCAAGTTCATCGCGCCCGGCTGATGGATGGGCGCGAGGTGGCGGTCAAAATCCAGCGGCCCGGTCTGGAGGCGCTCATTGAGGTCGATCTAGATCTCATGCGTGGGCTGGCTGAGTTGGCCGAGGAGTATCTCCCCGAGTTGAGGCCGTTTCATCCCTGCGCCATCGTCGAGGAGTTTGCCCAGGCGCTGATCCAGGAGATCGACTTTCGCAACGAGGCCGTCAACATGCACCGCTACCGCAAGATGTTTGCGGACTCCGAGTTTCTAGTGGTGCCCGAGCCCTATGACGACTTTTGCACTGCCAAGCTGGTCACGATGGAGTTCATGGAAGGCTTCAAGGTCACCGATCGCGAGGCGATTCTGGCCCACGGGATCGATCCGATGGCCATTGCGCGCGGCGGCACCAAGGTGGCGATGCAGTCAATCTTCGAGCACGGCTTCTTTCACGCCGATCCCCACCCGGGCAACTTCCTGGTGCGCAAGGATGGACGCTTGTGCTTGCTCGACTTCGGGCTGATGGGCGAGATCGAGCGCCATCGGATCGACGAACTATTGGGGTTCCTCGTGGCGGTGCTGCTTGAAGATGTGGATATGCTGGTGGCCCAACTCCAGGAGATGGAGGTCGTCGACGAGGTGCGCGATCCGCGTCGCCTGCGCCGTGATCTGGCTCGAATCATGAGCCGGGTCAAGGAGCTCAAGCTGGGCGATTTGGATGTGGTCGACGTGGTCAACAAGGTGTTAGGGGTGGTTCGCGGGCAGGATGTTTCGCTCCCAACAGATCTGTTACTGGTTTTCAAAGCGGTGGGGACGATTGAGGGTATCGCGACCCAGATCTGCCCCGAGTTTCATCCACTCGATGAGATTCGACCTTATCTGGTGACACTCTATACCAAACATATGCTCGATCCTCGCCAGCAGAGCCGGATGCTCGTGCGGACGATGGCCGATGCCGTCGCGCTGCTGCGCACGCTGCCGCGCGATTTACGGATGGCGATGCGGCGGCTGAACCGTGGCGATCTCAGGCTCGATGCTCGCGGTGGGGAATCCGAGGCCGACCGACTTCAGCGTGATCGGGCGATGAATAGACTTCTGATCACGATTTTGTTGTGCACGAGCATGGTACTTTCCACGATTGTCTTCTACTATCCGCTCGGCGGCCCCGGGGCCACCGGGGCGACCCCTTGGGGGGCCGTCCTGGGGATCGGCTTCTCGCTGGTGTTGATGGCGTTGCTGTTCTGGTCGATTATGCGCTCCAAGGGGCTTTGAGGCGAGGCGATATTTTCACGGCGACATTTGACCGGGGCGCTTGTATGGCTCGGTCGAGAGTGTTCACTAGAAAGGAGAGGTTGATGTCACAGAAGGTAGAAGGCGGAGTGGCTCGCGCCACCGTCGAGCAACTCGAGTTCGTCACCCCGGGCGAGGTGCCCGAGACGGTGGAGTGCTACATCTCGAAACGCATGATTCCTGGCGCCGACGCTCGCCTGGTCAAGTACACCGCGGGCCAGAATCAGTGGGTCCACAAGCGTTTTGCCGGTGAGGTCGAGACCAAGCAGGAAGAGGAAGATCTTCCCAAGCACTTCGACTTCGAGCAGGAGTTTGTCGAGGAGATCGTGACCTCCGACGACTCTGAAGAGGCTGACGAGGCCGCCGATGAGGCCAACGTCGAGGCTGCCGATGAGGCCAACGTCGAGGCCGCCGATGAGGCCAACGTCGAGGCCGCCGATGAGGCCAACGCCGAGACCGCCGGTTGAGTCGCGAGGCTTATGGCCGCGCTCGCCGACGCCACCCCAGCAACATTACCAAACATAAGAGTAGCATCGGCCAGGCAGGTGAGGGCGCGCGGGGGGTAATCCCGCAGCCCTGACCACTGCCCTTCGGTTCGTCCGGGCCATTGCCGGGGGGAGGCATTACTTCGCCCCTGGTATCTGGTCCCGGCTCGTCGGCGGGGTGCGTGATGCAGGCCGAAGTGTCGAGAGTGCACTCCTCGGTGCACCGCAAGACACCGCCGTCGTAGCCCAAGAGCTCGCAGGTTCGGCCCCCGAGATCAGAGCCGTCGCATTGCTCGCGGCCATTGCGGATTCCGTCGCCGCAGTACTCGCAGAGCGAAGTGTCGAAGGTGCAGTCGGGCGCACACCGAAGCGTTCCGCCGTCAAAGCCGAGGGAGACGCACGACGCCTGGCCGAGCTGTGTGCCGTCGCACTCCTCGTCGCCGTTGATGACGAGATCGCCACAGCGCTCACAGCCGGAGATGTCAAAGGTGCAGTCGGGTTGGCAGCCGAGCGTGCCACCATGATGGCCGATGCTCTCGCAGGTGGCGCCTCCAAGGTCCGCGCCGTCACACTGCTCGTCGCCGTTGAGGATTCCATCGCCGCAGCGCTCGCAGCCCGTGATGTCAAACGTGCAGTCCTCGCGGCATGCGAGCGCGCCGCCGTGGTGGCCGATGCTCTCGCAGGTGGCGCCGCCGAGATCGGCTCCGTCGCACTCTTCGTCTTCGTTTCGTACTCCATCGCCGCAGGTCGGCAGCGGCTCGCAGTCTGAGCGGTCGAGCCGGCAGTTCTCGGTGCATTTGAGCGTGCCGCCCGCGTAGCCAAGGTCTTTACAGGTGAGCCCACCAAGGTCATTGCCGTCGCATTCTTCGCCCGCGTTGAGCACTCCGTCGCCGCAGTACTCACAACCGGAGACGTCGAAGGTGCAGTCCTCAGTGCAGGCGAGAGAGCCGCCGTCGAAGCCGAGAGTCAGGCAGGTCTCGCCGCCCAGATCCGCGCCGTCGCACTCTTCGTCTTCGTTGCGCACTCCGTCGCCGCAGAAGGGATCGGGCTCCGGCTCCCAACAAAACTCGTGGCTCAACTCATTATTGTTCTCATCGGATTCTTCGATGGCGTCCGTGGGATCGGCCACCACCTTGACCTCGTGACAGCCGGGGGCCGACGGCGCGCAGTTTTGTGTCGAGAGGAAAATGCTGCCCCTCGCCGGGAGGCCGGCAGTGCTCTCGTGTCGGTGGCATATTTGCCCCGCCAGGAGGAAGTCGATGAAGAAGGGTGACTCCGGCGGGATGTCGCCTGTGCCGCTATTGATGATGATGGCGCTGATCGTGGCGCTTCGGCCCAAGGTGGCGGGGCTGGGCGTCATTGTGATCGCGTCGACCGCGAGGTCGGGGAGCGTCTGCTCGATGCTGCCGCCGGTGGCTAGTGATGGTGTCCGGCCGGCCAAGCAGATTCCCAAGGCTGTCAAGATAACGAGTGCTTTATGGATATTCGTCTCAGCCGACATAATACCTGCAGGCCGCCGGGGGCAATGGCGAAAAAAACCCCGCCACGGCCGATGTCAGGACGAAATGAAAACCCTAGACCCCACTAGGTGGGCTCTATGAGTGGCTGCGTCAGGCTTCCCTGCTTGAGCAGGGCTTGCACACGACAGCCAGGGAAAGATCCCGGGTTTCCGAGTCAAGGATTTCAGCGCTCCGTCCTGCACGTACCGGGCAGGGGATTACATTATAGCAACGTCGCCCGGCGGTGCAATCCATAATCGTCGCCTCAATCCTCCACCGCGTCCGTGGACCGAGGGGAATGAGTCGGGTGCAAGTGCAAGGAAGCAAAAGAATTAGTGCTCGTCGTAAGCGCTGCGTTGGCCTCCGCCTAAGAACGGCTTGTTTCCTCGCTTAACGGGGCTCCTCAGAACGAACCGGCGATTATGGACCGTGAATCATTGGGCAGAGCCTAATCTGCCTGGGGGCTGAGTTCGAAGTGCTGATCGAACCATCGCCCCGCCAGATAGCGGATCAGGGGGACGAAGAGGGCAGCGGAGTAGTGTCCGCAGGGCAACCTGATCCGGCGGGGGCGGCCCAGGGCCTCCCACAATCGGTTTTGATGAGTGGGGTGTATCACCCGGTCGAAGATCGTTCCCACGAAGAGGACGCGTGAGGGATCCAACAGAGGGGCCATCTCAATTGGATCGTGCCCCTTCATGGAGCGCACGAAGCGCGGCATGAGAGCGCTCTCCCAACCGCCTAGGCGCTTTGTGAGATCCGATCGGAAGTCATCGAACATCTCCTCCCGCGCGGTGGTGAGGACTTCGGTCAAAGGGCCGCCGCCCATGCAGAGCACCGCGGGCCCGAGAGAGGGCTCCCGAGCGGCGAGTACCGTGCCGATGATTGCGCCCATGCTGACCCCGAAGAGCCCCAGTGGCGCGCTCAGGTCCCCGGCCTCAGACCACCAGGCGATGCCGCGGCGGATATCTTCCACGTACTGCGCCACCAGGGGCCCGAGCACCTCGGGTTCTCGCTCGGCGTCCAGCCATTCGACGCGGCGCTCGAAACGCAAGCAGGAGTAGCCCCGGGAGGCAAAGGAAGAGGCGAAGAGCGTCGACACCTCGTAGTCCCCCGCGAGGATTGGCGGCACTACAATCCCGTGTCTGGCGCGGGGGCCCGGGCGCTCCGGTGGGTGCCAGTGGAAAGTTACCCCCGCTCCGGGGACATCGACCCCGGGGAGATCAGGTAGGTGGACGGTCTTGACCGGCCCGGTTTGGTCTTTGGGGTGTGGCTCCAAGTCAGTCCTCCGTTTCGGGTGGGTGCCCTCTCTCGCGCGGCGCCGGTCGATTCAACAAGTCCATGTCGTCGACCGCCACTCCGTGGGCTCGGAGGCCTTCATGCAGCATGCGCTGGAGCCGATTGCCCTCGGCCGCGGGTAGCGCGCCGGAGGCTTCGGCTGGTGATGCTTCCGTGTCGCTTGACAAGTGCAGGCGATCGATTCGCACGGTGTCCACCAGTGGTGCCAGGAGTGTGATCAGACGCTCCGGGTCCATCGGCAGTACTGGTTGGATCAAGGCGAATGTGGCGACTCCGGCATTCCGGAGGACGGCCAGCGCGTTCAGGCGCTCCTCGATGGGGTCGGCTCCCGGCTCGAACTTGCGCCGCACGGAGTCGTCATCGGTGGGGATTGAGAAACCGACCAGTGCATCCGAAAACCGCCTCAGGAGCGGCAGATCCTCGAGCACACGCGCTGCCCGAGTCAAGATCACGGGGGTGAAGCCGCTGCCCTCCAGCACCTCGAGGCACCGGCGCGTGATGCGATGGTGCCGTTCGATTGGTTGATAGGGATCGGTTACCACGGGGCTGAACCGCACCGGCCCCGGCGGGTGGCCCGTGATCTCGTCCGCCAGGATCTCCGGGGCGTTGACCTTGACGTCCACATAGCGGCCCCACCCCATCCGGGGCAGCCCCTCGAGGTGCCTCGACAAGTCGGCGCGCTCAGCCGCCCAGCAAAACGGGCAGCCGATTGTGCATCCCACATAAGGGTTGATGTAGTACTGGCCGAACCCCTCGGCCACGAGGAGTCGGTCGACTTCGATCAAGCGCACCATGCTCCGCCGGCCCGTGGTAGGGCGCTCGGGCAGCTCAATCCCTCTCTCCCGGTGCCGAATGAGCTTGATGAGCCGCGCGGTGAGAGCGTGATCCATGGCAGTGAGGGGTGTCCGCGGCGCGTAGTAGTTGCGCACCACCACGTTGAAGAGGGCCGTGTGCGCGTAGCAATCCCGCGTCTCATTGCGGCGATCCAGCTCCATCAGAAGCACGCGACCGTGCCCCTCGAGGAACAGTGATATCCCTTGCTCGGCGTCATAGCCCATAAGCCGCCACCCGGAGCGCGCGGAGTAGGGCTCCTCGAGCAGGGGCGCCAACAACTTGTGCGCCACTCGATCAAGGTGGCGTTTTTCTCCTTTGGCCTGCACTGCTTCCTTAAAAACTCACAGTCGCGATTGGTTGAGTCGAGTCGGTTCACGCCTCATCGTGTCGGCTCCCAGCCCATGTGCCGGCGGCCAGATCGTGCCAGGACCGCCCCTCGCGCTGCGCGGCGCACCACAAGCAGCCAAGGGTAAAGACAAAAAATGAAAGCGGTCGAACGAGCGCGCGCACAACAATCCGTGGGAGCGCGGGGCGCCGGCCGCTTTGATCCCACAGCCGAATCTGGAGCGTGCGGCGTCCGGGCGAAGTGGCCCACAGGGCGGTCATGAAAAAATCGTAGAAAAACAGGAGGCACAGAAACAATCCGACCGGCTTGACGATCATTTCCGGTTGAGTGTTCCAGAGATCGACCACATAGTCCAACAAGTTACCCCGGCGTTCCGGCAAGGATGCCAGATCGGCGAGCCCAGTGGCGACCGCCAGCATCAATGAGAGCGGCAGGACGATCGCCGCGTCGATCACGAAAGCCGCCGCGCGGCGCCAGAAACCCGCCGCCCATAATCGGCGCGGGAGGTCTTTCGGTTGTCGTCGTTCATGGTCCACCGTAGTCAAACCTCCCAAAGCGCCTCGATCTCACAGAGGGCCTCTTCGATTACACTCGGGCCGACTGTCGGGTCGCGCAGCGCCTCGCTCAGGCGCCGGCGCCAGGCGCGCGCTCCCTCCGTACCGCTGAAGATGTTGAGCAGGTGTCGCGCCGCGTGTCGCAGCGGCTCGCCCTGGGCCACCACCTCGTGCAGGTAAGGCAGAAACGCCCGCACGGTCTCGACCCGACCGGCCCTCCGCGCCTCCCTCTTCTCGCGCGGCGCCCCGAACACACGCTCGTCGGCGTGCGCCAGGAGCCATGGGCGCGCGTAAGCGGCTCGCCCAATCATCACCCCGTCCAGCGCCGCGCCGTCGGTATTTCGGCGATCAAGGTGCGCGAGCGCCTGATCGAGATCCATCACCCCGCCATTGTATTCCACCGCCAGGAACGGGCGCGCCTTTTTCAGTCGATAGACCTCGCCCGGGCACAGCGGCGGCACTCGGCGGTTTTGTTTGGGGCTCATCCGGCCGTGCAGCACCGCCGCCCTGGCGTGGACAATTACTCGGTCGACCCCGGCCGCGGCGATGGTGTCGACGAACCTCAGGAGATGCTTGCCACCGGCGTCGGGGGTGATCCCCAGGCGGTGCTTGACGGTCACCGGCAGGCGAGTGGCGCGCCGCATCGCGGCGATCATCAGGGCCACATCATCCGGGCGAGCCATGAGGGCCGCCCCGAAGCGTCCTTGTCTGACCCGCTCGCTGGGGCAGCCGGCGTTCAGGTTGACCTCGGCGAACCCCTGCGCCTCGGCAATCGCCGCGCCCTCCGCGAGCGCGCCGGGATCGTCTCCCCCGAGTTGGAGCGCGAGCGGCTGCTCGAGTGGCGCGAAGCCCAATGCCCGCATCGGGGTGCCGCTCAGGAGGGCCCTCACCGGGACAAGCTCGGTGTATAGTAGCGTGTGGCGTGTCAAGAGGCGGATGAGCGTGCGGAAATGGCGGTCGGTGAGGCCCATCATGGGTGCCACGCTGAGCAGGCGGATTGGTCCCCGGCGGTTCACTGCGGGTCAGGTGCCCGCCGCATAGTCGGTGGCGTACCGCACTTGCTCGGGGGTGAGTGTGTCGATCCCAATCTTCAGCGTCTCGAGCTTGAGCTGCGCGAGCTCTTGATCCTGGGCCACGGGTAGTTCGTAGACCTTCCTCTCAAAATCTCGGCCTCGCTCGGCCAGCAGCTTGAGCGCCAGGAACTGGTTGGCGAAGCTCATGTCCATCACCTCGGACGGATGCCCTTCGGCGGCTGCCAGATTCACGAGCCTGCCACGCGCCAAAACATAGATCCGGCGTCCGTCCTGAAGCTCGAAGAGTTCGTTGTTGGCGCGCACTTCAGTCACGCTGCGCGCGAGGGCGCTCAGATCGTCGAGTTTCAGCTCGCAGTCGTAGTGTCCGGTGTTGCAAACCACCGCACCGTCCTTCATGGAGGCGAAGTGCCGCTCCACGATGACGTCCTTCATTCCGGTGGCCGTGATGAAGACATCGCCTATCTTGGCGGCTTCATCCATCGGCATGACAGCGAATCCCTCCAAGACTGCTTTGAGCGCGGCGGTGGGTTTGATCTCAGTGACGACCACGTTGGCGCCCATGCCGCGCGCTCGCATCGCCACACCCCGGCCACAGTGGCCATAACCCGCCACCACGAAGGTCTTGCCCGCCAGGAGGATGCTCGTCGCCCGAAGGATCCCGTCGATTGAGGATTGGCCGGTGCCGTAGACGTTGTCAAAGTCCCATTTGGTCTCGGCATCATTGACCGCGACCACGGGATAGAGCAGAGCGCCGTCATCTGCCATGGCGCGGATCCGCTGGACACCAGTGGTGGTCTCCTCGGTGCCGCCGATGACCCCAGGGGCGAGGTCCCGCTTCTCCGAGTGGACGCGGTAGATGAGATCGGCGCCGTCGTCCAGAGTCAGCGTCGGCTTGAACTCGAGCGTCTTGTCGATGGCCCAGTAGAACTCTTCAACGCTCATCCCGTGCCAGGCAAAGATCGAGGCCCCCTCGGCGGCCAGCGCGGCGGCGACGTCGTCCTGGGTCGACAGCGGGTTGCAACCCGACCAGCTAATCTCGGCGCCCGCTGCCCGCAGGGTCCGAACCAGGACCGCCGTCTCCTTGGTGACGTGCAGGCAACCGGCGATGCGCATCCCGTCCAAGGGCTTGGTAGCGCTGTGGATTTCGCGCAGGCGCATCAGCACCGGCATCCGCGACTCGGCCCACGCAATTTTCTTGAAACCTTGTTCGGCCAGGCCGGGGTTGGCGACTTTGTGTTCCATTGTCTTCTATCCTCTCTTGGCTAAATGCCGCGCGTTCTCGCGAGCTTTGCGCGCGGTCAAGCGGTCTCAGCGCTCGCGCGCTCGTAACGTCGGGGTCCGGCTGAGCGCCGCCTCCAATTGTACGAAAGGGATCTCACGTCCGTCGAGCCAGAAGCTCGGGATCCCTTCCAACATGGCGCGCTCGACATCTTCAATGTCTTCAATCAGCCTCTCACGGATCTCGAGATCTTGCAGCCCCGCCTCGGTCACCTCGGGATCGAGTCCTACTTCACGCACCAGATCTTCCAGCGTCGCCCTGTCCAGTGGCGCCTCGTGGTTGGTGAGCGCGCGATGAAGGTCAAACCCCTTCCCAACCCGTTCGGCTGCCAGGACCATGGCCGCCGCCGTGGTGGCGATCTCTGCGCTGTCGAGCGGGCAGTGCTTGACCACCAGCGCGACCGAAGGGTGGGCCTCGAGGAGCCTTTCGAGATTCGGCTGCAACTCACGGCAGTAGCCGCAGGCATAGTTGGTGAACTGGACGAGTAGCGCGTCGGCGTCTTGCGGCCCGTGGCGCGGGCGGCCTGTCAGTCGCAGAGTCACCTGGCGGTGGCGACGGCGAGTCTCTTCGAGCAACGCGAGCACGATTGGCCGTCGGTCCTTGCCTTCAAGCACTTGCGCGCGGACGAACTGCGCCAATTCGATCGCTTTAGGACAGTCGTCATGCACGGTCTTTGAACGCAGCGCTTCACCAAAGCTCATCGGCCGCCCGCACGGATCGAATTGATCCTCGAGCACTGATATGAAGAGTTGCCGTTTGCGGGGGCGAAGCGCCTCGAGTTCAAGCTCCGGCAGGTGAGCCAGGGTTTCTTGCGGGCTCGTGGATGCGCGCGGTGAAGGCGCCTGCCGCTCTTCCTCGGCGGGCAGGCGGGGGCGTTGTTGACAGCCGACCGTGGCCGACATAGAAAGCCCGAGGAGAGCGGCGGCGATTTGCAGGGTGATGGTTCTCGAGATGTTGCTCACACGGGCCTCTTTGATACTCGGTCAGGGCGTCAGGCGACGCCCCTCGGGCGGTCCGGGCGCCTCGCGATGCATCCCGGCCTTTCTCGCCGGCCATTCGCCGATTTCTGATAGCAACGGTGCGCTCCATTGTCAATTACGCCTCGTGGTTCACTGGGGGCCGGGAGTCCGCTTTCGAGTTTGTGCCGATGGGTGAGATTTATTGGGAACGGGCATTCGTGGGGTTCGGCGCCAATCTTGGAGATCCCGCGAAGATGTTACGGCGGGCCGAGGCCGCCCTTGGCGCCCTCGAGGAGGTTCGCGCGCTACATCGCTCGCCGCTCTATCGCACGCGGCCCGTGGGGCCGGTGCCTCAGGCCGATTTTGTCAACGCCGTCTTCTCGCTCGAGACCTCCTCCTCGGCCGAGGCCTTGCTCGATCTTTTGCTGCGGTTGGAGACCGAGCTCGGCCGACGCCGAGGCAGCTCTTGGGGGCCTCGCACAATCGATCTCGATCTCCTGTTGTACGGCGAGTTGGTGCTCGACACGCCGCGGCTGCGGCTCCCACATCCCGAGCTGGCCAGGCGGGGGTTCGTGCTGGTGCCGCTTGCCGATCTCGCCCCGGATCTGCGGCCGCCGAATCATCGGCGCACGGTGGCCGAGCTGCTTGACGACTGGCGGTGCGCCACTCCCCGGGCGGCGTTGGACGTCAGGCACATTGGTGAGTGGGGGTGACGGCATTGGAAGAACTCTCTCGCTCCCGCCTCTCTCGCAACCTGTTGATCTCACTGTTGCTGGGGTTCGTCTTGGTGGTGGCGTTGGCGTTGTACGCCGACGTGCGCGCGCTCGGTGCCTCGGTCCTGGCGTTTGATTTTCGCCGGCTGCCGCTCGTTCTGCTGCTCGTGCTCGGCAATTACTGGTTGCGTTTTCTAAAGTGGCACAGCTACCTGAAGGCGCTCGAGATCCGGGTCGCGCCACGGCCCAGCATCATCATCTTCCTGTCAGGACTGCTCCTGTCGGTGACACCGGGCAAGATGGGTGAGCTACTCAAGTCGGCGCTACTGAAAAAGTCGTATGGCGTCCCGGTGACGACCAGCGCGCCCATCGTCTTCGCGGAGCGTGCGACCGATTTCCTGGCTCTCATATTGCTCTCGCTCGTGGGGGTCTTGAGCTTCGGCTACGGTGGAGGAGTCATCACCGCGGTCGCCTCGGTGATGGCCTTGATGTTCGCCTACCTGGCCTCCAGTCGACTTTCGCTCGCGACGATTCGGTTGTTCGCGCGTCTTCCCCTGGTGGGACGTGTCGCACCGCGTTTGGAGGAACTCTATGTGAGCACCGCGCTATTGATCCGCCCCCGGTTGTTTCTTTGGACAACCGGACTGGGCGTCGTGGGCTGGTCCCTGGAGGCGGTGGCGTTCCTTGTCATCCTGGGCGGATTCCCTGGGGTGTCGGTGGAGTTTGGGGTGGTCGTTTTCATCTATGCGTTCTCGACCATCTTCGGTGCGATTACTATGCTGCCCGGTGGGCTGTTTGCTACTGAGGGCTCAATGGTCGGGCTGCTTCAGGAGGTGTTCGCGGTGGTGCCTGATCCGGCTTTGGCTGCCGGCGCGACAATCCTGGTGCGGTTGTGCACGCTGTGGTTTGCGGTTCTGGTGGGCGCGGCGGCATATGCGCTATACCTCCACGGCATCCGTAACGGCGGAAAAAGCTCAGGTACTTGAGGACATCTTCCACGTAGCGGAAGTTGCGCGGGAGTCTCTTTGCGCGATACTCGTCGCGCACATAGCCGGCGCCGCCGTTATAGGCGGCGAGGGCGTAGATTTTGTTGCCGTTGAAGCGCTTGAGTTCGTGGGCCAGGACTCGGGCGCCGCAGCGAATGTTTGCCTGGGGGTCGTGAAGGCGACCGCAGGAGAAGGTCTGTCCGGTAGCCGGCATGATCTGCATCAGGCCGCGGGCGCCGGCGTGAGAGCGGGCGCGGTCGTGAAAACCGCTCTCGACCCGCGTGATCGCCATCAGCAGCGCCGGCTCGAGGCCGAACTCACGTCCCACTCGCTCGAACAACGGGATGAGCGCGCGGCAACGGTTGACCATCTCGGCGCTCAAGTGCGGGGGGCGGCGGTTTCGCGGAGAGTAATCGGGAGCCGGGCGCGGCCCCCTGTCGGTCGCCGGCGCAATCGGTGGGTCCGGGGGGCGAGCGCTTCGGGGCGCGCCACAGGCGGTCGCCAATAGCAGACAGGCCAGGCCGAGCAGCAGCCGTGGCACCAGGTTGCGGTGCCTGTCGTAAGATTTCGGGTGCATTACGCGCGCCCTTTCGTGCCCATTGCGGCGCGGTGGAGCTCAAGCCGCCCAGGACCCAAGAATAATCTCTCTTGGTCGGCAAGGCCAATTCTTGGCCTCTTCAATTGTGTGACTCCGCCCGAGGTCGGGCGTGCCGGTGGTGAGATGCAGTACCAAAGAGCACTCCTCATAGTCCTTGACGGTGTTGGTTGCGGCGAGCTGCCGGACGCCGCCGATTATGGCGACGAGGGAGCCGATACGCTCGCCAACACCGCGCGGGCCTGCGGTGGTTTGCGACTGCCCAACATGGCGGCGCTTGGGCTCGGCAACATCGCCCCAATCGAGGGGGTCGCTGCGCGGCGCACGCCCAGGGGCGGTTTCGGCAAAATGGCCACGAAGTCCGCCGGCAAGGACACCACCATCGGCCACTGGGAGTTGGCCGGGGTGGTGATGCGAGAGCCTCTCCAGGTGTTCCCCGACGGCTTTCCGCCCGAGGTGGTGGACGCTTTTGCGCGAGAGACGGGGCGGGGGGTGCTCTGGAACAAACCGGCCTCCGGGACGGAGTTGATAGCGCGGCTCGGAGCGGAGCAGGAGCGCACCGGGGCGTGGATTGTCTACACCTCAGCCGACAGTGTGTTTCAGGTGGCCGCCCACGAGGAGCGGATTCCGCTCGAAGAGCTGGACCGCGCTTGCCGATTTGCCCGGCGGCTCCTGGATCCCTACCGGGTCGGCCGCGTCATCTCACGTCCTTTCGTTGGTCGGCCGGGAGATTACCGCCGCACCTACAACCGCCATGACTACTCGATGGCGCCGCCCGCCCAAACCCTGTTGGACAGACTGTGCGAAGCCGGCCGACCGGTGGTCGCGGTGGGCAAGATCAGCAGCATCTATTCCGATCGCGGAGTGAGTGTTTCATACGAGAGCGTCGGCAACAGAGACGGTGTGCGGCGCACCTTGGAGGCGCTCGCGAGACATCCCGAAGGGCTCATCTTCTCCAACTTGGTCGATTTCGATATGAGCTACGGCCATCGGCGCGATCCGCGCGGCTTCGCCGCCGCCCTCGAAGAGTTCGACGCCGCGCTGCCCGCCATCCTTGACGCCGCCGGAGATGATACTCTGGTGGCGTTGACCGCCGATCATGGCTGTGATCCGACTTTCACCCGGCACACCGATCATACTCGGGAGTACGTCCCTTTGTTGGTCTGGGGAGCGGGTTTTGCGCCCGTTTCCCTGGGAGCGCGAGAGTCGCTGGCGGATCTCGGCCAAACTCTCGCCGTTAACTTCAAGCTCGAGCCGTTGGCGAATGGGAAAAGCTTTCTCTGAGAGAAACCCCGTTGCGCGATCGAGGCTTTCTAGCGGGCTTTGAAGATGTCGGTGTCCGGCGCGGCGGGACCCGACGGCTTGGACGGTTGCCGGCGCCGTCGCGCGGGTGGTCTCGCGCCGGATGCGTCGCGCAGCTCGTCGCGCTCCTCCTCGACCTCTTGAAGCTGCTCGGCCAGCTCCCGGTACTGTTCTTGGAGACTCGCGATCTGGGTGTTGGCCTTGCCGAGCTCCCGGTTGGTGCGCTGCAATTCGCTGCGGGTAGCCACGATGGTTTGGTTGTGGTCGTGGATTTGGAGCGCTCCCTTTGCCTGTAGCCTGGCACCTGCCATCGCGGCGTTGTTGCTTTGGAGCATTACGTCGAGCGAGTGGCTGCGATCCCCCAGCCAAAAAAAGTACAGCGCGAAGGCCGCAAGCGCCACCACCAGGGCTCCCCCAAGCGCCGCCGGGATCACGGATCGCGGCTCGGCGGTGCGGGGCGCGACGGAGGGCGCGCCGCTCTCGGCCGGTGCCGCCGGCGTGGACTTCTCGTCCTCCGTCTTGTCGGCGGAGGCAGTCTGGGATCTTCGCAGTAACTCTTGCTCTTCGCGATAGCGCCGCTGTTGCTCCCGAATCTTTTCCTTCTCTTCGATGCGCCGGCGCTCCTCTTCGGTGATCTTCTGCTCGCGAAGCTGCGTCTCCATCTGACGCTTCTCTTCGGCGGCGACCTCCTCAAGCTCGGACGCCAGACTCATCAAGGGGTCGCCCGACGTTCCGTTCTTTTGCTCATCATTCGGCATCCCGGCTCTCCTGTCAGTGCTCAAGCGCACCTCTCGCAGAAATCTAGTCATCCCCTCCCAACCTGTCAACGCCATAATCGTCGGCCCATCCTGGTATTCGCGCGCGGATCCGCGC
>PWKZ01000014.1 GCA_003559575.1 Bradymonadales bacterium | reverse complement strand
GTTTCGACGCGCTCGGTGCTCGGTTTGATGGGGAATTAGGGTGTGAAATCCCGGCCGGCGAGTAGCGCCGGCCCATATCTCTTTAGGACATCAGCCGTGGCAAAGCATACCGGCACTCGAAAAGGTGAAGTCGGCGATTCTCGCCCCACAACCGCCCCGACCGATGAGACCCGCGGGGACCTCGTCTCGAAGGTGCGGCTCCTCGAGCGCAAGCTCAAGCGGGCGGAATTGCTCCTCGACTTTTCACGGCGCGTCGCGGGGCTCGAATCCCTCGACGATGTCTTCGCCACAATCGTTGAGCTGACGACGAGAGTGATTGGGGGCGAGCGGGGCTCCCTCTTCCTGAGCGATCCGGTGACCGGGGAGCTCTACTCCCGCTTCGCCCAGGGCAATGTCTCGAGAGAGATTCGGGTTTTCAACGATTCGGGCATCGCCGGCGCGGTGTTTCAAACCGGAAAGGTATTGGTCAGTCATGACGCTTATTCCGACCCGCGCTTCAATCCGAGAGTCGATGAGCAGACGGGGTATGAGACCCGCTCGGTCCTCGGAGCGCCAATCAAGACCGCAAGCGGCATAATTATCGGCGTCGTCGAGGTCCTCAACAAGAAGGAGGGGGGGTTTGACGAGGAGGACGCTGGGCTCCTGGAAGAGATAATCGCCCAAGCCGTGGCGGCTCTGCAGTCGAGGCAGTTCTTCGAGAAGATAGAAAAGTCGCGCGAGCAGGAGTTCGGGTTCCTGAGGCTGGTCGGTGATGTCACCTCCGAGCTTGATCTGGGAGCGTTGCTCGCGAAGGTGATGCGAGAGGCGACGAGTATGCTCCAGGCCGACCGCGGGACTCTGTTTTTGAACGATGACAAGAGCGGGGAGCTGTTCTCGCGGGTCGCCATGGGGGACCGGATTGGAGAGATCCGACTGCCCAACACCGAGGGCATCGCCGGGGCGGTCTTCCAGAGCGGGAGATCGGTCAATATCCCCCACGCCTATGCCGACCTCCGTTTCAACCCGCGGCTCGACAAGCAGACCGGCTATTTTACCCGCTCGATCCTCTGTGTGCCGGTGGTAAACAAGACCGGCAAGGTCATTGGAGTGACTCAGGTTCTGAACAAGCGCGGGGGGGGCTTCACTGGCGAGGACGAGGCGCGGCTGACGGCCTTCACCTCGCAGATTGCCATCGCTCTGGAGAACGCCAAGCTCTTCGAGGACGTGCAGAACATGAAGAGCTACAACGAAAGCATGCTGCAGTCGATGTCGAACGGCGTCGTGACTTTCGATGAGGAGGGACGAATCGTCACCTGTAACGCAGCGGCTCTTCGCATTCTGCGTTGCCGTGAGGAGGATATAATCGGGCGGAAGGGGGAGGACCACTTTGTCGGCCGGAACGCCTGGGTCATGGACAGGGGACTGGAGGTCGCGGAGACGGGAGAGGCAAAGATCGTTATCGATGCGGAGCTGGAGGTCGGCTCGCAAGAGCGACCGGAGCGCACTTCGGTCAATCTCAATGCCTTACCGCTCTTGGGGCCGGAAAACCAAAGGCTGGGGCTCCTGCTCATGATCGAGGATATCTCCAAGGAGAAGCGGATGAGGTCGACCATGTCCCGCTACATTGACCCCGGGTTGACCGACCAGCTGTTGGCCGGCGGGGATAGCGCGCTGGGAGGTCGGTCGGTCGAGGCCACCATTCTCTTCTCGGATATCCGTTCTTTCACCACCCTGGCCGAGCGCCTGGGCCCACAGGACACCGTGCGGCTGTTGAACGAGTATTTCAGCATCATGGTGGAGTGTATTTCGAGCGAGGGCGGGATGTTGGATAAGTTCATCGGCGACTCGATTATGGCCGGATTTGGCGTGCCCATGTCACATGAAGACGACGCTGATCGGGCGCTCCGGGCGGCCGTGGCGATGATCCGCGAGCTTTGGGAGTGGAACCGCAGGCGCCGGGCGGAGGGACACGACCCGATCGAGATGGGCATCGGGCTCAACACCGACAACGTGGTCACCGGCAACATCGGCTCGCTGAAACGGATGGATTACACCATGATCGGCGATGGGGTAAACCTGGCGGCGCGGCTGGAGAGCGCCTGCAAACGATATGCAGCCCGAATCCTCATCAGTGAATTGACCTACCGCAAGCTGAAGGGCACCTACCGAATCCGCCATATCGATCGGGTGTTGGTCGGGGGGCGGCGCAGGCCGGTGGAGATTTACGAGGTGCTCGACTTCCATACGGAGGACTCCTTCCCGAACCTCATGGAGGGACTCAATAACTTCAAAGCGGCGCGGGAGTGCTATAACCGCGGCGAGTGGCAAAGGGCGACCACGCTTTTTCAAGAGTGCTTGAAGGCCAACCCGAACGACAAGCTGGCGCAAATCTACATCGAGCGTTGCGAGCTGTTGAAAGCCCAACCACCCGCGGCATGGGATGGGATCTTTGTCATCCCCGCGTCCTGAGCTCCTCTCCCCTCAGAACTCACTCCCGCAGGGCTCGTTGCCCGCGCGTAGCGCCGAGGCTGGGTGGCCTCGGCGGTGGGTTGCCTCAAGAGTTACGACGCTCGATCCGCGCCCACGAGTCGCGCAGGGTGACCGTGCGGTTGAACACCGGCTTGTCGGGGCGCGAGTTCGCGCTGTCCACCGTGAAGTAGCCGAGCCGTTCGAACTGCCACCGGCTGCCGGGCGCCGCCGAGCGGAGGCTCGGCTCCATCATTCCTTGGCGCACCTCGAGCGAGTCGGGGTTCAAGCTCGCCGTCAAGTCGGCGCCGCCCGCCGTGGGGTTGGGGGTGTTGAAGAGCCGGTCGTAGAGCCGGACGGTGGCCGGTACCGCGTGGTTGGCCGAGACCCAGTGGGAGGTGCCACGCACCCGGCGCCCGTCGGGGGACTTGCCGCCCCGCGACTCCGGATCCCAGGTGCAGTGCAGCTCTTTGATCTCGCCGTCGTCGCCCTTGATCACATCGACGCAGCGAATCAGGCAGGCGTAGCGCAAGCGGACTTCGGCGCCAGGGGAGAGGCGGTGCCACTTGCGCGGAGCGACCTCGCGGAAGTCGTCGCGCTCGATATATAGCTCGCGTGAGAAAGGCACTTTGCGTGAGCCATAGCTCGGATCCTGTGGGTGATAGGGCGCCTCGAACTCCTCTTCCTCGCCCTCCGGGTAGTTGGTGATGACCACCTTGAGCGGATCGAGGACCGCCATTACGCGTGGCGCGGTCTCGTTCAAGTGCTCGCGCACGGCGTGCTCCAGCAGCGCCACATCCACAACGCCCTCGCTCTTGGCGATCCCGACTCGTTCGCAGAACTTGCGGATCGCCTCCGGCGGATAGCCGCGGCGCCGCAGGCCGCAGAGGGTCGGCATCCGAGGATCGTCCCAGCCGTCGACGTGGCCTTCGCGGACCAGCGTGATGAGGCGCCGCTTGCTCAGCACCGTGTAGCTCACGTTGAGGCGCGCGAACTCGATTTGACGTGGGCGCGCCGGCAGAGCGAGCTGATCCAGGAACCAGTCGTACAGCGGCCGGTGGTCTTCGAACTCCAGCGTACAGAGCGAGTGGGTGATCCCTTCGAACGCGTCCGACTGGCCGTGGGTCCAGTCGTAGGTCGGGTAGATGCACCACGTGTCTCCGGTGCGGTGGTGGGGGCGCTTAATTACCCGCACCATCGGGGGATCGCGCAGGTTCATGTTGGGGGCTTGCATATCGATCTTGGCCCGCAGTACGGCGGCGCCTTCGTCGAGCTCACCGCGCCGCATCCGCTCGAACAACGCGAGGTTCTCTTCCACCGAGCGCGCGCGGTAGGGGCTCTCGCGGCCCGGTCGGTAGTAGTCGCCCTTGAATTCGGCGGCCTCTTCCTTCGACAACTCGCAGACGTACGCTTTGCCGTCGCGGATCATCTGTACCGCCAGCTCGTGGAGCTTGTCGAAGTAGTCGGAGGCGAAGTACTCTCGTTCGCCCCAGTCATAGCCGAGCCAGCGCACGTCCTCCTTGATCGAGTCGACGTACTCGACCTCCTCCGTCGTCGGGTTGGTGTCGTCGAAGCGCAGGTTGCAGGTACCACCGAACTCTTCGGCGATGCCGAAGTTGAGCACGATTGATTTCGCATGTCCGATGTGAAGGTAGCCGTTTGGCTCGGGTGGAAAGCGAGTGGCCACCTTGGCGCCCCTCGCCACGTCGTCGGTGACGATCTGGCGGATGAAATCCAGGCTCTCGGCCCCGGCGTCGCTCTCGGTCGTGCGAACGTCACTCTCTCTCTTGCTCTGCTGCATCCAGCCTCTCTCGGTAACGGTCTATGCATAAATGGCCGGGGCGGTGCAGTCGCCGGCCGCTCACTCGGCGCCAAGCGATTGTCTCCGGACTCCCCCGAGTTTGCAATGACCCTAATTCCCCACCTGCACCGGCATTCGCGCGTCGCTACGCCTCAGATGTGCGTCAATCCGTCCGCGAATCCCTGGATGGGCCGACGATTATGGTCGTAACGTGTAGGGTTGCGCGGTGGATTCCCTCGCATGGACGTCGTGGTGAGTGGAGAAGCATCTCGTGCCCGGAACCCGGAGGGTTCTTTGCCGCTCAGGGATTTTGGTGGGCCACGAGCGCCTGGTCCATCAGCGCCGCCCAGCCTCGGTTGGCGAGTGGGTTGGCCGGGCTCGGGTGCGGCACCCTGCCCACCTTGATAGTCGTCGAGGCCGGGAGCGCGGCGCGAATCCGGTCCTCGGCGAACTTGCCGATCCCTATCACTGTGCGCGGCTGAAAGTGTGCCACGGTGTTCAACAACGCTCGGTCGCAGGCGGCGAAGAGGGGCTCCCGCTCCCTGGCCGGGAGCTTGTCGGGGGTGCGGTTGCGGCCGCTCGCCTCCATGAACACGAGTGGGCAGTAGTTGGCGACGAAGAACCGCGCGAAGAAGCGCGCGGGGGTGCCGAAGCGGTCTCGAGCCCAGCCCCACAGCCGCGCGCCGCTCACCTCGCTGCGCGGGCAGTCGAACCCCAGGATTGGGCGCTTGGGGTGCTCAACGGAGGGCTTGTCGATGGGCGCCTCGATCCCAAGCCAGTCGCGTACGAGCGCGATCTCGCCGAACGGCACACCCACCTGCCCCATCCCATAAGGGCCGGGGTTCATGCCCACGAGCAGGAGCTCGCGGTGCCCCTGACCATACTTGCGGCAATAGAGATCCCACGCCCGGCGGGCGTAGATGAGCGGGTTGTAGACGTGGGTGACGGGCGTGGCGAACTCGAGCCCCGCGAGATCGTCACAGAAATCGTCCGTTTGTTGCTCTAGCATCACTCGCGTCCTGACGGCCAGTCGTCGAACTCGGCGACCACAGGGACGTGGTCCGACGGCTTGGAGCCCTTGCGCTCGTCGCGATCCATCCACGCCGCGCGGCAGCGGGCGGCCAGCTCGTCGGTCGCCAACACGTAGTCGATCCGCAGCCCGTCGTTGTTGGGAAACGACAGCCGGCGGTAGTCCCACCACGAATAGGCCCGGGTCTCGGGGTGCTGCCGGCGGTAGGTGTCCACGAACCCGGAGGCCAACAACTCATCCATCCAGGCGCACATCTCGGGGTTGAACAACACGGAGCCCTCCCAGCGCGCCGGGGTGGCGGCGTCGATGGCGCGATGGACGATGTTGAAATCGCCGCAGAGCAGGAGGGGTGTACCGGGCGAGCGCCGGGTGCGCAATTCGGTCTGCAGCCGCGCCAGCCAGGCGCGCTTGTAGGAGTACTTGGGATCGGTCACGGTGGCGCCGTTGGGGATGTAGGCCGACATCACCCGCACCCCCGTCACGGTCGCCGCCACGAGGCGCGCCTGCGGGTCGGCCGGCCCGCCTTGAAACCCCAACGCCACGTCTTCGAGCGGCTCGCGCGCCAGCACCGCCACGCCGTTGTAGCTCTTTTGGCCATAGACCGCGGCGTGGTAGCCGGCCGCCCGGATCTCGGTGGCCGGGAAGTCCTGCTCCTGCGCCTTGATCTCCTGAAGGCAGAGCACGTCGGGCTTCTCACGCGCCAGCCAGTCGAGCACTCGCCCGAGCCGGGCGCGCAGCGAGTTGACGTTCCATGAGGCGACTTTCATTAGTCCTCGCAAGTGTTTCGGGGTGGTAACGCGCTGAGCACCCGCAGGGCGTTTTGGCCGAGCACACCGCGGATCTCATCCTCGCGCCAGCCGGAGCGGAGCAGCAAATCCGTCACCCGCGGCAGGTGCGCCACGTTCGGGATCTCGGGCAGCGGGCGGATAAAGCCGTCATAGTCGCTGCCGAGGGCGAGGTGACGCGCTCCAATGGTCCGCCGGACGTGCTCGAAGTGAGCCAGCAGCGCCGGCAACGCGCGCCGCCCTGGAGGCGCCAGGTATCCCGAGGCGAAGATGATGCCGACGACTCCGTCGTATTCGGCCACGGCCCGAAGCTGCTCGTCGTCCAGGTTGCGCCAGTGCTGATAGGCGCCGCTGATCCCGGTGTGGCTCACCAGGAACGGGGCGGCGTGTTGTTCGGCGGCCTCGAGGAAGGCGCGGCGCCCCACATGGGCCAAGTCGAGCAGCACCCCGGTGCGTTTCAGCTCGGCTATCACCTCGCGCCCGAGTGGGGGCAACGGCGCCTGGTTGTCGGCGCCGGCCCCTTTGGCGGCCGGCGCGATCTCGTTCGAGGTGAAGTGGGCGAGCCCCAGATAGCGCACGCCGGCTTTGGCCAGCACGGCCACGTTGCCGGGGTCACCTTGCAGCACATGTGCCCCCTCGACCCCCAGCAGCGCCGCCAGGATACCCTCCGCGCGGCAGCGCAGAAGCTCTTTGGCGCTCCGCACGAGCCTCATCTGTCCGCACAGCCGCGTGGCCGTCTCGGCCATGATTTTGGTCTGGCGGAGCGCCGCCGTGAGGCGGCTCCCGCGCGGCCAAGGGGGCGTCACGACGCCGAAGAACTGGGCGTCGACGCCGCCCTCTCTGAAGCGCGGCAGATCGCAGTGCCAGAAGAACCGCGAGCCGGGCATCCTGAAGCGGTGGCGCCGTTCGATGCGATAGCCCCAGGCGCGCATGGGGATCAGGGTGTCGGCGTGCAGGTCGAAGACCAGCGCCTCGCGGTGGAGCGCGAGGGCGTCGCGGCTGATCTTGTCATCAGGTGGCAAGGGGGTGGACAAAACAACTCCTCGGCCGCCAGCGGTCTCCTCATCGGGTCCGGGGCCGCGAGCCATGATGGAGCGAAGGGCGATGTCCGGTCAACTCCTCAATCCTCCACCCCTTCCGGGATTCGGGAAGCGATTCGGGCACAATTGCGGCGTCATCTTCACCAAATCGATGCTCGACGTAGGCGCTGCGTTTGCCTCCGCTCGATTTGGCTTGTTTCCTTGCACTTGCACCCCCCTCACTCCCCTCGGTCCACGGACGCGGTGGATGCTTGAGGAACTCGCCTGATTCGGCATTTGTCTTGTGAGGGAGGGTCGGGGTCAGACGGGGTTCGGCAGATCGATGAACTCCACCTCCACCGGGAAGCGCTCGGCGATATGCTGCGCCAGCGCGCGCACTCCGGGCGCCTCGGTGTGGTAGTGACCGGCGGCGATGAAGTGGACTCCCTCCTCACGGGCGAGATCCATGGCCCGCTCTTTGGGCTCGCCGGTCACGAACAGATCGAGCCCCTCGTCCACGGCGCGTTGGAACTCGCCAAAGGCGTCGCCCGTCACGATTGCCGCGCGCTGGATACTGAGACCGCGGCCCTCGAACATGAGCGGCCGCCGGCCGAGGTGGCGCTCGAGCGCGGCGGCCAGCTCACGCGGCGACGCGCCCCCCACCTCCGCGCGCACGCCGGTGGGCACTCCGTGGTGAGAGCCGAACGGTTCGATTTCGCTCCACCCGAGGAGCCTCGCCACGGTCGCCGCGGTGCCTACCTCCAGGTGCCGGTCGAGCGGCAGGTGATAAGCCAGCAGGTTCATGTCGTGGGCTAGCAGCGGCGCCAGGCGGAGCTTGAAACTGCCCCGCACCCGCGGAACGAGCCCGTTCCAGAGGAGCCCGTGGTGGACCAGCAGAGAGTCGGCGCCAAGGGCGCGCGCGCGCTCGATGAGGTTGGCCGAGAGGGAGACCCCCGCCGCAATTTTTTTTATCTCGGGCCGCCCCTCGACCTGCAGGCCGTTTGGGCAGTAGTCCACCCCTCGCTCGCTCTCGAGGTAGCCGTCGAGATAGTCAACCAACTCGTCGCGTGTGATCAAAGGATATTGCTCACGAAATCACGGGAGAAGGGGTTGCTCAGGCGCTCGCGTCCGACCGTGGTCATGGGGCCGTGGCCCGAGTAGATGCGCGTGGTCTCCGGCAGCGCCATCAGCTTGCGGCCGATGGAGTTCATGAGCGTCGCGTAAGAGCCGCCCCACAGGTCGGTCCGTCCAATACTGCCGGCGAACAGAACGTCACCGGAAAACACGAACCCGTCGCGCGAGAACTCGTCGCGTGCGTTTTCATCGCCCCGGTGGAGGTAGCAGACACTACCGGGCGAATGCCCCGGCGTAAAAATCACCTCGAGCGAGAGGTCGCCCACCTCGACCACCGAGCCCTCATCGACGAAGACATCCACCTCCGGCAAGCGCTCTTCCACCGGTAACCCAAAAGCGCGCGCCTGCTCGCTCATCTTCTCATAGAGAGCGAGATCCCCGCGGTGCAAGTGAATCGGCGCGCCCGTCTCGGCCTTGATCTCGCCCGTGGCTGCGATGTGGTCGATGTGGCCGTGGGTGAGCAGGATCCGGCTCACCTCGAGACCGAGTTGGCGCACTCGAGCAAGGATCCGGGGCGCTTCATCGCCGGGATCCACCACGGCCGCCTTGCGGGTCGCGCCGCAGGCGACGATCATGCAGTTCTCGGAAAATGGGCTCACCGTGATGGTTTCGATGGTGATCCCGCCCACAGTTTTGTCGTCGTGCATGCTCCCCCGCCAGACCTCGAGTTTCGCCAAGAACGACTCGATGCCGCGTCGTACATCGACGAGCACCGGGAGTCGTGTCGCTTTTCGGTGATATCGACCGAAGCGCGAGGTGTCAAGATTGACAGGCGCGGGGAAGCGGGTTACGCCGGTGGTGCTCCCGTATGCCGGTTCAGCGTTCGAGAGCAGGAGGGAGAGATGAGCGCGCCGGAGATCCTTTTTGAGGTGATCGATAACGCCGCCTGGATCACTCTGAATCGCCCGCGACGTCGCAACGCCTTGTCCGGAGAGGCGATCGCGTTGCTTGGCGAGTGCCTGGACCGCGCCGAGGTGGACGATCAGGTGAGGGTGCTTTGCGTCACCGGGGCCGACTCGGACGTTTTTTGCGCCGGCGCTGATCTCTCGACGGCGATCGGCGCCGGGACCAGCGGCGACGCAATGCGGGGCTATGCCGAATTGCTCAAGCGGATCCCAAGCTATCCCAAACCGCTCGTCGCGCGAGTGAACGGACACTGTCTGGCGGGGGGGCTGGGGCTGCTTCTGTCCTGTGATATGGCTTACGCGCACGAGGACTGCAAATTCGGCACCCCCGAAGTCGGGGTCGGGCTGTTCCCGATGATGATCGGAGGGCTGCTCACTCGCGACGCCATTCACAAGCGAATCCTGGAGATGGTCTATACGGGACGCAGCTATTCGGCCCACGAGGCGTTCGAGATGGGTCTGTTGACCCGCGTCGTCACTGCCGGCGAGCTCGACCGTGTGGTCAAGGGGGTCCTCGACGACATCGCCCAGCGGGCGCCGCTGGCGGTGCAAAAGGGACGTCGGGCGCTCGGCGCGATGCAGGACATGCCCATGGCCGAGGCGCTCGACTTTCTGTGTGCAAGTTTGGACGAGCTGGTCCACACTGAAGACGCCATCGAAGGCTTGACCGCTTTTCTTCAGAAGCGCAAGCCGGTTTGGCGCGGGCGTTAGAGGGGTTAGGGGCGTAGGTCTCCTTGGGTGGCGATGATGGTGGTGCTAATCCCGCCACGGACGTTGAACTCGCCGCGCACCTCGATGAAGCGCGGCGCGAGGACGGCCACCAGGTCGTCCAGGATCCGGTTGGTGATCGCCTCATGGAAAGCCCCTTCTTGGCGGAAAGACCACAGATAAAGCTTGAACGATTTAAGCTCGACGCACCGCTCATCCGGAATGTAGCGCAAGGCGATGGTGGCGAAGTCGGGCTGCCCCGTCTTGGGGCACAGACAGGTGAATTCGGGGCAGTTGAGCGCGATGAGGTAGTCGCGTTGCGGTTGAGGGTTCGGAAATGTTTCGAGCGCTTTGGATGGTTGCGACGGCATATGTTGGATCTCCCGTGTGTCTCGAAGGTCGGCGCGCCGCCAACCCGTGACGCGAGTGGTTGTGGGGCGGCGTGGCGGAGCCTTCTCGGGCGATTCGTGCCGACGCCTCCGCGGAGCATACTCAGGCCGGGCGATTGGGGGCAAGAGCAGATATGAGTGAACACTCGCCGCCGCGTGGCGTTCGCGAGCGAATAGTGCGCCGGATTGCGCTTTTTTCAATGGACCATGCCCGCGCCGTGCTCGTCACGGCGCTGGTCATGACCGCGCTGAGTGCGTGGGCGTTCTCCAGGCTCGATATCGTCACCGACCTGCGGCGCCTGCTGCCGGACCACTTCCCGAGCGTTGTCAGGCTAGATAGGCTCGAGCAGCGCGCCGGCAATCAGTCAGACATAGTCGTCTCGGTGAGCTCTAGCGATCCGGACGGCAATCTGCGCTGGGCGGGTCGGTTTGCCGAGCTGATGGAGCGGGAGGAGAGCATCAGCTTCGTCCAGTTCAGGCGGGCGTTGGCCGACTTCGAGGGGCGGGCGCTGCTCTATTTGTCGCTCGCGGAGCTCGAGGAGATCAGGCGCGACGTGCGCCGCGAGATCCGGGTTCGAGTGCGCGACTCCATGGACTTCGACCTCGACGACGACGACTTTGACGGCCCACCGCCCGGT
This sequence comes from Bradymonadales bacterium, assembly GCA_003559575.1. GTDB lineage: Bacteria > Myxococcota_A > UBA9042 > PWKZ01 > PWKZ01 > PWKZ01. The sequence continues at coordinate 7,384 of PWKZ01000014.1, read as the reverse complement.
GAACAGTTTGATCTGCCGGAGGGCCCCACCGCGCGCATGTTGGATGACTTCGAGGCCGGGGAGGACTTCTTCGCGCCCGAAGAGGAGGCCGGTGAGGACTTCGTGAGGGGCCCCACCGCGCGCATGTTGGATGACTTCGAGGCCGGGGAGGACTTCGAGGATTATGAACCTCACGCCGCTCGCCCGCGTGACGAGGGCGATGCCCCCGGCGAGGATTTGTTGGGGATCGAGGAGTTCAAGGAGCGCTACGGGATCGAGGAGCTCAGCGAATATTATCAGAACGAGGATGGGACTCTGGTCGTGGTTCGGGCGAGACCTCACGCCGGGACGTCCGACACCCGGGTGGCGCGCGAGCTCGTCTTGATGACCCGCGCGAACATCGAGGCCGCCCACGCGCCGGACGACCCTCCGGATCTCGAGATCGAGCTCAAGGGCCATCACCTCGAGCGGACCCAAGAGGTTCAGAGTCTGCGCGGAAATATGGCTATCTCGGCCACCGTTTGCATGGTGTTGCTGTTTACTCTGCTCGGGCTCTATTTCAAGCGCAAGCGCGCCGTACTGTTGATCGCGACGCCGCTTGTCATGTCGGTCCTCTGGGCTTTGGGGCTGGCCTATCTGCTATACGGTTTCCTGAACATCATCAGCGCGTTCATCTTTGCCGTGCTGTTGGGGTTGGGGATCGACTTCGGCATCCATGTGTTGGCGCGCTACGGCGAGCGCCGTCGGGATGGCGACGACAACCGGGCGGCGATGTGTGTCGCTCTCGAGACCTCGGGGCTCTCGGCGGTCACTGGTGGAGTGACCACGGCGGCTGTTTTTTTTCTGTTGACCATCGGCGATTTTCAGGGGTTCTCCCAGTTCGGGCTCGTGGCCGGCTGCGGTGTCTTCGGCAGTTTGCTGGCGGTGTTCACGGTCATGCCGGCGCTCGCCACTCTTTTCGAGCGGCGCCGCCCGTGGCGCCCGCGCACGGTGAACAAGAGCGCTCCGGGCGTTGCGAGGGCGGGGTGGGTCAACAAGAGATTCGCCGCGACTCTCACCGTCGTGGTGGTGGGGCTCAGCACGCTTGGGGCCGTCCATTCGTTTCTGCACCTCAACGACATCGAGTTCGAGTATGCCTTCAACAAGCTCGGCAGCCGCTCCAAACTGCGGGCCGAAGAGGAGGCCGAGGAGCGGCGCGAGCAGTTGCGGCTGGAGGCCGAGGCGCGCGGGGAAGAGGAGTGGTACGACGAGGACGACACGGAGGCCTACAAGGATGTGATAGGACAGCACGCGATGGGGGCGCCGACCATCATCATGACGCGCGATCTCGCCGAAACGGAAGAGATCCAGCGCCAACTCGAGAGGCTCGGCGAGCTGCACCCCGCTGCGGTGGCCGCCCTGGCGGCGGCCGAGCGGCCCGAGGAGCTGCGGCAGCGAGAGCTTTTGGCCGCTCTCGAGGCGCTCCCCGCCTCTCACCCGGAGCGCCTCGCGATCGAGCGCGATCTCGACCACATGGAGGGGCTTCTCGAGCGCTATTCGCTCGAGCGGCTCAAGATCATGGCGGCGCGCTACAACACGGTGGAGTCGATCTTCAGGTTCATCCCCTCCGAGCAAGAGGAGAAGCTCCCGCTGATTGCCGACATTCGGCGCCGACTGGTGCAGAAGATCGAGGTCTTCGAGGGCGAGGATCGCGAGAGGGTGGATGAGTTGCTGCCCTATCTCGAGCCCGAGCCGGTGACGGTCGCCGATCTGCCCGAATGGCTGCGCGAGCAGTTTCGCGAGCCCACCGGCGAGGAGGGGCGCTTTCTCGTTCTCTTCACACGCGGCTCGAAGACCGATATTCAGACCACCGGGGAACTCAAGAAGGCCTTTTTCACCCTGTCGGCCGAGCGCGGTGAGGTCGAGGCGGCCGCCAACTATTTCGTGCTACCGGAGATCATGGCGACCATCACCAAGGAGGGGCCGCTCATCATTGGGCTGGCGCTCTTGGGGTTGCTGGTCATTCTATTCAGCTTCTTCCGCAGCTTGTTGGCCGTTGCGATGGTCCTCACACCGTTGTGCATGGCCGTGCTGTGGGTCGGGGGGATCCTCGCGGTGAGCGGCATGAAACTCAACTTCTACAACGTCGTGGTCATCCCGTTGCTGTTGGGCATGGGGGTCGACCATGGTGTCCACATTTACTCGCGCTACGTTGAGCAGGGCCGCAAACGGATCGCGACCGTGATTCGCGAGACCGGGGTGGCGGTGGGGATGGCGACACTCACCACCATCATTGGCTTCTCAGGCATGTTCTTTGCCGATCACGTTGGGCTGCAGACGATGGCGCAGCTCGCGATTATCGGTTTGAGCATGACTTTCCTGGGGGCGGTAGTGACTCTCCCGGCGCTGCTCTACGTGGATCAGACCCATCGGGAGACCCAACACCGAGCGGGATGAGATTTGGCGCGAGAGAGGAATCAGACGAACTCGTCGAGTAGCCGCGCCCGGCTGCGGGGGCTCACGTAAGCCGGGGGGATGTCCAGGACGGTGAAGGCGCCGCACCTGCCGTCGCGCCTTAGCCGATCCGCCGCTCTCGCGTAGGCGACCAGGATTCCGGCGGTGGCCGCGGGGTTGCTGTCCCACCGGTTTCCGTACTCGATGACCCCGCGCGCGCCGCCAGCGGTCGTCGCGGTGGCGACGACCATCCCGTCGTGCGGCATGCCGCCGTGCTTTTCTCTTAGCTCGTCGGCGTCGATGAAAGCCACGCTGGTCTCATAGGGCGCGAAGTAGTGCGGCATCGCTTTGATCTCTCGCGCGATGCGGTCCTTGTCGGCGCCGTCGCGCGCCACGACGAAGCACTCCCGCCAGTGCATCTCGCCGGGGGTGAGCGGCTCGCCCCGCCGCGCACGCTCGATGGCGGACGGGATGGCGTGGGTGTACTGCCGCGCGTCCTCGACCCCCTCGACACGACGGATGGCGTCGGAGTGTCCCATGCTCAACCCCCCGCTCGCGGCGACGCCGTAGAAGCCGACGGGGTGCGCGCCCGGCAGGAAGGCGTCGGCGAGGGCGCGCTCCAAGGAGAACGTGCCCGGATCCCAGCCGGCGGCGATCACCGCCACATGGCCGGCAGCCTTCGCCGCTTCGTCCATTTGCGCGAAATACTCGGGGATCCGCGCGTGGGTGTCGAAGCTGTCGACGGTGTTGTAGCGCGAGAGGAGCGCCGGCCCCTGCCGCGGCAGGTCGGTCGCGCTCCCGCCGCAGAGGATGGCGACATCGATCTCCAAGGAGGTATCCAACCCCACGATAGTGACGCCGGGCTGCTCGCGGCGCACGTCGTCGGGGCGCCGCGTGATGATACCCCCCAGGCTGACGTCGCCGAAGATTCGCGCATTCAAAAGGATCGCCTGGTGGACGCCGCGGCCGATGTTGCCGTAGCCGATGATGCCAATTTTGGTGGTCACTTGCACTCCTCGTTCGAGTCTTCGGCAGAGAGCATGTCTCGCACCGCGCGTTCGATGAGCGGCGCCATCGAGGGACCTAGGCTCACAAGCTCTTCGTAGTGGTCGCGGGGGTCCGAGGCGTACTCCACCACGTCCAATATGCCGGGAGAGAGGAGCCGGTTCATCGGGCGGGTCACGAGAGTCAAAAAGTCGCTCTCGGGCATGATGTAGCCGAGCATGTCGCCCCCGAGGCCGAGGGCAATCCGGTAGGGACCGTCGAGGTAGGAGAGAAGCGGGGCCCCGTCCTCTTCGGCCGAGAGTTCATATGGCGTCGCGTGGTAGAGACGGCAGTCGCAGTCGTCAACCATCACCGCGTCGCGGCAGCGCGCCCAGTCAACTTCGTCACAAGCTCTGTCGTGCTGGCGGAAGAATACCGCGCCCTCTCCGCGTAGTGTCGCGTCGGCCGCCTCCGCCATCGCCTCCGGCGGCAGCCCGATGCTCAGCTCGGGGAAGAGTTCACCCGGGACCGTCAAGAGATGCAGTGGCCCTATTCGGACGATCCAGATCATAACAGGGAGGCAGCTCGTCACCCGCGGTGTCTCGATCCCGGGGCAGCGCTCGTCAGTGACGATCCAGCTCCCTGGAAAATCGAAGATGGCGGCGGCGAAGGTCTCTCTCATCTGCTCCAATTCGTCGACGTGCTCCGGGAAAAACTCGGTCGCGAAGTTAGTCAGAGGATCGAGCAGCGTTGGATCCAGCTCGAGCCCGGAGATCTCAAAAAAGCGGTTCTCGAGAGGCAACAGCAGAGGCGTGCTTTGCACCGTCAGCGCGGGGTCGGAGTCCTCTTCGGCGTGCTCGATGAGATCGCGCGCCACCCCGGCGAGGAGGCGCCCATAGCTGTCGGTCAACTCGAAGCGGTCACCCGTCACCCAGCGAGGCACCGGATCCCCGTCGGCATCAAGGCGCAGGTCGCCGGGGGCGAGACCGAAACACTGGAGGTCGGACTCGTCGGTCGTCGCCGCCTCGCCGCATTCGCGCCACTGGATGGCTCCTGCCGCGTCAGTCTCCGGCATGTTGACCCCGAGGGGGTTCTGGAGGCCGCCCACGGCGCCCACCCAGACGAGGCCGACGCCCTCGAAGTGGGCTTCGAGCACCTCGCGCGCGGCGTGGGCGAAATCGCTCGTCAAGAGTGTTTTGGCGCCGGCGGCCTCCATGTGTGTGTTGACGTGCAGGAGGGTCGCGATGGCCTTGCCGCTCGCGGCGTCGAACACGCCGAGTGCCGTCAGTTGATCGTCGACCACGACGGGATCGCGAGTGTCCCTGATAAGACCGATGATCGAGTGGTTGGTCTCGAGCTTGCCGCCAAACCGCGCGCTCGTGAAGTAGGGCGACAGCTCGCGCGTCTGTCGGGCGCCGGCGCGCGCCGTGGCGGGGCGCATGTCGCCCGCGGCCTCGCGAACCGCCTGCTCGATACCGGCCTCTAGGCGCTCCTGGTATTCGAGTGAGAGCCCGCTCTCGTTACGCGACGGGCCCCATTTGCCGATCGTGTCCGGGCCGCTGTGGTTGTGGGTGGCGTGGACGATGAGCCTCTCCTGCGCGAACCCGTCGCCGGCGAGGCGGGAGGCGGCGCGCTGCGCGCGGTAGCCCGTCATCCCGACGAGATCGACTGCCACGATGGCGATGTACTCGCGGTCTCGGGCCAGAACGAGCGCGCGCGCCCAGATGGGATCGCGCACGCCGGTCGCCACTCGGTTGATCCCGAACCCGGCCAGATAGACCGTCTCGGCCTCCGGATCGGGGGTGATATCCACCGCCGCCGCGCCGGCGTAGAGCACGCCGTCCGGCGAGAGCGGGATCCCGATGACCTCGGGGGGCAGGGGGGCGGTATCTCGCCGCGCGGGAGCGAGCGCGTCCGGAGTGATATCGGTGGCGGGTCCCGTGTCCGGCGCCTGCTCGTGACGAGTGTCGGGTGTCTGTTCGGAGGAGACATCCGTGGAGTGAGACGGTGGAGGAGTGAGTGAGGGAGGCGTGGTTTCGTGGCCGGAGCACGCCTGAAGCAATAGGACGAGCGCAACTGAGACGGAGAACCAGTTCAGCACCGAAGACCTCATCTCCCCTGCAAATAACCGCGGGGGAGCCACGCGGGAGACACAGTATGGTCAGACAGCCGTGGCAAGGCAACCATGCCGCAGGCGGCGCGAGGAGAGGTGGGGTTTCCAGGGCATGAGCGCGATCAGTCAGTTGCTGATGGACACGGAAGAAGGGTGAGGTGTTCGCGGGGGGCGGTGGACATTGGCGCGCGAGGGCTCCAAGCCGTTTTTCAAAATCCTCCCGGCAGCCGCATCCCTGCGACGTTGAAGGTGGCCTCCATCACTCCCGTCCCAGGGGGCTCGCTGTCCGAGTAGGGTGTCTCCATATTGGCCGTAATGCTCCCCACTATTCTGTCGTCGAACCGGGTCAAGGTGAGCTGGCCGCTGGTGGAGAGGAACGGCCGGCCTCCTTCGCCGAGTCGATCGGTCCCCGGCGAGTAGAGCACCGCCACATGGTCCTGCGTCACCTCGGAGCCCACGGGGTAGGTCCCGGGGCCTGTGATCAGGCTCGTGTTGAACTGAACCTGCATGTTTTGCGCGGTCCAGGCCCCCATCATGTCGCCGGCCGAAGAGATCAAGATTGACATGAGATCGTCCATGTCGGGCGTCACCATCACGAAGTTGGCGTACAGCCGCGGTTCGCCCTCAAGATCGAACCGAGTGAGGTTGAACTCCTGGCCGCCCGGGGGCGCGGGCGCGGGGACCGGATCCTCCGGTGGCGGGGAGAAGTCCGGAGCAAGCTCGATGCCGTCCTCGTCAAGCTCGAGATCGTCGAGACAGATGGGCTCCATGCCGGGTGCGTGCAAGCACATCGTGCCCGGACCGCCCTCCGGGAGAGTGAAGGCGACCCCCATCTCGCCGTTGGGCAGCTCCGTCACCTCTCCCTCGACCGCTGAGAACATGCACACCTCATAGTCTTCATCGGCCCCCGTCTTGCGGCGCGAGCGCGTGCACCAGCTCCAGATGGCCCCAACGACTATTCCCCCCCCTATCCCCGCACCCACGACTACCGTCGCCGGGAGGAGGGCTGCCGCCGCCGCGCCGCCGATAATAATGCCCCCGAAGGTGCCCGCCAGCCCCGCCGAGCCCGCGTGGACGGCATTGGCCGTGTGTTTTTGCTTGTATTCTTTGATGAGTCGGTCGGCCTCATCCCAATCGATCTCATGCTCCGGCGCGTCCAGCAGGGCCATGATGATCTCGACGTCGGTCAGGCCGTCTTCCAGCAGCTTGCCTATCGTGTATACGAGATCGGGCCCGAGCGCGAGCGTGAGGACTTCGTGGCTCGATTTGGCAGCGAAGGGAGTGGAGGCCTTGCGGCGCTGGTAGTCTTCCATCAGCTCGCCGTAGGCGTCGAGCTGCTCCAGGAACTGGTGCCCCGCCGCCACCATACCCTGGAGCGCCGGCCTCAGGTTCGCGCCGGCGGTGAGGGGATCAAGCTCGTTGAAGGCGTTCAGGGCTTCGCCGTAAGCCGCCGTGGCCTGCACGAGCTTTTGGCTCCGGGAGTTAACCTCCCGCACCAGATCATTCAGGCCGTGGTGGTGACGAGCTGGTTCGTCGCTGTCTCCGCATCCGCCCGCCACGAGCATCAGAGAGACGAGCAGCCCCGCCAATACGTACAGCTTGTGTCTCATGTCCCCTCCTCGACGCACCTCCGGTACGCCTCCGGCAATTTCGAGCCCGAACGAGCGCATCACGAGCCTCGCCGCGGGGTCGCTTCCCCACAGGAAAGATAATAGCACAATCGCAGCGGACCTCACCCTCAATCATCCACCCTTTTCCGGGATTCGGGAAGCGATTCGGGTGATTTTGCGGCGTCACCTTCACCAAATCGATGCTCGACGTAGCGCTGCTACGCCTCCGCTCGATTTGGCTTGTTTCCTTGCACTTGCACCCGCC
>PWKZ01000032.1 GCA_003559575.1 Bradymonadales bacterium | reverse complement strand
AGGCGGGTGCAAGTGCAAGGAAACAAACCAAATCGAGCGGAGGCGTAGCAGCGCTACGTCGAGCATCGATTTGGTGAAGGTGACGCCGCAATTGTGCCCGAATCGCTTCCCGAATCCCGGAAAAGGGTGGAGGATTGAGGAGATGCGCTCTTGGAAGACGGGGGGAGATGAAGAGTGAGAGGAAACGCCGAGCCAAGCGGCCGCGCATGGGAATCACCCCCGACGCGCTAATACTCGTCGTAGGCGCGGCAGTCGAGCGACTCTTCGGGGAAACGGTCCCAGGCGTTCACCAATACGTTGGCCACGTTGACGTCGGTCAGAAGCGGGAGACCGAAATCCACCGCGTGCCGGCGGATCAAGTAGCCGTTGTCCAGCTCCCTGTCGCCGTAGTCCTTGGGAATATTGATCACCAGGGAGACCTCGCGCTCTTTGATCAAGTCGAGCGCGGTCCGTGGCTCGCCCGACAAGGGCCAGTTCACCGCCTCGCAGGGGATGCTCTCGCGGTGTAGATAATCGGCCGTTCCCGGGGTCCCGTAGAGTTTGAGCCCCCGGCGCACCATCGTGCGAGCGCTCTCGGTGAAGGCACCCTTGACCTTCAACGGGCCCGTGGACAACAGCACGGCACCGTGTGGCAACGCGTTGCCGGCCGAGATGAAGGCTTTCAGATAGGCGTCCCCAAGCTCCGGCCCCAAACACGCCACCTCGCCGGTGGAGGTCATCTCGACCCCGAGCGCCGGATCGGCTCCCGCCAGACGCGCGAAACTGAACTGCGGCACCTTGACTCCCACATGTTCGAGATCGAACGGCGAGCTCCCCGGCAGCTCGGCCGGCAGTCCCAGGATAGCCCTGGTCGCCAACGCCACGAAGTCCAGATCGTAGACCTTGGAACAAAACGGAAAGCTGCGGCTGGCGCGCAGGTTGCACTCGATGACTCTGATCCGATTGTCCTGCGCCAGAAACTGCATGTTGAACGGCCCGCTGATCTCGAGCGCCGCCGCCACCTGCCGCGCGATCTTCTTGATGCGGCGAATCGTCTCCAGGTAGACATGCTGTGGCGGGAGCACCAAAGTGGCGTCACCGGAGTGAACCCCGGCCGGCTCGATGTGCTCGCTGATGGCATAGGCGACCACCTCGCCCCGCGCCGCGACCGCGTCGATCTCCACCTCCTTGGCGCCGGTGATGAAACGGCTCATCACCACGGGGTGGTCACCCGAGACATCGGCGGCGCGCGCCAGGATCGCTCTGAGCTCGACCTCGCGGAACGCCACCGCCATGGCGGCCCCGGAGAGCACGTAGCTCGGTCGGACCAGCAGCGGATAGCCCATCTCGCGAGCGCGCTCCATGGCCGCCTCAGTCGATCCCACCTCGGCCCATTCCGGCTGATCGACACCCAGCTCGTCGAGGAGCGCTGAGAACTGGTGACGGTCTTCGGCGCGATCGATGGAGCTTGGGGTGGTCCCGAGCACCGGCACATGCTCACGGGCGAGGCGTGGCGCCAGATTGTTCGGCACCTGCCCGCCCATGCTAACCAGGAACCCCTCAGGGTGCTCCTTTTCATAGATGTCGAGCACCCGCTCGAGCGTCAACTCCTCGAAGTACAGTCGATCGCAAACATCGAAGTCAGTGCTGACGGTCTCCGGATTGTTGTTGACCATGATGGTCTTGCGACCAAGGCGACGAACCTCCTCAGCCGCGCCGACACAACACCAGTCGAACTCGACACTACTCCCGATGCGATACGGGCCGGAGCCCAGAATCGCCACCGCGCGTTCTTCGACCGGCGCGCTCGGCGACGGAAACTCCACATCGTCCTCGGTGCCGCCGTAGGTCATGTAGAGATAGTTGGTCTCGGCCGGAAACTCCCCGGCGACAGTGTCGATCTGCTTTACAACCGGGAAAATGCCGTAGCGCCGCCTGAGCTTCCGCACCGCCATGGTCTTGTCGTGCATATCGGCCGACAGATAGTCCATCACCGCCTGGGCCACCTGGAAATCAGAGAACCCGAGACGCTTGGCCTCATGAAGCAGCTCCGGCGACAAATCCTTGTCGCTGTATCGCGACAACCGGCCTTGCATCTCAACCACCCGCGCGATGCGATGCAAGAAGAAGCGGTCGATGGCGGTCAACTCGTGGATTCGATCAACGTCATACCCGGCCGCGAAGGCCTCGGCAACCGCCAGCAAGCGGCGGTCGGTGGGGTTTTGAAGCTCCTCGTCCAGATCGTCGAAGGAGATCCGGTTGCCCACCAGACCATGAAACCCGGCCCCAACCATCCGAAGCGCCTTTTGCAGCGCCTCCTCAAAGCTGCGACCAATCCCCATCACCTCACCGACGCTCTTCATCGCGCTGCCGAGCTGGCGTGAGACATAGCGGAACTTGCCAAGATCCCAACGCGGCAGCTTGACCACCACATAATCGAGCGACGGCTCGAAGCAGGCGCAGGTGGTCTCCGTGACCACATTGGGCACCTCGGGAAGCGAGCGCCCGAGCGCAAGCTGCGCCGCCACCGCCGCCAACGGATAGCCGGTGGCCTTGGAAGCCAACGCCGAACTCCGCGACAGGCGCGCGTTGACCTCGATTACCGCGAACTCGGACGAGTGCGGATCGACTGCGAACTGCACATTGCACTCGCCCACAATCCCCAAGTGCCGCACAATGGCGATGGATCGCTCGCGCAGGCGGTGGTAGTCGTCGTTGGTGAGGGTCAGGCTGGGCGCGACCACCACCGATTCGCCGGTGTGAATCCCGAGGGGGTCGAGGTTCTCCATGTTGCAGATGGTGACGCAGTTGTCATAGCAGTCGCGCACCACCTCGTACTCGATCTCCTTGAACCCCTTGAGCGAGCGCTCGATCAACAACTGAGGGCTGAGCGAGAAGGCCCGCGCCGCGGCCAACTCGAGGGTCTCCTTGTCGAGCGCGAACATCGATCCGAGCCCACCCAAAGTGTAGGCGGCGCGCACGATCACCGGGTAGCCTATCGTCTCGGCCGCCGCCAGCGCGTCAGCGACGGACGTGGTGGCAATCGAGGTGGGAACCGGGACCCCGATCTCGCCCATGGCGCGCACAAACAAATCGCGGTCTTCTGTGATCTGAATCGACCTCACCGGAGTCCCGAGTACCTTGACCCCATAACGCGCCAAGACCCCCTGGGTCTCGAGCGCCACACCACAGTTGAGAGCCGTTTGCCCCCCGAAACTGAGCAAAATGGCGTCGGGGCGCTCTCTCTCGATCACTCGGGTGACGAACTCCGGGGTGACGGGGAGGAAGTAGATCCGGTGGGCCAGGCCGCGGGAGGTCTGGATCGTCGCGATGTTCGGGTTGATCAGGATCACCTCGACCCGCTCCCGCTTGAGCGCCTTGATCGCCTGCGAGCCGGAATAGTCGAACTCACCCGCCTGACCTATGGAGAGCCCCCCGGAGCCCAACAGCAGCACCTTGCGATACTGTTTCATCGCCTACTTCCCCTTTCGACGCTCAGCCATCTGCGCCAGAAAACGATCAAAGAGATAGCCGGTGTCCACTGGGCCGCAAGCCGCCTCCGGATGGAACTGAACCGCGCTGAACGGTTTGTGGCGATGCTTGATCCCCTCGACACTCCCGTCATTCGCGTTCAAGAACCAGACAGCGAAATCGCTTGGTAGCTCCCGAGCGTCCAACGCGTAGCCGTGGTTCTGGCTGGTGACATAGCAGCGCCGTGTTTCCGTATCGATGACAGGCTGGTTCTGGCCCCGGTGGCCGAAATGCAGCTTGAATGAGGTGCCCCCGGCGGCGAGCCCCAAGATCTGGCACCCGTGGCAGATGCCAAAGATCGGTACGTCCCGCGCGAGCGCGGCGCGGACGTGCTCAATAGTCGGGACGCAGCGCCCCGGATCGCCCGGGCCGTTGGTCAGCATGATACCGTCGCACTCGATCTCGGTCGGATCCCGGTCCCACGGAATGATCGTGCAGCGCACGCCACGGTGGACCAGGCTGCGCAATATGTTGGCCTTCACCCCGCAGTCGACCACCACGACGTGGAGCCCATCGGCCGGCCCGATGGGATCGCGCCGGCCGAGCCCAACCTCGGCCACCAGATCGTGCTCGGCGGGATCAAAACGGGCCGGCTCTCCGTCGATGATGATCTTGCCCGGCATGGTCCCAGAGAAGCGCAGTCGACGAGTGAGCGCTCTCGTATCCACACCGTGGACCGCCGGAATCCCGGCCGCGGCCAACCAGTCGCCGAGGGCGCGAGTCGCCTCCCAATGGCTGTAGGCGGGATGGTAGTCGGCCACGATGAGCCCGGCCACCTGGACGCGGTCGGACTCAAAGTACTTCGGCAACCCCTCGGGCCCGGGCACGTCGGCCGGAACGCCGTAATTGCCCACCGAGGGAAAAGTCAGGGTCAGAATCTGGCCTCGGTACGACGGATCGGTGAGGGACTCGGGATACCCCACCATGCCCGTGCTGAAAACCACCTCGCCGGCAGCCGAGACCGGCGCACCGAAAGAGATGGCGGGGATGTCGTAGCCGTCGTCCAGGACTACTCGTGCATTTCTATGCATCATTTTGCGTCCTCCTCTCGAAGAGGGGTTCTGCACTATTCGAAGAATGAAAGCAAGACTGATCCCACACCTGCGCCGGCATTCGCTTGACCGCTGCGGGGGAATCGCAAGATCGGCCTCTCCGATTCGTCGCTCAACTTATTTAAGGGTCCGGCTTGGAGCTGTCGGGATTTTGCAACCACACATCGCGCTGCGGGAAGGGGATCTTGATCCCCTCTTCGTTGAAGCGCTTGTAGATCAAGGTTAGAAGATCGTCAATCGTGCGCCCCCTGAGGACCGGTTCGTCGATCCAGCCCAACAACTGGAAATCGAGGCTCGATTCGCCCAGCGCCCGTAAACGAACACGCGGGCTCGGATCGTCGACCACATTGTCCGACTCGGCGGCAACGTCCAGCAGCACCCGGCGCACATGATCGATGTCGCTGCCGTAGGCCACCCCGACATCCACCCTCACCCGCTCCTTGGGATAGGGGCCGGCAGTCTCGTTGACGACCATCGAGTTGCCCATCAACGAGTTGGGAATGACAATCTCGACGTCATCACGGGTCAGAATCCGGGTGGTGCGCATCCCGATGTCGGTCACGCGGCCCCGCTCGCCGCTGCCCAAGATGATGAAGTCCCCGATCCGGTAGGGTCCGTCCGCCATGATGAAGATGCCCGCGAACAAATTGGACAAGGTATCCTTGGCGGCGAAGCCGACCGCGAGCCCGACGATCCCGGCTGAAGCCAACCAGGCCGTCACGTTCACCTCCCAAGCCAAGAACAGCCCGTAGGCAGCGCCACCGTAGATGACAATCTTGCCGGCGAGGTTGAACAGCGGCAGCGTGGTCGGCTGCAATACGGCCCGCTCGTCGTGACTCAACGCAAGTTTTTCCAACAGAATCTTGCCGCTCTTGGCCAAGGCCAGTGTCCACAGCAACACCCCAACGGTGATGAGCACCGCCCTCGACGACCACCCCAGGCTGTCGGACATGGGCAGCCGCGATAGCGCCTCGTGCAACCCGACCAAGAGCACCGTGAAAAACACCGGCCGGCGTGCGACTGAGAGCAACTGATCGTCGAGGACGGTCTTGGTCCGTCGCGCCAGCTTGAGTAACGGGCGGATCACGCCCAGGTCCAGGACGACCGCCAAGACCAACGTCCCCGCCAATACGAGCAGAGCCCCGATGTAGACGTTGGCCCGCACCACTTCCACCATCTCGCTCAACATGGTCTCACTCCGCCCGAGTCCGCGCGCAATATGCCACAAGACGCAAGCAGTAAATTAACGCCCGGGAGGTAGCAGGGCAAGCACGGTCGCGCCGTTTTCGGGATAGCCCACAGGAATACGGGATTGATGTCTCAGACGGTGAACGCTGGGGGATTGGGGGAAAGTGAGGATGACAGGGATGCGCCGCCATAGTACGCTTCGGCGGTCGCTTGGGGCGCTTCGAGCGAGCGGCCGCGCGAGGATCAGATGAAACTACGCAACCAACTCTTCCTGGCCGCCGCCGGTGTGGTGCTCGTGCCGCTGCTCGGCTACATGCTGTTCGACTCCTTCGTCACCCGCAGTTTACTCATCGAGGACGCCGCGCGGAGCTTACGCTACACCTCCCACGCCCTACTGGCCGGCATCAAGAACTGCCCCGAAAACTGCGAGAAAGAGGCGAGCGAGATTCTGGTCCACTTTGCCCGCACCAACCCCGACTTCGAGGTGCTGTTGGTCGATCCGGACTGCAACGTGGTCGCCGCCACCGATCCCGAGCGACTCAATCAACGGTGGTGGGAGCCCGGGCTCGCGGAGGTCGCGCGCGGAGAGCGGTCTGAAGATCAGCAGATCATGGAGCACAACGGCATACCGGTCCTCGATGTCTCGCTGCCTTGGCGCGACGTCGAGGGGGAGCAACTCGGAGCGATTCACCTGGCCTACGATCTCTCCACCATCGACGACCGGGTCGCGGCTATCCGGGTGCGCCATCTGTTGTTCGTCCTGGGCGCGGTCGCGCTCGTGACCCTCCTCCTGGTTGCGGTGGTGCATCGGCTTGTGGTGCGCCGCGTGCTGCTGCTCGACCGCGAACTCAGCCGGGAGACCGGACAGGCAGACAAGCCCCAGAACAAATCGGGCGGCGATGAACTCGAGCGCGCCACCGAGGCCATCCGCGCCGTGGTCCAGGCGCTCGCGCGCACGTCGGAGGAGCTGCGCGAGACCCTCGTCGAGCGAGACGCGCTCCTCGTCGAGGTCCAAGAGCACAATGTCAGACTGGCCGAGGACGTGCAAAGCGCCCGCGAGGACCTGGGCGCGGCCCGGATCCGCCTCGACCGCGCCGGGCGCCTGGCGGTCCTGGGCGAGCTGGCCGCCGGGCTGGCGCACGACATCCGCAACCCACTGTTCATCGTCCGAGGAACGGCCCAGTCGCTCCGCCGCCAAGCGCCGGAGCACTCCGAACGGGCGGCCGAAATCATCGACGAAGCCGACCGGATCGAACAGATAATCGCGCAGCTACTCGACCTCTCACGCCCCATCGACGTGGCCCAGCGTCCAATCGAGAGCGAGGAGTTGCTGGCCGGCGTGGTGGCCCGCGCCGAGCGTGCCGCGGCGTCGGTGGGAGGGGCTCTCCGCTTCGAGATAAATGACGCACCGGGGGTGGTCTTCTGCGGCGATCTCACCTATCTGGCCCAGGCGCTGTCGCATCTGCTGGACAATGCGCGAGACGCAATGAGCGGTCGGGGGACCATCAGGATCAGCTCGCGCTGCACTGACGATGAGCGCGCCGAGATCACCATCGCCGACGAAGGGCCGGGGATCCCGCAAGACGATCTGCCGCGGCTGTTCGAGCCCTTCTTCTCGCGCAAAGCAGGAGGGACCGGGCTCGGCTTGTGCGCCGCCCAGAAGATTGTCGAGCTTCACGGGGGAACCATCCGCGCCGAGAACGCCTCTGGGCGGGGCGCGATTTTCAGGGTCAGGCTCCCCCTGTCCTGTCCCGACTCGGCGACAAGGGGCTGCAATAAGGAGTAAAGGTCAATGAAACAACTCCTCGTCGTTGACGACGAACCTCGCATCGTGCGGATTCTCAAAGAGCTGTTCGACGAGGCGGGCCATCAGGTGCGGACCGCCGAAGACGTGGCGGGCGCAAAGAAGGTGATCGACGAGACGGCCATTGATCTGATTGTCAGCGACATCCGTCTGCCGGACGGCAACGGAATCGATGTGCTCAAACACGCTCTGGCGCACCAGCCGGGGGTTCAGGTGATCCTCATCACCGCCTATGGATCGGTGCAAGACGCGGTCCACGCCATGCGGCTCGGAGCCTACGACTTCGTTCAAAAACCATTCGATCTCGAAGCGCTCAGCTTGCAGGTGGAACGCGCGCTGGCGGCGACCCGCACCGAGGAGGATCTCCTGGTGTTGCGCGAGGAGCGGCGCCGCAAGCGGCGCACGCTGGTGGGCCAAAGCCTCGCGATGCGGCGGGTCAAGGAGCTCGTGGCGGCCGTGGCGCCGAATCCGACGACGGTCTTGATAGGTGGCGAGAGCGGCACGGGCAAGGAGCTAGTGGCCGAGGCGATCCACGACGCCTCCCGGGCGCGGGATCGCCCGCTCGTGCGCATCAACTGCCTGGCAATTCCCGGCGAACTCTTGGAGAGTGAGCTGTTCGGCCACGACCGAGGTGCTTTCACCGGCGCCGACAAGTCACGCAAGGGGTGGTTCGAGGTCGCCAGCGGCGGGACCCTGTTCTTGGACGAGATAGCCGACGTCCCCCAGAGCTTCCAAGGGAAACTGCTACGGACGCTCGAGGAGCAGAGGATCACACGGGTCGGCGGGCGCACCGAGATCCCCATCGAGACCCGACTGGTGGCCGCCTCCAACGTCGATCTGGAAGAAAGGGTCCGCGAAGGCCGATTCCGCGAAGACCTCTTCTACCGGCTGAACGTCTTCCCGATCCATATCCCGCCGCTGCGCGAGCGAGTCGAAGACATCCCGGCGCTGGCGGAGAGTCTGCTCTCGGATCTGAGCATTCGTTTCGGCCGGCCCCAGGTGAAAATCTCAAGGATCGCCGCCGAGGTGCTCGCGGGGCACTCGTGGCCCGGCAACGTGCGTGAGCTGCGCAACGTGCTCGAACGCGCCCTCGTCATCGCGCACGGCGAGACCATCGACCTCGGCCACCTGCCCGAAGAGATCGTGGCCACCCCTCCGGCAGTCGCCGGAGAGCCCGCGCCGCGCTCCACTGAAGGCTCGCTGGTCGAGCGAGTCGAGGAGTTCAAAAAACGTTGCCTGGTGGAAGCGCTTCAGGGATCCCAGTGGGTCAAGTCGAATGCCGCGCGCAGTCTGGGCCTGAGCCCGCGAGCGCTGAGCCACTATGTGGCGCGCTACGATCTCGACCGCTACCGGTCATAGCGACGGCGGAAGAGTGCGTAAAACAGAATCGGGTTGACCACCAGCGTCAATATGGTCGAGAGCGCCAGCCCAACCACCATCGCCCACGCCATGCCCTCCCATAACACCCCGCCGAAGAGCGCCAGCGGGAGCAGCCCTCCGATGGTGGTGAGCGCGGTGAGCATGATCGGCCGCAAGCGGTAGAGCCCGGCCTCGATGATGGCGCTTTGGAACTCCCGGCCACGATTGAGCGCCCGATCGACGAACTCGACCCAGACCACGGCGTTCTTGATGACAATCCCCGCCAGCGAAATGACCCCCAGGAAAGCCATGAAACTAAAGCTGTTACCGCTCAGGAAAAGCCCCAGGATGGCCCCAATGGTCGCCAGAGGGACCGTGATCAGGATGGCCAGGGCGCGTTTGACTGAGTTGAATTGAATGGTGAGCATCAACAACAGCAAGCCGATGATGAGCGCAAAGATCACCGCCAGCTCGGCAAACGCCTCGTTGCGCTCGGCCTGCTCGCCGGAGATCTCGATCTCGTAGCCCGGAGGCAGCTCGATCTCCCCTATCCGCGGCCACGCTTCGCGCATGATGTCGTCGGCCAGCCGCCCCTGGACGTTGGCGAGCACGGTCACCGAACGGCGGTTATTGTGCCTTTTTATCAGGCTCGGAGCGTACTGCGGACTGACCTCGGCGAAAGCCGCCAGCGGCACCTTGGCGCCGGTGGCCTGCGAGGGGACACTCAGCAGGTGGAGCGCCTGCTCCACATCACGCTCGTGCTCCACCAACCGCAGGAAAACCGGGATCTCGTCTTCCTGGCTGCCCTCGCGCACCTTGGTGACCGGGAGGCCCTCGAACGCCGTGACCAAACTGACCGCGATCTCGGTCGCCGTCACCCCGAACATGGCCGCCGCCTCGGAGTCCACCTCGATGCCGAGGCTGATAATCTCCTCGCCCATGTTATCGCGCACCGCCCGGGTCCCCTCGATGTCACGCAGCACCTCTTGAAGCTTGTGTGAAATGCTCCTCATCTCGCGCAGATCGGGGCCGGTGACGCGAAACGCGATTGGTGCCTCCACCGGGATACCCATGATGAGGGGCGCAGCGGTGACGCGAGCTCCCGGAAAGGAAGCCCCGAGCACGCGATCGAGCCGTGTCACCAAATCACGGGTGCGCCCGGCGTCCTTGGTGTTGACCATCACCTGCGCATAGTTGGCGGCGTTGAACTCGGGCATGACGGTCAAGAAGAAACGCGGCCCGCCTTTGCCCACATAGGTCACATAGCTCACCACCTCCGGCTCACGGGCCACAATCTCCTCGACACCACGCGCCACCCTCGCCGTCTCCGCGAGCCCGGTGCCTGACGGCAGCCAGATATCGACCGTGAACTGGTCGCGCTCGGACTCGGGGAAGTACGAAAACCCGACCACCCGCATCAACAACAGCGCTCCCAGGAACGACGCGACGGTCAACAAGAGGACCACGTAGCGGAGCTTCATCCCGAAGCGCATCCCGGCGCTATAGGCCCGCGTAGTCCACCGAGGCCGCCGCGGCGCGGTCGCTTCCACCGTTGACCGACGGCGGCGCTTGGGCAACCGCAGCAGCCACGAGGCGAGGACGGGCGTGACCGTCATCGCCAACACTAGTGAGGCCGCGAGCGACACCGTGACCACGATTGGCAACGAACGCACGTAAGCGCCGGGTTCGTCGCGCATCAACAGCAACGGAAGAAACGCCATCGCGGTGGCCATGGTGCCGCTGACCACCGGAATGGCGAGATCTTGAGCCCCGCGCCAGGCCGCCTCCCGGCGCTCTTCGCCCTCCTCCATCCGCCGGTAGATGTTGTCGGTGACAATGATCGCGTTGTCGACCAGCATCCCCAGGGCGACGATGAACGAGGCGATGGAGACGGTCTCCATATCGACCCCGAACGCCGGCATCAGAGCGAAGGTCGCGACTATCGAGAGAGGCAAGCTCACCGCCACGATGACGGTCGCGCGCGGCCCCATCGCCAAGAACATCACCAGGACTACTATCAGGAGCCCCTCCTGAAGATTGCGCAAAAAGCTAGCGATGAAGTCGTCCACCTGGCGCGGCTGATCGTGGACCAGGTTCAGTTTTACGTTGGAAGGCAGACGATCCTCGAACTCGGCCGCAATCCGCCGCACCTCTTCCCCCATGAAGACGATGTTGTGACCGTGGCGCATCCGCACATCGAGGCCGACACTGAGGATCCCATTGGTGAACATCAAATCCGAGGGCGGCTCGCGGTAAGCCTGCCGAACGGTGAACACATCTTGCACTTGCAACGGATGGCCGGTCTCGCGCGAGACGTCGAGGACGGCGCGACGGATGTCTTGGAGGACGGCAAAACTTCCCGAGGTGTCGAGACGTAGATCGGCGTAGTCGGTGCGGAGGTAGCCGGAGGGCATGTTGACGTTGTGGGCGTCGATAATTTGAGCCGCCGCGAGCGGTGAAAAATCATACATCGTAAAACTGTCGAGCGGGCCTTCGATATAGATCGCCTCCTGCTGCTCGCCCACCAGCTCGACTTTGCCCACCGACTCCACCTTGTGGAGTTCGGCCTTGAACTCGTCGGCCCAGCGACGCAGCTCGGCAGGCTCGGCCGTACTCGAACTCAGCGACCAGATCATGGCGGTCACATCGCCGAAGTCGTCCAGCACGTCGGGCCCGATGATGCCGCTCGGCAGATCCGGACGCACCTCCTCGATACGGTTCCGCAATATCTGCCAGGCGAGCCCCAAGTCGGTGGCGTAATCCATCTCGACCAAGATTATCGACAGGTTCTCTCGCGAAGTGGACTCGAGCTTCTCGAGCGTGCCGATGGATTCGATGGAGTCCTCGAGCTTGCGGGTCACGAGCCGCTCGACCTTCTCGGCACCGGCCCCGGGCCAGATGGTCACCACCAGCGCGATCGAGATCCGGATGTCGGGATCTTCACGGCGACTGATTGTGAAGAAGCTTACCAACCCCCACACGGTCACGATGAGGACCATGATCGCGATGATGGGCTTGTGACCAAGGGAAAACCGTGGAATGTTCATGGGGCCAAGGCCTCGGCGTCTTCGGCTTCGGCGCTCTCCCCCTGGGGCTCCGTGCCCTCTTCGGGCGCGCGGTGGTCACGCGCCGAATCGTCGTGTTCGGGCTCGGACGCCAGAAGCACTCTGACCCGATCGCCGTGGCGCACGTAGCGTTGCCCGCGAATGACAAGCTCGTCGCCCCGCGAGAGGCCCGAGAGAACCTGAACCTTCAGGCCGACCATCTCGCCCACCTCCACCGTACGCTCAACCGCGGTCCCCGGCAGCCATCTCAGCCCCACGGCCTCCACGGGAGTAGCGTCGGGATCGCGCTCGACCACCGTGACGAAGAATCCTTCCTCATTGCGCCGCTCGACGGCGTGCAGCGGCACGAAGAGCCCCTCGAGGCGACGGACCACGAGGCTCAGGTGGGCCAGCATCCCCGGGCGCAGCGCCTGATCCTGGTTGTCCACCGCGACCACCACGTCATAGGTTCGTGTGCGCTCGTCCGGCACGAGCGCAATGTGGTGAATGCGTCCCGGTCTTGGCTCATCCACGCCGGGGAAGGTGAGCGTAACCTCCGCGCCTTCGACAAACGCCCGCAGATCGTTTTGGGTCACCCCAAACCGGATCTTCAGCCGATCTGTGTCGAGCAGGACGACGACCGGCATTCCGGCCCCGATGACCTGTCCCTCGGAGGTCTGGCGCTCCATCACGACACCGTCCACCGGCGCCGTCAAATCGGCGTGAGCGAGTTGCCGTTCGGCCTGGCGTTTCTGGACCATTGCCGCGTCGTAACGTCCTTGGAGCTCGTCGAGCTCCATCTGCGGGAGCGAGCCGCTCGCCACGAGCTTACGGACCCGCACGAGGTTCGGGCGGAGCGCGCGAATCTGGGCCTCGGCGAGAGCGCGCACCAGCTTGAAGTCTTCCTTGTCGAGCGTCGCGATGGGCTCGCCGGCGCGAACCCTCTCGCCTTCCTCGAGGAAAATCTCGGTTACCCGGCCAGCCACTAGAAACCCGACGCCGCGTGCATCCCAGGGGTGGGCGTATCCAGAATAGCGCCGCGTCACCTCTTGGGTGTCGTCCTCGATTAACAGGGTCTCAACCGAGACACCCGACGAGTCAATCGCCGCGTGCGCGTGCCCCTCACTCTCCGACGCTCCCTCCCCGGAGCAACCGGCTCCCAGAGCAAGCACCAGCAACAAATGGAGCAACATTCTCTCTGCCATCCGTCCGGGATGTCGCATCGTCAGCCATCCTCCAACCACGGCGGTGAAGCCGCCGCGGCTGCCGGGAGATTGGCATGGAGCGGCATACGAGGCAAGCCCCATAATTACCGGCGCTCCGCGCCTGAGGCCACGGCGATGGTCACGGTCCACAACGGCACACGGAGAGCCCCTAATTCCCCATCAAACCGAGCACCGAGCGGGTGGAGGCAGGTTCAAATGCAAGGAAACAAACCGAATCGGGCGCAAGCGTAGCAGCGCTACGTTGAGCACCGATTCGGTGCAGGTGACGCCGCAGTTGGGCCTGAATCCGCGCGCGAATGCCGGTGCAGGTGGGGGATTAGGGGAGAGCCGACGGCCCTTGACTCTTGGCAAGCGCCCTCGGATAGTAAGAAGGAGTCGCGTCGCGACCGTGGTCGCACCGGACACCATGATCCGAAATGTGGGCGCGCGAGAAGGGCAATGAAGAACATGAGATGGACCGCTCTGGCGTTGGTTGCTTTGGGAGGGCTCCTGCTTCTGGCAGTGGCGGGGTTCGACGAGCCGCGTTGCACCCCTGCCCCCGAGGCGCCCATTTGCGCCGACGACGACCAATGCGGGGCGGGCGAATTCTGCCTGGAAGGCCTGTGCCACTCCTGGCGCGCGTGCGAGAAAGATCGCGATTGCCTCGAGGTTCCCGCCGGGTGCTGCCCTTGCAGCATGGGCGGCCACTCCACGGCAATCAACACGGCGCTCTACGGGCAGTGGCAGTCACACCATGACTGCCCACCGGATATCGCCTGCCCTGCGGTCTACCTTTGCCAAGACTGGACCCCCGCCTGCAAAAACGGCCAGTGCACTCTCGTTCTCGGCGGACTCAGTATCGATTAGGGGGTCGTGGTTGGGAATGACGCGCCCCGAGGGCGCCCCGATTTGGAGGAAGCATGCAGCAGGAGCCCGTCTACGCTTGTCATAAATGCAAAGAAGAGCTTGTCTTCGAGGTCAAAATCGGGCGACGCGACACCTGCCCCAACTGCCATGCCTATCTACACTGCTGCTTCAACTGCCGCTTCTGGGATCCGAACGTTCACAACGAGTGCACCGAGAACCGCTCCGAGTTCATCCGTGACCGCGCCGAGGGCAACTTCTGCCTGTACTTCACATTCCGCGCCACCGAAGAGTCGGCGGCGGGCGAGCAAGAGGACAGCAAAGCCAAGCTCAACAGCCTGTTCGGCGACTCCGGGCCGACACTCAAGAGGCCCTCGCCCAAGACCTCCGACGAGGCCCGCTCGCGGCTCGACTCTCTCTTCAAGGACTGACCGAATCGGCGCGGCCGAGCTCTAGCCGGAGGCGAGCCGCCTCCTCATCCCCCGGATTCAACGCGAGCGCAATATCCAGCCACAACCGGGCCAGGCCCGGCTCCGCACGGATCGCGTGCATCCGCCCTAGCTCCCGCGCCATGCGCTGCAAATCGCTCTCCGAAGCGCCAAGCGCCACCGCCCGCCCATAGGCCCGATAGCTCGCCCCGCGCTCCCCCAACGCCGCGCGAAAACCACCCAGACTCATCCACCCGTGACGATATCCGGGCGAAACCGCCACCGCGGTCGCGGCCAACCGCGCCGCGGTCTCATTGTCACCCGCGCGAGCGCTGAGGACCGCCAGGTTGTTGATAATCCGCGGCTCTCTGGGGGCGAGACGGGAGGCCCGCAGCAAAAGTCCGGCGCCCTCTTCCGACCGCCCCGCGCGCAGGTAGAGGGACGCCGCGATCCTCAGCCAGTGAGCGAGCGCCAAAACCGCCTGGCCGTCCTCGAGCGACGCTGCCCGAGATGATCGACCGCCGAGGGAAGCGAGCCATAATTCCAACTCATCTTCCACCGCCCAATCCGCGCTCCCCGGCACCGGCAGATCCACCGGCCGGGGGTGAAGCCGCCACAAGGGCAGATGGGGTTCGAGATTGTCCAGGAAGGGGGCGTCGAGCACGCTGTCGCCTGGCTCGAAGAACACCGCCCGCCCCTGCTCCAGCGAATCCCGCACGATGGCCTCGAGCAAATGACGTTGCGCCGCGAACGTCAAATGCCGCCCGGCGCGCACATGCGCCCGCTGTTTGCGCACCACGCTCTCCGGCACCACGGCGCCTTGGGCCGGAGAGGAGATGTGCGGCAGGTAGACCGGATCCCATAGTTGCTGCTTGATGAGGAGGCGCAGGTCGGGCCGATGGTTCTCGACCCCCTGGAGGTGCATCGTAATCGCGCAAAGATTGTCGGACGACGTCACCAGAAGACTGCCGGGGGGCGCGCGGTCCATCGCCTGGCGCACAAACTTGGCGGCGGCCTGGGATCTCCCGAGCACCCAGCGCTCCGGCTGGCGGGCCACCGGATCGAGCCACAACAATGCCGTGACGGCGATCAAACCTCCTATGGCGGCCCCGGGCCGCGATCTCACGCGCTCGCGAAGTCGCTCGACGAACTCGACCAGCCCGATGCTGCTCACAAACGCAAGGATCAGGAAGGTCGGCAGCGAGGTCTGAAACTCCTCAATGCCCATCGGATTGAGCTTGACGGTAAAGAAGGCGTCGGCCAGAAGCGCCAGCACAACCGCCGCCAAGAGCGCCCTGCGCTCACGCGCGAGGCTTAACAGTCCGACCAAGGCAGGCAACGACATCAGCCCGAGCTGCGTCGCCACCTGGCCGGCATATTGCCGCCCGTGGGCGAGGAGCGCGGTCGCGTCCCAGGCGCTCATCTCGGTGGCGAACATCTGCCGAATCCGCGCGCCGCTCAAGTGCTCGAAGAGACGCGCAAGAGTGCTCGGATCGCCCCAGTTGCGCAGCGGCGCGCGGCCCGCGGCGAGCGGCAGGTAGAAAATTACGAGCCCCCCCAGGAGAGTGAGGAGCAGCAACCCGGGAAGCGCTCTCGACAAGACCCGCCGGCTGCTTCGTCGTGCAATGAGCCTGACGAGCGCGGGCAAACTCAGCGCACCCGCCACCAGGGGAAAGGTAATGTGCGCCCCGCAGCCCAGGCCAAAGCCGAAGGCGAGAAACGGCAGCCGCCGCCGCGCCGCGCGCGCCAATTCCCGAGCGGGCACCGTGAGCAACGGGACAAGCCCCCACAGATAGATGGCGAGGGCGCTCACCGTGGGCAGATAGACCTCCACGGTGACGGAGTGGAGCCAAAAGCTGTAGGGCAACAACACCCCGAGCGCCCCGAGCGCCGCCGCCAATCGCGCCGCGCCACAGGGTTCGCTCGCGCGCGGCGGCCCGGCGCGCAAAGTGGCGAGGAACAAAAACGCAACGGTGAGAGCCGCCAAAACAGCGGAGAGGAGGTTGGCGCGCCAGGCGACATGCCCGAGCGGAAGCAGCGTGAAGCTCTTGCCGGGCGGGTGGTAGAGTGGAAACCCGGTGGGGTGCGCAACGCCGATGCTCCACAGCGAGGCGGTGATCTCACCGGAGTCGAACCAGCCGACGTCGGGCGCCACATTGAACAGCAGCACGAGCGCCGCCACGGCGAACAAGACGGCGGCCACGCGAGTGTCGCTCATGACCCGCGGCGAGAGAGTCACTGTCTTTGAAACACGGGATCGAGCCCGATCTCCCAAGGGCGCAACGAAAGGTCCAGGTGGCCGCTCTTCGACGCGCCGCTGTCGTCGTATAGGAGCAAGACTGTCGTGACCACCGAGCCGGCCACCACCGCCCCGATGCCGGTCCAAAACCACCACCGCTTGTACAGCGGCGTGGCCGCTCGCTCGGCCGCCTCGATCATCAGCGGCTCCTCGGGCGGTATCGCTTCGTGATCGGGCGCGACCGACTCGACCGGCTCGGGCGGTGGGATCTCGGCCAGCACCACATCGACCCGCGTGGTCGCTCCACTCTGCACTTCCACCCGCCGCACATGCTCCAGAAAGCCGTCTCTCGAGACGCTGACGGGGTACTCACCAGGCGGGACCTCGACCTCGAACGGCGCCTCACCGCCCGCCACCTCCCCGACCCGCACTCGCGCTCCGGGGACGCTGGCTCGGACGACCACGGTCCCCTTCCGCGGCTCAGTCGGCGGCGGCTCACCGAGAAGACTCGCGAGCCCGTCGCCGGCCATTTTTTCAAGATCCGTCCGGGCCACGTCAACCCGCCGAAAAGTCGCCACGTTGCGCCCCGTGGCGCCGTCGACGAGCTTCAAATCGACGACATAGCCGGGATCGCCGTGGCCCAAATCCACCACCAAGATACTGCTCGCGGAGTACTTGTCGCCCAACTTGGCGAGGCACTCGGAGTCGAGATCGAAACACAAGAGCGCGAACATGTCGTCGACGAGATTGGTCGGCGAGGAGTCCAGGAGATTGTACGCCGTATGCCGAGAGAGATCCCGACGCAGCCGTTCGGTGAAATTCGCCGCGACCTCCTCTGCCACATTGGGGCTCTCGATCTTCACCAGTAACAGCCGCCGCGACGGGACCTCCTCGGCCGCAGCGCCGGTGGGCAGCGCCCACCCGACCGCAAAGACGAGCAGAGCAAGTAGCCCCGCCCCCGAAAAGCCATGCCCGGAGAGTCTCGAAGCCCCCCCCCCGTCACACCGATGCCGTTGTATAGGTCCCATCACTCCCCCTGAAAAAGTGCGCCGCTCACACAGCCACACGTTGCTCTATAATATGGAAGGGGTCGGCGCCGGGTCAATCTCCATAATCGTCGGTTCGTCCTGAGGAGCGAGCGTGTGGACGCGCGTTCCTCAATCATACACCGCGTCCGTGGATCGAGGGGAGTGAGGCGGGTGCAGGTGCAAAGAAACAAGCCGTTCTTGGGCGCAGTCCAACGCAGCCCCTACGTCGAGCATCGATTTGGTGAAGGAGACGCCGCAAAATCACCCGAATCGCTACCCGAATCCCGGAAAAGAGTGGAGGATTGAGGGTTCTAATAAAACTTGACGATCAGGGGCTATCGGGCTATATCAACCCATGTGGCGGTTGCTTTTTTTTCGTATGTGTTCGAAACGCAAACGAAAAACATAACAATTTGCGAAGCTGGGCGTGGTTCATTACCATAGCGCGTGCTTTTCAAGGTTTGCTCTTCTCTGGTAGTCGAGCAGGCCAATAGATCGAGGGCCAAGGTTGTGCTCCTCGAAAAATCTGGTGTTCGAGGGCTCTTTAGCACCATGGACGTGCGCTTTTAAGGAATGACGCGTACGCTCGAAGGAGGAAGAAAGATGAGAACGT
>PWKZ01000257.1 GCA_003559575.1 Bradymonadales bacterium | reverse complement strand
TAGGGGAGCGTCGGCTCGTCCTGGGATTCGCGCGCGGATTCACGCGCATCTGCGGCGTCACCTGCACCGAATTAGTGCTCGACGTAGGCGCTGCGTTGGCCTCCGCCTAATTCGGCTTGTTTCCTTGCACATGCACGCGACTCCACACACTCGGTCCTCAGAACAAGCCGAAGATTAGGGGATCATCGGCTTCCGTCGTAGAGATCGGCGGCGGTCTCGAGCAGGCGTTGCGCCTTTTTCGGGTTGCTCACATGGGCCTCATGGGCCTTGTTCGCCAAAAACTCGGCGGCCGCTCTCAGCCGCTCGGCGCCAAAAAGTCGCTCCCGGTATTTGCGTCGTTTCTCGGGAGTCTCGAGCGCAACCCGGGCCTCGGCGATCCGGTCGCTGATGCGATCCACCAACTGAGCACAGGCGGGATCTCGTCGCGCCGGGCTGTCCGGGCCATAGCGTCGCTCGTTCACCTCCACCGCGCGGGCAATATCGCCGGGGTGGCAGGTCCAGCGCAGCCCCAGCGCGGTGAAATGATCGCTCTCTGCCAATTTGGCGGCCAGCCGCTCGAGGGCGGCCACCGGGGTGGGAGCGGGATCGGCAACAGGAGCGGCGGCCTGTTCAGCCGTCTCTCTCGGCGCCGAGTCCTGCCTTGAATCATCGAACGCCCCGATCGCCAGAAAGGTGTAGAGCAACCGCGCGGTGGCGGCCCTGTCCAGGTCAGACTTCGCGAAGACCTCGTCGAGGGTCGCGTGGCCGTCCAGCAAAGTTCTGACCAGCTCGCGCTGCTCGGTCGCGAGCTCAAAGCCCTGTATGCGATCGAGTGACTCGAGATAACAGCACAACTCGCCACGCTCGAGAGGCTTGAGCCCCAGCCTCAAGTTCGAATACTCGAACCGCCCGAGCAGATCATCAATCAAGACGAGAAGCAAAGCGCGCGCGTCGGTCTCCACCGGTGCGCCGGCCTCCTCGGGCTCATATCCCTGCTCAAACGAAAACCGACCCGAAGGCTCATCGGCGAGCTTGACGAGGATATCCCCCTGGGCCCGCCGGGTCGCGCGGACCACTTGGCGAGGAGTCACCCTCTCGCGCTCGAAGAGCACGAATGTCGCGCGCACCTCGCGCCTGGCCGCCTCGTCTTGCGCCTCGGAGGCCAAGTCCTGTGTAATCACGTCATCCTCGAGCAGCACCCGAACGATTTCGTCCTCGAGTGAGATCCCTCGGCAGGCGAAGGTGTGGACCACTCCACCGGTGAGCACCAGAGTAACACCGATGTCGCGCCCTTCGAGCTCGAGACGACCGGCCAACCTCGACTGGATGATGTATTCGAGCAGGTGGACCAAGCTCGCCCCGTCAAGCTTGGGCGGCTCCGTTCGCCGCGACGGCATTGGCAAGGCCAGATCGGCCAGCCCACCGCCGTTTGTGTAAGTACCACGCTCGGGAACGCTGCCTTCGGTCATTTGAACTCCCATCCAGCAAACGGCGCCCGCGTTGAGGGGTCAGCGCCGCAGGACACGGCCCTCCCCTTTTCGAACCGTCACCTTGACAGCGTCGAAGTACTCGGCCAGCGGGATCGCGTGACGCCGGCTCAGCCCGGTCATCTGCTTGAACTGCTGGGTCGAGATCTCGCCGTTGGCGCCCAAATGAGCCACCAAGTCCGCTTGCAGTGCCTTGAGCGCGTCCGGCTCATAATAGAGGCCGTCGGCCACCCGCACGAGCCGGCCCCGCCGCGCCAAAAGCGCCATCACCGCGCGGGCTTCACTGCTCACTGCGCCAAGTTGCTCGGCCAGTTGATCCACCCACGGCGGCGCCAAACCGCTCTCCCGCACGAGCGCCTCGATGCGCTCCGCCATCGCCGCGTAAACTCCCTCCAGGCGCACCTCGTGCCCGGGCAAGGAGACCATATCGCGCGCGAGAGTAACCACCCCACTCGCCTCCATCGACTCGAGCACCGTCTGCAGAACACGCGGTCTGATAGCGGGTCGAATGCCGGAGCGGATAACCTCCCGCGAGAGGCCGTCGGCAAGTGGGTTGGACTCGATCTCCTGGCGCACCATCGAGACTATCCGCGCCGCGAGCGCCGCGACCACCTCGCTCTCCAGATAGAGCGGCGGCGACTCTTCGACAATCAAGACCTTCCGCGCCTCCTCGGCGGCGCTCAACATCCGGGCAGTCCGCTCGATCCCTTGGCCCAACCGCGCGGCGAGATCCCCCGTCGCCAGTCCGCCGTGGCCCGCGGCGCAGAGCACCAACCCGAGCCGCTCGGGGCCCTCTGCCCGGGCCAACGCCGCCAGGAAATCGCGCAGGCGGGCGCCTTTGTAGCGCAAGCGATAAGGCCCCCCCGACAGCAACAGTATCTCACCCCCCCCCACGGTCTTGCCGTGCCCGGGGACATCGGCATAACCCCTCAATATGAAGCGGTCTCCCGGCAGCACCACCACCGGATCCTGGAGGTGAAGGCGCGCGATCCCTCTCTCGCCGGGAAGGATCGGCGCCTCGAACACTCGCAAGGTCGCGTTGGTGTGGGTCGCGCCGGAGTGGAAGATCACCGCGCTCCCGTTGTCGAGCATCTTTGGGGCATGTGGCAGCACGTCGACCACGGCGTCGATCGTGTCGGTGGGGCGCACCGTCCCGCGGCGCACCAGCACCATCCCGCGGCTCACGTCGGAGGTCTCCAGCCCGGCCAAGTTGATGGCGGCCCGCATCCCGGCCGTGACCCGCTCCTGAGAGGCACCGAAGCTCTGGAGATTGCGCACCCGAGTCACCCGTCCGCCGGGCTGCAACTCCACCTCTTCCCCGAGAGCTACTTCGCCGCCCACCACCGTCCCGGTGATGACGGTCCCGTGCCCTCGCATACTGAAGACCCTGTCGACCGGTAACCGGAACAACGAATCGGAGTCGGTGCTCTCGAGACCTCCACGGGCCACCGCCACCGCCTCCTCGAGAACCCGCCGCTGGGAGTCCGGGTCGCTTGGATGGGCTGTGAAGTGCACCATCGCGGCGTCCTCCAGAAATGAACCGGCCAACCCCTCGCGGACGTCCTCCTCGACCAGCTCCAGCCAGTCCTCTTCCACAAGATCGACCTTGGTCAACACGATGACGCCCGCCTTGACCCCCAGAAAACGGCAGATGGCCAAATGCTCGCGCGTCTGCGGCATGACCCCCTCGTCGGCCGCCACCACCATCATGACGAGATCCATGCCGCCGGCGCCCGACACCATATGGCGCACGAACCGCTCATGGCCGGGAACATCCACCAGCCCGGCCGAGATCTCCTCGTCTCCCTGACGCAGGGTAAAGGGCGCAAACCCCAGCTCGATCGTGATGCCCCGCGCTTGCTCCTCTCTCAGCCGGTCGGTGTTGACACCGGTCAAGAAGCGCACAAGAGTCGTCTTACCGTGATCCACATGCCCGGCGGTGCCAATGATGAAGGGACGCGCACTCGCAGTCATGACGTTCCTGACCGCGGACTCTCAGGGCCCGCTCATGAACGGAAGCGGCCGGTGGGATAGTAGGCCGCCTCGTCAAGCAACTCCTCGATCCGCAAGAGTTGGTTGTACTTGGCGATCCTCTCGCTGCGCGAACAAGACCCGGTCTTGATCTGGCCCGTGTTCAGTGCCACCGCCAGGTCGGCAATCGTTGTGTCCTCGGTCTCGCCCGAGCGGTGCGAGATTATCGCGGTGTATCCCGCCCGATGGGCCATCTCGATGGCCTGAATGGTCTCGGTCACCGTCCCGATCTGGTTGAGCTTGATAAGGATCGAGTTGGCCACGCCGCTCTCGATCCCGCGCGCGAGACGCGTCGTGTTGGTGACAAACAGGTCGTCGCCGACAATCTGAACCTTGTCTCCGAGTTTGTCGGTGAGCAACTTCCAGCCGTCCCAGTCGTTCTCATCGAGCCCGTCCTCGATGCTGACGATTGGGTGCCGCTCCACCAACCCCGCCAGATAGTCCACGAAGCCGGCGGCGTCGAGCACCTTGCCACCCTCTCCGGCGAGCGTGTAGGTGTTCTTCTCCTTGTCGAAAAACTCGCTGGCAGCCACATCAAGCGCCAACACCACGTCCTTGCCGGGCTCGTAGCCGGCCGCCTTGATGGCTTCCTGAATGAGCTCCAGGGCCTCTTCATTGCGCTGCAGATTCGGCGCGAAACCGCCCTCGTCTCCGACCGCGGTGGCGAGCTTCTTCTTGCCGAGAATCGCCTTGAGGCAATGAAACACCTCGGCGCCCATCCGCAGCCCCTCCCGGAAAGACTCGGCCCCCAACGGCACAATCATGAACTCTTGGATGTCGAGGGTGTTGTCGGCGTGGCTGCCGCCATTGACGATGTTCATTAGCGGCAGCGGCAGCTTGCAAGCGCCGACTCCGCCAAGGTAGCGAAACAGCGGTAGCTCGTAGCATTCGGCGGCCGCCCGCGCCGCCGCCATCGAGACCCCGAGGATGGCGTTGGCCCCCAGGCTGCTCTTGTTCTCCGTGCCGTCCAAGGCGATCAGCATCTTGTCGAGCGCCACCTGATCGGAGACATCCATCCCGATTATCTCGGGCGCGATGACGTCGTGGACGTTGTCCACCGCCTCTTGGACGCCGGCACCACCATAACGCGCCGGATCCTTGTCCCTGAGCTCGATCGCCTCGTGCTCTCCGGTGGAAGCCCCGGACGGCACCATCGCGCGCCCATGACCCCCTCCTTCCACGAACAAATCGACTTCGATGGTCGGTCGACCTCGTGAGTCGAGAACTTCACGCGCAATGACATCCTGTATCGCGAACATCTCACCCCTCCTCAAAGATTATCCAAATGCCCCGGGAGCAATCCATCTCGCGGCGCCTTGGAGCCCGAGGGTAGTCGAATGTGTCACATGGGGGCAACCTAAATCCCGCCCCCCCCCGCACCTCAATCATCCACCGCGACCATGGAGCGAGGGGACCCATAATCGTCGGCCCATCCTGGGATTCGCGCGCGGATTCGCGCACATCTGCGGCGTCACCTGCACCGAATTAGTGCTCGACGTAGCGCTGCTACGCCTCCGCCTAATTCGGCTTGTTTCC
>PWKZ01000091.1 GCA_003559575.1 Bradymonadales bacterium | reverse complement strand
TGCGGCGATTGCGGCGACGGGGAGATCTGCGAGGGCGGCCTGTGCGTCGATGGGCCCTGCGAGCCCGACTGCGAGGGGCGCGAGTGCGGCCCCGATCCCGTCTGCGACGTCTCCTGCGGCGATTGCGGCGACGGGGAGATCTGCGAGGGCGGCCTGTGCGTCGATGGGCCCTGCGAGCCCGACTGCGAGGGGCGCGAGTGCGGCCCCGATCCCGTCTGCGACGTCTCCTGCGGTGAGTGCGGCGACGGGGAGATCTGCGAGGACGGCGTGTGCGTCCCCGTCGCACTCGATCGCGCGTGCGACAACCCCGACGATCTTGCCATCATCAACTCATTGGACGCCGTGGTGATCGCTCAGGCCTGCGTCATCGACGCCGAATGCGGGTTCGACGAGGAATGCATCGCGCTGTGCATCGCAAACGAGACTGGGATCTCACTCGAGTGCGCCGAATGTTATGCCGCGTTGGCCACCTGCGGCGTTCGCAACTGCCTGGGCTTTTGCCTGGCCGATGAGGGCGGCCCCGCCTGCATGGGCTGCCTCGAAACGCACTGCCTGGCCGCCTTCGAGGTCTGTGCCGGGATCACCTGGGAAGGCTGCCAACCCGAGTGCGACGGGCTCGTGTGCGGGCCCGATCCCAACTGCGGCTTTTCGTGCGGCACCTGCGATCCCGGTTATCGTTGCGAGGGAGGGGCTTGCGTGCCGGTGGAGATGACAGGCGCGTGTAATAACGAAGACGACCTCGCGGCGCTCGCCGAGGCCGAGCCATTCGCGGTGGCTCAGGCCTGCGTGCTTGACGCGGGCTGCGACAACGATCACGAGTGCCTCTCGGCTTGTATCGCCGATCAGACCGGGGTCTCCGAGGATTGCTCGCTGTGTTGGGGCGACCTGGCGCTGTGCGGGGTCGACCACTGCCTGCTCATCTGCTACCTCGACCCCGAGGGAGACGACTGCACGGGCTGCCTCAATGATCTCTGCAAGCCGGCGTTCGAGACCTGTGCCGGAATAACCTGGGACTTTTGCGTCCCCGACTGCACCGACCTCGAGTGCGGCCCCGATCCAATCTGCGGCCAATCCTGCGGCGAGTGCCCCGCGACCCACTATTGCGAACACGGTCGCTGTGTCCCCGGCCCCTGCGTGCCCGACTGCACCGACCTCGAGTGCGGCCTCGATCCCATCTGCGGTGAGTCTTGCGGCGAGTGCGACGCAAACGAAGAGTGTATAAGCGGGCGCTGCCGGCCGGTCAGTACGCCGGGGGCCTGCAACAACGCGGTGGATCTGGCGGCGTTGAACTCATCCGACGCCTTCGAGGTGGCCGAAACCTGCCTCATCGATAGCGGTTGCGGCCTCGACGAGCGGTGTCTGGCCCTGTGCATCGTCAAGGAGACGGGGGTCTCCGAGGACTGCGCCATGTGCTGGTCCGCGTTGGCCTTCTGCGGCGTCGAGCGCTGTTCATCGCATTGCCTCGGCTCCCCCGAGGGAGACCTTTGCATCGAATGTCTCGAAAAAAACTGTTTGTCCGATTTCGAGGACTGCGCCGGCATCACCTGGGAATTGTGCGAACCCGACTGCACCGATCTCGAGTGCGGCCCCGACCCGATCTGCGGAAGCTCTTGCGGGACCTGTCCGCCGAGGTTCACCTGTGAGAACGGCCGCTGTGTCCCAGGAGCCTGCGTCCCTGACTGCACCGATCTCGAGTGTGGCCCCGATCCCGACTGCGGCGTCTCCTGCGGCGAGTGCCTGCCGAGCCATCTCTGTGTCAAAGGCCGCTGCGTCCCCGATGTCCTGCCGAATGCCTGCGACAACCCCGACGATCTGGCCGCGCTCGACGAGAGCGACACCTTTGGGGTGGCCCTCGGCTGTTTGCTCAAATCCGGCTGCGGCACGGACGCGTTCTGTCTGGCCGACTGCATCAGCGACCAGACCGGCCTCTCACAAGATTGCGCCTATTGTTGGGCCGCGCTCTCCATCTGTGGGCTCGACAGCTGTCTCGTCATCTGCAACCCCGACATGGGGAGCGCAACTTGCCGTGAGTGCATCTCGAAACAGTGCGGCGCCGACTTTGAGATCTGCGCCGGAATCACCTGGAGCTGATGTTCATCTGCGACAGGTGCTTTCATCTTCTCGAAGCGGAGGCGCCGCGTTGTCCGCGCTGCGGGCTCGCGCGTCCCCCCGGCGGCTTCGACCGTGAGGCGTACCTGGGGCAAATAATCCTCGGCCGCTACGAGCTGACCGAGCGTATCGGAGCCGGCGCCACGGGCAGCGTCTATCTGGCGCGCAGGGTGCGTCCTGCCGACGACGGCACGTGGCCCCCCCGAGTGGCGGTCAAGCTGCTGCACTCGCGTTTCGGCCGTGATCGCGCTCTCCGTCTTCGCTTCCGGCGCGAGGCGTTGGCCGCCAGCCAAATCGACTCGCCTCATGTGGCGCGCACCCTGGCTTATGGCGAGACCGACGACGGCGCAATCTTTCTGGTGATGGAGGAGGCCGCCGGCGAGGGTCTCGACACTCTGCTCGCTCCCAACCGCGCGCTGAGCGTCCAGAGCGCGGTGGCGATCGCGCGCGATGTGGCGGTGGCGCTCGAGGCGGCCCACCGGGTCGGGATCATCCACCGCGATCTCAAACCGAGTAACGTGATGATAACCGCGTCGCCCGCGGGCTTCCCCCGCGCCACGGTGCTCGATTTCGGTTACGCGCGGATCCTCTCGCCGGAGCGCGGCGCGGTGAAGCTCACCGAGGCCGGTATCGTGATCGGCACTCCGACCTACATGTCGCCCGAGCAGACCGGGCGCGAGACCGAGGTCGACGAGCGCGCCGACCTCTACGCGCTCGGCGCGCTCCTCTACCGAATGCTCGTCGGCCGGCCTCCGTTCGAGGGCGAGACCATCATGGATCTCATCCTCATGCACCGCGATTCAGCCCCGCCGCCGTTTGCCGTCGCCGCCCCGGCGCGCCACCTACCGGCCGCGCTCGAGCAGGTGGTCATGCGCTTGTTGGCCAAGGATCCGAGCGCGCGTTTTAAAAAGGCAACCGATGTGCGCGAGGCGCTGAGACCGTTTGTCGGCCTCCCCCGAGAGACATCATCACCGTTCGGCCCCCGCGCGCCAACGCGCCGCCGACTCCTGTGGATCGCGCTG
Organism: Bradymonadales bacterium; assembly: GCA_003559575.1. Lineage (GTDB taxonomy): Bacteria > Myxococcota_A > UBA9042 > PWKZ01 > PWKZ01 > PWKZ01. The sequence continues at coordinate 15,298 of PWKZ01000091.1, read as the reverse complement.
GTGTTGGCGGGTGTCGCCTTCTGCGCGGCGCTTCTTTGGTGGGGCTAGGGCAATCCGCGGCATCTCACCCCGTCGCGGCGGGCCCGGCCGCGGTCTGATTCTTGGGGGGAAAGGAGAGAGCGTGTCTGACGAGAGCGAACATTTGCCAATCAGGCGCCACCCTGCGCGATTTTTCGACGTGTTGGAGCCGGGCGAGCGCGCCTCGGGGGAGGCGGGAGAGGTCGCCTGCCGGCTGTGCGGTCACCGCTGCCGCCTGTCCGAGGGGCAGTCCGGGATTTGCGGGGTGCGGACCGTAGTCGGTGGATCACTGACCACCACCGCCTACGGGGGCTTTGTCGCGCTCAACGTCGATCCAATCGAGAAGAAACCGCTGTTTCACTTCCACCCCGGCAGCGACTGCCTCTCGCTCGCGACCCCTGGCTGTAATTTTCGCTGCCGGTTCTGCCAGAACTGGACAATCTCCCAGGTCCGCGGAGAGCTGCGGCGCCTCACTCCGCTGTCCCCGCGCGAGGCGGTCGCGACGGCGGCGCAGCACGGCTGCCGCGCCATCGCGTTTACCTACAGCGAGCCGACAATCTTCATTGAATATGCGCTCGAGATTGCGGCCTCGGCGCGCGGCGCCGGCATCGACTGCGTGCTCGTGAGCAACGGCTTCCTGACGCCCGAGGTACTCGATCACATAGGCCCGCTTTTGGGAGGCGCCAATATCGATCTAAAGGCTTTCCGTGATGACACCTACCGCAGTTTGATAGGCGGGCGGCTTGCGCCGGTCTTGGAGACTCTCCGGGGGCTAATTCGCCACGGCGTCTGGCTCGAAGTGACCACCCTCGTCATCCCGGGGGTGAACGACTCTTGGCGAGAGCTCTCCTCCATCGCGCGCTTCATCGCCGAGGACCTGGGCCCCCATGTGCCGTGGCATGTGAGCCGATTCCATTCGGCCCACGAGATGACCGGGATCGGGCCCACTCCGCTTGAATCCCTGGAGCGCGCCTGTGCGGCGGGTGACGAGGCGGGGCTTCGCTACGTCTATGCCGGGAATGTCCCCGCTCATGCGCGGGAGCACACCCATTGCCACGCTTGCGACGCGCTCCTCATTGAGCGTCGCGGCTTCGTGCTCCGTCGTGTGGCGCTGAGAGACGGCCGTTGCCCCAGGTGTGACACGCCGGCGGCCGGCGTATGGCCATTATCGTCGGCCCACGGACGCGGTGGATGATTGAGGGGTTTCCAAGAGATACGGCTTTGACCTTTGCCAACTTTGGCGATGGTGGGCTATATTGTCAAAAAGGCCCATTGTCCCGACGTTTTTTTTAGAAAAAGTCGCGAGACCAAAAGTCACGGGGCCGGGCCAGACCGGGCTGATGCCTTTCTAATGGAAGCTCGCCGCGAGAGGTGGGCGTCAGGAGGACGAGCCGTGAAGAAAACACTGCACGACAAGTGGTTGCGCGGCGCTCTCGCCACGGTTCTCGTGATTGTGGTGGGAGCCTGGTCGACGGGATGTCGCAAGGAGCAACCACCCCCGCCTCCCGAGGCGCCCGAGGAGCCCGAGGTCGTAGCCGTCGACCTCGGGGCGCTGGCTCAAATCATGGAGGCGCCCAGCGAATTCGAGGCGCTCTACGGAGCGCTCAGCGCGCTGCACGAGGCCCTCGCCACCGAGGGGGCCATCCCCCCCAATGAGATCGGGCGCGCGCGCGAGCTGCATTTCGAGGCGTCCTTTGCGGCGCTCGTGATGAGCGCGGTGGCCGAGGCTGAGTTCGCCCCCCTCCCCGCGCTCATGGATCTCGACGAGGATCTCGAGGGGCCGGTGCCGGCGCTCCTGGCATTTGGCGAACGACTTGGGGACGAGTCCACCGCCGCCAAAGCGGCGCGGTTGATTGAGTGGATGCTGGCCGAGCCCCCTGCGCGCGACCTGCTCGATGCGCCGTCCCCGCAAGACTGGGACGAGCATTCGGGCGACGACTCGAGCACCGGCCTGGCGGTGCGCGCCACCGCGTTGAAGCTCATCGACGGGCTGGCCGCGACCTGGCCCCAGAAACCCGAGGCCGAGCGCTACGAGGAGGCCGCGCGTTTGCTGCAGGGGCTCCTGTGCGTCAACTGTGGCGATCTGGCCGAGGTGGCCCCCGAGGAGCGCGCCGACCTGCTCTATGCCGCCGATAACCTCGGCATAGTCTGTCCGGCCTCGGCCGACCGGATCGCCCAGCATGGCCCGCACATGTACCGCCGGGCGGTCGCCGAGGGCTGCAAACCGAGCGACTTCGGCCTCCAGGACACCCCGGACGGGCTCACTGTCCTCACCGGCGGCAACGCGCTTGTCTTGCGCGCGCTTGCCATCGCGGGCCAGGCGATGCGTACCCCGGCCACGGAGTCTCCTCTCGGGGGGCTCGTCGCCGCCAAGGCGGCGGCGCTCGAGCAGTCGCTTGGCGAACTTCTGCTGCCACTGGCGCTGCCCTGGCTGCCGGCTCCCGTTCGAGTGCTCTTCCCCGACGAAGGAGACGAGCCGCCCGAGACCGAAGCGCCCTCGGTGGTGCCGCCGCTCCACGTGAAGACGGGCGGCGTGCGGCGCCCCGCTCCACCTCTGGAGGCGGCCGTCATAACAGATAACGGTGTCTCCCTGGCGCTGAGGCCGCTCGTGGCCTTTCGTCGTGGGGCGGTGTTCCTCGAGGATCTCGCCGCGGGCTACGCGTTTCCCGGCGAGGAGATAATCACCTACGAGGGGTTGGCCGCGGCCGACAGAGAGCGCGCCAGGCGCGCCAGGGAAGAGGAGATCGAGATAGACGATCCCGACGTGATTGAAAAGTTGAAGGAGGGCCTCGGCGCGCTCGCCTCTCGCGCCGCGACTTTCACCCCGCGAGCGTTTCACGGCGACGAGCTTCTTGGCGCCAACTCATACGCCGACGACGAGCCGCTGAGTGCGCTGGTGGCCGTCCACCACACGGCGCCGGCCTTTTTGTTGCGCCGCACCCTCGCTTCAATGCACGCCGCGGGTTATCGCCACCCACTCTTGTCGCGCCCCGCCACTCATGACCTCGCCGGAGATCACGTCCTGCCGGTGGTCTTTCGCGCGCCCGCCGATTTGCCCGACGACCTCGTGGCGGTGACTCACGAGCGGCCGATCCTCGTGGTCATCGAGGAGGACGCCGTCATCTTGCACCCGCCACGCGGCCCCAAGGAGCGCCTCGCGCCCGCCGGCGAGCGGCCCGACTGGCCCGAGGAGGCGGCCCCGCTGCGCGACTACCGCAGACGTTTCTTCGCGGCGAAGATCGAGCTTCCCGAGCCGAGTGAGCCCATCGGCCCCGCGGTGGCGCAGGCCGCGCTGCGACTGCGCTTCGAGCATGACGCGGGCAGCCTCATGTACGTGACGGCCTCTCCCGACGCCATGGCCGGCCGAGTGGTCGAGATCCTGGCGGCCCTCGCTCATGTGGGCGACGAACCGCTCGCGCCCTTGAGCGCGCTTTCCCCCGGGCTCGAGTGTGACGAGGACTGCCCGACGAGCCTGGCGGTGCTTTTCCCGGAGGTGGCCATCCCGGAGAAGCCCGAACCGCCGCGCGAGCGCCCCGAGCCGCCGCCGCCGCCCGGGTTCTGTGAGGAGAAGGACATCGCTCAGGTGGTCGGCGCGCGCCGCGGCAGTTTCCAGTACTGCTACGAGAGCCAGCTCCAGCAGTTCCCCGACATCGAGGGGCGGGTCAACATCCGCTTCACCGTCGGCACCGAAGGTGAGGTGGCCAACGTCCGCGTGACCCAATCGACCCTGAACAACCGGCCGGTGGAGGAGTGTCTGTTGCGGGTCTTCCGCCAGATGAGGTTCCGGCCGCCGAGGGGGGGAGTCTGCGTGGTCAACTGGCCCCTGGTCTTCAGGCGCTGAAGCCCCTTCGCCACGCCCCCCCCCGGGGGTCGCTCAATCATTCACCGCGAAACGCCACGGGGCGAATGGCTCTGTCGATGCGCCGGCAGAAGTCGCGAAGGGCGGAACCATCCACGCCGCTCCCCGGTATGACGATGGGGCGCGCGGCGGCGGCCCCACCCCGGTCTCGCCAGCGCTCCAGCGCTCCGAAGCTGCGGGTGAAAGCGCCCGGGAAGCCCAGCACGGAGTCGTGTTCGGCCGCGCCGGCACCGTACACCGGCAGCACGAGCCCGGAGACCCCCGCGCGGCGGATCCGCGCCATCTTCTCTTCGTAGGCGAGCAAGCGCGCGTCGGTCTCGAGGGTGATCCGGCGGTACCCGAGCTTCCGCGCCGCGCGGAGAAGTCGGAACAGGTCGGATCGTCGCGTGGGCTCCCCACCCCACAACACCAGGTTTGCGAAGTGCAGCTCGCGCCGTCCGAACGCGAGCTGGCGCAGGAGGTCATCCAAGGGCCGCGGCGGGATCGTGTGCCGGCGCTCGCCGGCCGTGAGCGCGTTACCGCCGAGGAACAACCGCAGCGTCCGCCCAGCGCCCCCGACCGCGGCGGCCAGGTGCGCCACCTCCCGTTTGTCGCGCCCCTGCTCGAACAGGCCGTACTTGGCATAGATGTTCGACAACCCCGTGAGGAGCACCTCCTTCTCACTGCACGCTGCGCGCAAGCGCGCCTCACGTTCCAGGTTGCGCGTCTTCAGCTCCTCGTAGGTGAGCGGGGTTGAGCGCTCCGTGTACCGCGCCCAGTCTCCGCTTTGGCCGACGGACGAATCCACCGGACCTTCGAGCTTGACCCCGAACCTCTCCGGTTCGTTCAACACCGCCGAATTGCGCAGCTTGAACGGCACCACGCTGATGGCGTCGATGGCCTCCGCCTCGCGGACCACAAAGTCCACGGTCTCCTGGAAGTCCTCATCCGATTCCCCGGGAAACCCAACTATTATATTGATGTGATTCATCATCCCTGCGGCATGCGCTGCCCGCAGGGCCGTCTCTGCTTGCTCCACCGTGCACTTCTTTTGCATCGCCCGAAGGATCTTGTCCGAACCGGACTCCACCCCCCAGTTCAGGTATATGCACCCGGCCTGTGCCATCAGAGTGAGCGTCTCCGGCGTCATGGGCGCCACTCGCGCCGTATCCCCCCACATGAGGTCGAGCCCCGCGGCCGCCATCCCCTCGGTCATTCGATGGAGTTCTCGCGCGTTCAAGTTCACCGCTTCGTCGAGGAACATGAAGTGTCGCGTCCCGTAGCGCCGCGACAAGGACTCCAGCTCGGCGACCACGGTCGCCGCGGGCCGAATGCAGAGACGCTCTCCTTCCGTCTTGGATGAGCGCGAGCAGAACGCGCACCGAAACGGGCACCCGTAGGAGATCTTGTAGGGCAGTACGAGGAGGCCCAGAGGGTTCAGGTGTTCGCGATCGGTGACGGGGAAGCTGCGGTAATGATCGAGCGGCAGCCCGTCGAAGTCGGGGCACGGTACCTCGGCGATGTCGAATAGCCACTGCTCGTTGCAGCAGACGGCCCCGGACTCATCGCGGAAGACGAGAGACGGCACCTCGGCCAGTGGCCGCTTGCCGGCGAGCCCGTCGAGCAACGCGACGAGGGGCACCTCGCCTTCGCCCAGGATCACATAGGTGACATGAGGACACTCGGCGAGAAGAAGCTCGCTCACGAGGGAGCTCTTGCCACCCACGACGATGGGCGTGCCGGTTTCAGCCGCCACGAAAGCGGAGAGAAGGATTCCCGCGGCGTTCGCCTCCTCGGCGATGGAGAACCCGATGAGGTCGTGGCCGCTGAAATCCGTGAGCGCGGCGATGCGCTCCATCAGACGGCAGAGCGCGGGGTCTTCATGGATCGCGGCCGCGATCCGCGGCAGCGCGCGCCCGTCGATGTGGGCGGTCCGGGCCGTGAGCTCGGCCATGAGGTCACGGTGGTGGATGAGCTTTACGTCGAGATCGTCCTGCGTCACCGCCGCGCCGTATTCACGCGCCTTGGCCGCCAGCAACGCGAGCCCGATGGGCGGGATCGGCGGCATCTTCCCCAGCTCGCCGCGAGGGGCCGTTACGAGCATCAGTCGAAAATCGCTCGGGGCGCGCTCCACACTCCCTCCTGCACCACATTCAGGTGTCAGAACTCCCTGCTCGCCGGATTGGCCGCGCTCTTTCGCACCACCGCCCTCCAGCGATCGCCACCATGCAAAGCGCTGCGAACGAGCCGACGACCATTGTGCGGGGATCCCACCCTTGGTCAAGTCCTCTTGAGGGTCCGTGGACCGAGGGGAGTGAGGAGTTGCCGGAAGCTCACGCGCCATGCTCGACCTCGCGCACGATGGCTTTTTGAAAAAAAACCTCGCCCTCATCGAATGAATTGTGTATCTTCGAGTCTACCCTTGGGAGAACAAGCTCTCCCCCTGTGAGACGCTACAACCTCGGTCCTCTTCCCTGGTTCGGACGGCAGGGGGGATCTTGATTGGAGCGGCGGCTTCCTTTTTTCCGCTTCAAACGAGGGACTCTTGCGCCCAAACCGGGTGGTCGGGACCGTGCGCAAGAGGTGGCCATGCCCTTTTGCTCGCGCCCTGTTCGGTTCGCGGCGGTCGCGCTGATCGCTCTCTTCGTGGCCTGCGCCGACAACAGCGGCGATGGGATCCCCTGCCAGGCCGGTCACGATTGCGTCGAGATGCTCGTGTTGCCGGGCCCGTGCTGGCGCGCCGTCTGCCGGGACGGACAGTGCGTGCCCGCGCCGCTCGCCGACGGCGAGCCATGCGTCCCGAGCGACCCCTGTCTGCGCGACGGCGTCTGCCGCGATGAGCTTTGCATCAAGGCCACCTCGCGGTGCGACGACGGTCATCACTGCACCCACCCGATTTGCGACCCGGAGACGGAGACCTGCTCTTACGAGCTCGACGATTCGGCCTGCGACGACTCCGACCCCTGCACCGTCGGACGCTGCACCCTCGACGGCTGCCGATTCGAGCGTCGCGAAGGGATTCGCTGCGACGACTCCGACCCCTGCACCGTCGAGACCTATTGCACCGAGGAGGGGTGCGTCGGCCGGCCTGTTCGCTGTCCCGATTACGGTCCGTGCGTGGAGAGCAGCTGCGATCCGGCCACCGGCGCCTGCCTCGCGCTCAACCGTAGCGCCGGGGCGCCCTGTCCTCACCCTTGCCATGAACACGGTGAGTGCGACGGCCACGGCCACTGTCTCGGCCTCGGCGCGCCCATCTCGTGCGGCGTCCCTCGCGACTGCCATCGCTTCGAGTGCACCGCGGCGCGGGGCTGCGAGGAGGTGGCCGCGCCCGATGGGACGCCATGTCCCGGCGCGGGGCGGTGCGAGCTTTGGGGGGTCTGCCGAGACGGTGGTTGCGTCGACGCGGCGCTCGTGGTCTGCGACGACTTCAACCCCTGCACCGTCGGCGCCTGCCACCCGGACCAGGGCTGTCTCTTCGAGCCCTTGGTCGACGGCACCGGGTGCGACGACGGCGATCCTTGCACGGTCGCGACACACTGTTCCGGGGGACTCTGCCTCGGCTCGCCGCGCGAGTGCGATGACCAAAACCCCTGTACCGCCTCCGTCTGCGATCCGCTCACCGGTGAGTGTGTCCATCTGCCGCGCGCGGAGGGAACACCTTGCGACGACTCCAACCCGTGCACCCACGAGACCCGCTGCCGGCTTGACGACCACGACCGATTGGTCTGCCGGGGCGTGCCCAAGCCCGACGGCGTGGTCTGCGACGACTCCGACCTGTGCACCATCGCCACCGAGTGCCGGGCAGGCGAATGTGTCGGCGTTGAAGTCACTTGCGACGACGGCAACGATTGCACCGCCGGGTGGTGTGATCACGAGGGGGTCTGCCGCTTCGATGCGCTCGAGGACGGCCTTGACTGTGGAATCGACAACCCATGCGCCAAGGATGGCGGCATATGCGAGGGTGGAGAGTGTCGCCAGGAGTATCTGCCGTCCGGTAGCCCCTGTGACCGTGGACTTGCCTGCGTCGGGCCGGGTCAGTGCAACCAGGAGGGGCGCTGCGAGGGGCCCGAGCGCGACTGCAGCAGCCCCGAGCCATGCCTGACCGGCTACTGCCTCGAGCCCCACGGCTGCCTCTACGACAGGCTCCCCGATGGCGCGCTCTGCGACGACTCCGACCCTTGCACGGTGGACGCCGTGTGCCATGAGGGCCGGTGTGGCGGCGGTCGCCCGGTGTACGACTGCTGCTCCACCGACGCCGACTGCGACGACGGCTGGCCGTTTAGTCGAGGCACCTGTCGGCTCGACACGTTCACGTGCGACCGCGCGCCGGCCGACCAATGCAATCAGACCGACTGGCCCATCGGTCGGTTGGCGATCCCGCACGCCCTCACGCTCACCTGTCCGTGGCGCGACCTCTCGAACGACACCGTGGTCTACGAGTACGGGTTCGAGCGCTCCCCGGGGTGCCACTCCGGGGTCGCTCTCGGGCACGGGGTTCGCGGCTGGCCGCCCCACGGTTTCGAGGTGTCGAGTGGACCGAGCCACGACGGCCGACATGCGCTGGCCCTGGTTGGGGCGCAAGACCTCGAGCCCGGTTGGGATCCCGAGCGGACCCTCGATTTGCCGCCGCTCCCGCTGTTCAAGGGCACGGCGACCTTCTCGTTTCGGTATAGGCTCGCGCTCCCACCGGGCGAGGCGGGCCCGGAGAGCGCGCTCGAGGTGCTCGTCAATCAAGAGGTGGTCCGGGTGGTGCGCGCCCCGACCGGAGAGTCGTTCGCGCTGGTCGAGGTGCCGATCTACAGCGCCGCGCCGGGGCAACTCGATGTCCGGCTCCGGTGGCGCGGCGGACCCGGCGATCTCCTGATCGACACGCTCCGCTACCGCCTCCACGCCGCCTGCACCGCCGCGCACACATCGCCTCCGACGAGCGGCGCGATGCCGGAGCCGGATGGGATCTTGAACCTCGCGCCGACCCCGGGCGGCGGCCGGCTCGTGTGGCGCAGTGTGGTCCGGCCGGCCGAGAGCGGCCGCCTGCTTCTTCAGATCTACAGCGCCCCCATCGACTCGGCCGGTTGGCCATCCGCGCCGACATTGGTCGTCGACGACGAGCTTTACTCCCTGGGGGGGCACCTGCGCGTCTCCTGCGATCTGCCGCCCCTGGCCACGGGTCCCGCGGGGCGCTATCTCCTCTGTCCCCTGGCGCGTCGCGGTCGTCTCGAGTGCGTGCTTGGCGACACGCACCAGGATTTGCATCCGGCCGATCTCATTTTCAACAACTCCTCATCCGATTCCTCGCCTCCCCTGGGGATGAGCTGGGCCATGACATTTGGCGAAGATCGTGGCCTCGCGGTGATTTTCAACGTCGACGTCCCGAACCGATTCGCCTACCTCGACAGCTATCGCTTCACCATCGACGACGCGGTGCCCACCATCAGCACCGCGCGGATCACCCGCATCCCCATGGCGAATACCAATATCGTCTCACCGCGGCTGCTGCCCCTCGAAGGCCGCAACCGACTCGTCTACCTGGCCCAGGTCGCCGATCCCGAAGATCCCGACAGGCCAATCTCCAACGAGATCCGTTCCGCCCTGGTCGATGACACGGGCTCCATCAGCATCGACTACGAGGTTATCGCCTGCACCGCCCCGCACCTGTGCGCCGCGCACGAACCAATGGCGATCTTGCCGCCGCTCGCGGCGGCTGCGATCCCCGATGAGGACATGCTGCTCCTGGCGTGGGTCGAGCTATTGCCGCGCGCTGAAGGCGGGCGCCACTCCCGCGTGCGACTGGCGACTATCTCCCGCGCAAGCGAACCCGAGGCCGAGATTGAACTCGCGACTCTCGATGCGGGCCACGGGCGCTTGGTGCGCGCCCCGAGCCTGGCCGTGGCGCCCACCGGCGAGCTGATGGCGGCCTGGACCAGCGCTGAGTTCCAAGGCGAGGTGGACGGCGAGCCGCTCTATCGGGCCGACACGGCGCTGCGGCGCTTCTTCCCCGGCGACGAACCACTCGGGCCGGGACACTTTCTCCCGGGGCCGGAGATCTCCGGGGAGCGGCTCTTGAGCGACCACCCGGAGATCCGCTCCACGCCGACGGCACCGGCGCCCGCCGTCGCGGTGAGCGACACCGGCCATTTCGTGGTCGCGCGCGCAGCCGACGCCGAGCGCCTGGCGATCCACTCACTCGGCGTCGGCTGCGGCGGCTACCTCGGTCGGCTCGACGAACCCGACGCGCTGCACGTCTGCACCGGTCCCGAGTGGCGAACCCTGCCGCTTCCTTGCGACACCGAGGGGGAGAGATGAGCCCAAGCCCCACGACCTCCGTTGTCTGTCCGACACTGTTGGGTCTCGCACTGTGTTGGTTTGCCGCCTGCGCCGCCGACGGCACGGAGATGCCGGCCGACAAACTACAACCCGGCGCTCCCTTCAAGACCGAGATTATCTGTCGTCACGACTCCGACTGCCGCGCCCGGATCCACGGCGATTGGCAGTGCCGCACCGTGAGCTGCAATCTCGAAGCCGCTCGGTGCGAAATCACCCCCCGGCCCGACGCAACCCCCTGTGACGACCAAGATCCCTGCAGCACGGGGAGCAAGTGCGTCGCCGGAGTCTGCCAGCCGGGGACACCTTTTGCGTTCCACATAAAGGAGGGGACCCACTGCCTGGAGGTCTATTGCGACCCCGAGACGGGGGTGTCGCGCACCCGCCCCTCGGCCGTCACGTGCGCCATGAAGTTCGGCCCCGGCGAACCGTGCTGGACCTGGCGCTGTAGCGACGAGTGCGACGATGAGGGCGAGTGCCGCTACGGCGTCTGCCGGCAGGCGGCCCGCGCCGACGGCACACCGTGCGACGACCTCGACCCTTGCACCGTCGACACCCACTGCCGAACCGGACGCTGTGTCGGCGAGCGCGTTTGCGACTACTGCCACAGCGACCTCGACTGCATCGGGCACGAGTCGGCGTGTCAGGGCGGGTTCCGCTGTCACATGAACCAGTGCGTGCCGCTTCACGACGGCGTCGACTGCACCCTCGATCCTCCCCGCGACTGTCGCCACGGGGTCTGTCTCGAACCCGACGGCGAGTGCGCAACGATTCTGGCCGACGAAGGGAGCCCGTGCGGCGAGAAGGATCGCGGCCGTTGCAGCGCCAACGGAGTTTGCCTGCAAGACGGTTGCGGCTGCCTCGGCGACTCCGACTGCGCGATCCTCGACCCGGACGATGACTTGTGCACCGGGTTTCACGTCTGCGACCTCGGCCCTGACGGGCGGCGGTGCTGTCGCTTCACCAACCCCTACGGGGCGGCCTGCCCGCCCGCCGAGGCGGAGGCGCGCTGCGAGGCCTACGAGTGTCTGCCGGCCACCGGCGAATGTCGCCGCACGGGGCTGCTGCCCGAAGGGACTCCGTGCGACGACCTCGACCCCTGCACCGAGGACACCACCTGCGACGCCAACGGAATATGTCGCGGCGGCAACAATCTGTGCCCCGAATGTCGCATTGATCTCGACTGCGCCGGGCTCGACGACTTGACCGATCTCTGTGGCGGACGCCACATCTGTTCCCATTTGGAGTGGCCGCCGCGATGTATTGTCGATCCCGACTCCATCGTGACCTGCGACACCTCTTTGGACGGCCCCTGCCGAACAACAGCCTGTCAGCCCGCGACAGGCCGATGCAGCACCACTTACACCCCCAACGGCTTCCCCTGCGACGACTCCGACCCCTGCACCTTGGCGCTCTCATGCCTCGACGGCCAATGTGTCGCAGGCGAGGAGGCGCAGCAGCGCGACTGCGACGATCTCGACCCGTGTACCATCAATTTTTGCCTCGCCGGGCGCGGCTGCCACAGCTATCCGGCCGACGGCGCGGCTTGCCGGCCGGACGACTCGTCGGGCTGCCGGATCGGGGTCTGCCGCGACGGCCTCTGTCTCGATGCCGGCCCGAAGGACTGTAACGACTCCAACCCGTGCACGCGCGGCGTGTGCGACGAAATGAGCGGCGAGTGCGTGCAGGAACCGCTCGTCGGGGCCGAGTGTTGCGACTCCGACCCCTGTACCTCCGGCGCGTGGTGCGACGAAGATGGCGCCTGCGTTGGCGGCGCGCCCATGATCTGCGACGACGGCAACGACTGCACCGCCGGGAGGTGTGTCGCCGATCTCGAGTCCACCGCCCCTCTTTGCGTCTATGAGCCCCTCGACGATCTTTTGTGCGACGACACCCGGCGCTGCATCCGGGGCGGAATTTGTGTCGAAGGCGAGTGCACATGGCCGGCGGGCGACCCGTGCGACGACGGCCACCCCTGCACCGAAAACCTCTGCGATCCGGCGACCGGGTGCAGTAACCCCATGAGGTATGACTGTTGCGGCAACGACGTCTTGGAAGATTCGGAAGACTGCGACGGCACGCCCGGCTGCTCTGTCGACTGCGTCTGGCACGAGCGCGATTTGACCCACGAGCAGATAATCGCCGCGCCCGGTCAGGTCGTCTCGCTCGGCCCCGGCCGGGTGGTCGCGCTCTTTGCGGCTGAGGGCGCCCTCCAGGGGCGGATAATCGACACCCCGGAGCCGAGCGCTCCCCCGGAGATCATCACCACCCCCGGCGACCCGGTCACCGGCGCTGTGCTCGCGGCCGAGGGGGCGCCGCGGGCGTTTGCAATGGCCTACGTCGAGCGATCCTCCGACGGCGCCGAGAGCCTCGTGGTCCACATCGTCGACTCGGCGCTCCAATCGCGCTACTCGTGGGTGCTCGACCCCGGTGATGAGCCGCCTCATTCCCATCAAATTGACGCCGCCACACTTTGGCTGGAGCGCGACGGGCAAGCCTTGCGTCCTCACGTGGTAATCGCCGCGACCGAACTCGACGCCGGCGGCCGGCCGACCGGCGAGAGAGGGCTCGTGGCCGCGCGGTTCGGGGTGACGGAGCTGCGGCTTCCCGATGGCAGCAGCATTTTTGTGGAGGAGAGCGACAGCCCCAGGGTGCGGCGCCTCGACGTCGAGGTCGGGCAGGTCTTGCGCGCCTCGGCCGTGGGGTGGGACGACGGGCACTTCGCCGTCGGACTCCACGAGGTCAACGGAGCTTCCTTCGATCTACGGCTCCTGTTCATGCGCGTGCCGCCCCTGATCGCTCCGACGAGCTGGGTCACTCACGATGAGGCAATCCCCGGCGGCGACAGGAGCTATTTCGATCTCAGTCTAATGCGCGACGAGGACGAGCTTCTGGTGGCGTTCGTGCGGCGCGCCAACACTTACGACGCCAACCTCTATGTGGGAGTGCGACGCTATGTGCGCTCCGATCCCGAATTCGGCGTCTACTTCGACGAGCCCGAGATCGTGGTGCGCGAGAGCCCTGAGCCGATAGCCGAGCTGGTCGTCGCCGAACGCCGGGGCCCGGAGGACGCCCGGGGCGCCCTTCTGGCCTGGGCGCTTCCGGCGACGCAACGCATCCAGTATGCGCTGCTGGACCAGGACCTCGTGCGCGCGGCGGCGCCGGCCGATCTTCTGACACTCCCGGCCGCTCTCGCGCCGCTGCCACGGGCGGCCGCAGCTCATGATGAAAACGGACGCACTTTCGTGGCATGGTCGATGGGAAATCGTTTTTGGGGGCGGGTGGTCTCGCCGTAAATCGGTCCCGGCGCGAGGAGAGGCAAGATGAAGTATTTGGGATTGTTCCTGTGGATGTTGGCCGTCGCTTGCGGCGGGGGCGCGACCGGCGAGGTCCGCGACATACTCGCGCCGGAAGAGACCACCCCCGGCCGGACCGACGCGACGGGCGACGTCTGCGAGGGTGATCACTGCCCGGCGCCGGCCTGCACTCAAGAGGAGTGCGAAGCGAGCTTTGCGCCCGAGGTCTGCCGGCGGGTCTGGTGCAACCCCGCGACCGGCGAGTGTGAGCTACAAGACGCCGATGAGCTCGCGCCCTGCGAGGACGGCAACCCCTGCACCAAGGAGACCGTCTGCCGCGATGGGCGCTGCGTCGGCTCCCCGGTCCGCTGCCCGAGCGAAGATCCGTGCTCGCCCGGGATCTGCGATGTGGCCACCGGCGACTGCCTGACGGCAAGGCGGCCCGACGGCGAGCGGTGCGATGACTCGCCTGATCCCTGCCGCGAACACCTCTGCCGCGATGGGATCTGCACCGAGGAGTGGCGCGACGATGGCGCCTCGTGCGACGAGGTGTTCCTCTGCACCATCGGCGACAGGTGCGAGGACGGGGTCTGCCGGCCGGGCCCACACCCGGTCTGCGACGACGGCGACCCCTGCACCGAGGCGACCTGCGATCCCGCAGACGGCCACTGCGAGTTCAGCCCACTCGCCGACGGCGCGGCCTGCGACGACGGCGAGCGGTGCACCGAGGAGGGCACTTGCCAAGCGGGCGTGTGCGAGACAACGCCTGTCGATTGCGAAGACGACAACCCGTGCACGGTGGGCTCCTGCGACAGCATCACCGGCCGGTGCCGCCAGACACCGGTGGAGGACGCGACCCCGTGCGACGACCTCGATCCTTGCACCGAGGACACCGAGTGCCTCGGCGGCGAGTGCCTCGGCGCGCCCATTCACTGCGACGACTCGAACCCCTGCACCGCCAACCTGTGCGACTCCGCCACCGGCGAGTGCTACTTCCCGCCGGTGGAAGACGAGCTTCCCTGCGACGACCTCGATCCCTGCACCACCGGCACGGCCTGCCACGAAGGCGTCTGCCTCGGCGCGCCGGTCGAAGGCTGTTGCAACGAGGCGGCCGACTGCGACGATCTGGATCCATGCACGGTCGCCGCCTGCGATATGGAGCACCACCAGTGCAGGTACGAGCCGTTCCCCTGCGACGGAATGATAGGGCAGTGCGAAGCGTATCAGTGCTCCTCGGACGATCTCTGCCGAGTGGCCCACCTCCGCCGGCCCACCCTGCTGTGGCGGTTTGATCCCGACGCCCCCGGAGCAGCCGAGGCGGCGTTGCGCCCCTGGCCCCCCGGCGCCTTCCGCGTCGAGCCCGGCGCCGGTCGCCACGGTGGCGCGGCGCTCGTGGTCGACTCGCCGGACCCGGCCACGTTGCGTCTCCCGCCGCGGGTCGTTCCGGCCGGCACCGTCACGATCGAGCTGTGGCTCAAGAGCTCCCCCGCGTCGTGCCCGCCGGGCGAGCCGTTCTTGACCCTCTGGGTGTCGCGCGACGACGAATACAAAAGTGACCCCGCGCCGGCCGGGACCCTGCCCTGCCCCGCGCACGACGAGTTCGTCCACTGGGTTCTGGAGGTGGGCGCCGATCACGGGCGGGTGCTGCGCGGCAAAATCGAGCGCGAGGGAGGCCGCGCGCTCGCGCTCGCCGAGATGCGGCTGACCCACCTCGCCCGCGAGGGCTGCCCCCTTGGCGAGCCCCGCCGGGTGACCGACACCGAGGGCCTCGAACACCTCGCGGTCGCCGGGGCACCGGGCGACCGGGGGACATTGGCCTGGGTGG
>PWKZ01000233.1 GCA_003559575.1 Bradymonadales bacterium | reverse complement strand
CCAGCCGAAAGGCCTCGGCCAGACGCACGTCCGAGTCGCCGGCGGCGGGCAAGGACAGCGCCTCCGCTGCCTGTCGCGCGAGCGCTCCCAGCGCCTCGAGGCTCTCCGCGCGATCCGTCTCGTCCCGCCAGCGCAGCGCCTCGCCCTCGACCGGTTCGGTCGCGGTTTTGAGCCATGGCGCCACAGTTACCAGCTCCGCGGCCAGGGCATGTACCTGGCGCTCGAAGGCGCTCGCCCACCAGGCGGCTTCGGGATGCCTCTCGGGCGCGAACGACCCGGACAGCCGCGTCGCCGCCTCGCCTAGCTCCAGCAGCCAATCCGCCCGCGCCGAGAGGGGTTCCGGCGGGTCCGCCAGAAGCCGCCGGATCGACGCCAGCTCTTCGTTTCGGCCGTCATGCTCGCCCAGCGCACGCAGTGTGTCACTTAGCCCGTCCGCCATTCCGGCCGGCAACACCGGCCCCGCGGGCAGCTCGAGTAGCCCGGTGCAGAGCACCCGAATGTGCCCGACGAGGTTGCCGCTATCGACCGTGGAGACGTAGAGGGGCCACAGGGCCTCGCGTTTTTGGGTGTCGTACCAGTTGAGGAAGTGCCCGCGGTAGCGATCCAGCTGCTCCATCGACGCGATGGTCCTGGTCGTGCGCTCCAGGAGTTGGCCGCACGTCACATATCCCAGGTCATGGGCGCCCAAGTTGGACAGCAGGGCGAGGCCCATGTTCGTCGGGCTGGTGCGGTGGGCGACGCGGTGGTCGGGTTGCTCCTGAAAGTTGTCCGGCGGCAGCCAGTTGTCCTCTGGTCCGACGAACACCTCGAAGTAGCGCCACGTGAGTCGGGCGACGCGGCGCAGGAAGAAGACGGAATCGTCGTCGAGCGGGAGGGAATCGGGGCAAAACGGCCGGCTGATCCACCACGCCACGATGGGCGACAAGAACCACAACAGCAGGAGCGGCCCCGCCACCGGCCCGGCCTGCGCGCCGCCGATGGCGACGAGCAGCGTCGCCACCGCCAGCGCCAGACAGGGGCCCACCCACATCCGGCGGAGCGTGCCCCCGACGCCGTCCGTCGCCGCGTGCTTCAGGGCCTCGGCCGTCTGCCACTCGAGGAGGCGGCGACGGCTGCGGAGCATCCGCCAGAGCGCCCGCGCGGCGGCGTCCGTGGCGACCATCGCTTCGAAGGGCAGGAACGTGAGCCACATGGCGACTTTGATCAGGCGGCGTCCGGTCGAGCGGAGCACGGCTGCCAGATGTTGTCGCAGCGGCAGCTTCGCCGGGCGCTGTCTGAGCTCCATCAGCCCCGGCAAGAGCTCAGGCGCGAAGAGCAGGGAGAGCAAGGCGAGCGTCCAGGTGAGGGGGCTCGCGACCACGAACCACCCCAGTACGAACAGAAGCACATAGGCCGGCGCCACGAGTGAGCGGCGCAAGTTGTCGAAGATCTTCCACCGGCCCAGGGCGCCTATCGCAGGGTACATACGATGGCCCGTGGCATCGCTGACCTTCAGGCCCAGCCACGGGGCGATCTGCCAGTCGCCGCGAATCCAGCGGTGGCGACGGCAGGCGTCGGCCAGGTAGCCCGACGGGGACTCCTCGAGGAGCTCCACGTCGCTGCACTGCCGGGAGCGCGCGTAGCACGACTCCAGCAGATCGTGGCTCAGCACCGCGTTGTCGGGGAAGCGTCCCTCCAGCAGCCGGCGGAAGGCGCTCACATCGTAGATGCCCTTGCCGATGAAGGAGGCCTCCGCGAACAGATCTTGGTACACGTCCGAGATGAGGTGGGTGTAGGGGTCGAAGCCCACGTCGCCCGCCATCAGTCGGGAATAGTGGCTCTGGGCGGCGCTGCGCATCGAGATGCTGACGCGCGGTTGCAGGATCGCGTAGCCACAGGTTATGTGCCGCCCGCTCGGATCGATTCTCGGACGGTTTAGCGGGTGAGCGGCGGCTCCCACCAGTCGCCAGCCGGCCCCCCACGGCAGGTTGGTGTCGGTGTCCAGGGTGATGACGTAGCGGATCGAGGTGAGCACAGCGCTATCGCCCACGATTCGGGAGAAACGATCCTGGCCATGGCCGCACAGCAGCGCGTTGAGGTCCTCGATCTTGCCTCGCTTGCGCTCGTGTCCCATCCAGACCCCTTCCTGCGGGTTGAAGAGTCGGGGTCGGTGGAGCAGGAAGAAGCGTCCGTGCGTGCCGTTGGCGTACTTCGTGTTCAGCGCTTCGATGCCATCGGCGGCCAGGGCCAACAACGTCTCGTCACTCTCGGTATGTTCGCGGTCGGCGTCGCCGAAGTCGGTCAGCAGTCCGAACCACAGGTTCGCATCGCGATTGGCCAGGTAGCGGAGCTCCAGATTCTCGATGAGCGGAGCGATTCGACCGGGCTCCGGCAAGAGGGTCGGCACGACGACCATGGTCCTGCACTCGTCCGGGATCCCGTGCTCGAAGTCCATCCGAGGCAGGGGGCGCGGTTTGCGCAGGAGCGAAGCGCCCCAGTTCGTCACGGACACGCCCAACTGGGACGCCGCCAGGGCTGCGCACACGGCCAGGACCGCGCCAGCGAGCCCAGGCGCCCACCACAACTGCGAGGCGAGCCAGATGGCGCCAACAACGGACAGCAGGGCTATCGAGCCGAGGTAGGCGAAGAGCTGCAGCCCACGCAGCAGCCGCCGGGACATGAGGGGCGCCGCCCTGCGGCCGCGCAGCGCGCGTTCGAGATGGCGCCTCCCGGCATCCACGAGCACATACCCTACGTGGGCCGTCTCGTCGGCGGGCTCCTCCGCATGGCGCTTGGCAGCCAGCGACACCGCCGTTCGCGCGACCTCCTCCTCGTCGATGCTTCGCCGACGCGCGAGCGCCTCCACGACCTTGCGGTACTGGTTGCGGGTCGGGGCGTCCATCCGGCCATAGACGCCGGCGGGCTCCGCTCTCAGGATCGT
This sequence comes from Bradymonadales bacterium, assembly GCA_003559575.1. Taxonomy (GTDB): domain Bacteria; phylum Myxococcota_A; class UBA9042; order PWKZ01; family PWKZ01; genus PWKZ01. The sequence continues at coordinate 2,125 of PWKZ01000233.1, read as the reverse complement.
TTCGGTGGCGCTGTGGGCTTCCACGAACTGCTGCCACTCGATGGCGTTGACGAGCCGAAGGCTGGTGATGCTGTTGGCGATTGCGGCCTGTTCCACTGTCAGGCGCCGGCTCTCGGCGCGAATGACGTCCTCGACCGTTCGGCCGCCCTCGGCCAGACGTCGCTCCAGCCAAGTCTGCACGAAGGCCGTGGGCTCTTCGTGCTCCTGGAGGGCCTGGGTGAACTGGGTGACGAACGCCGTCGACAGGGGGGGATCCTCACGGGCCATGTCCGCCAACACCATCAGGGCGTGATCCGGCTTCGCCGACGGCGCGTAGATCTGCTCCACCCAACGCAGCGCGCACTCACGGTGGGCCCACTGCCAACTGATGCTGACCGCGACGCGGCGAAGGTTCTCGATCAGGGCCAACCGCAGCATGATGGCCACGGACCAGAGCTCCCCCAAGGTCAGATGGGTCGTGGATTGGTAGGCCGAAAGAAAGCGGGAGAGCGCTTCCTCATCCACGCGGCCATCGACGTGGGCGACGAATTCGAGGATGAGGTCGGAGACGCGGGGAGAGCCGGCCCGGTTGCCGCCCGCCAGCTTCGGCAGACCACGACAGTAGCCTTTTGGGAAGTGCTTTCGGATCAGGTGGATCTGCTCCTCGATGAGGAACTGATTGTCGAGCAACCATTCGGCGGCCGGCGTCAGACGCTTCTCCGCCGTCTGGGACGCGGACATGAGGTCGGTGCAGCGGGTGATCGCTCGCTCTGAGTCGGCCAGCCGGTCGAGGAGCCGGTCGCCGCAACGACCAGGATCCAGCGTGTGGCCGGCGGCCAGTCTTCCCGCGAGCAGTTCGAGCTGCTCGACGGAAGACACCGCGCCCCCGTGGGGCGGCTCGACGGTGCCGGCCCGGCACAGGCTCGCCGCCCACTGCGCGAGGTCGCTCGATTCGAGCGGCCCGGGGGTGCGCTCGAACCCGCGGCCCGCACGGCGGAGGCGCCGGCGCGAGGCCCGTCGAGACAGAAGAAGCTTCAACGTTCGCTCGGGCATGTCGGTCTCCATGTCGCGCGCGTGCCCGCTGCGTCGGTGGGCAACCGTCCGACCGGCGCCCCGGCTGCGGACCGCGGGTTCGTCATCTCAATCCTCAACCTGTTTCCGGGATTCGGCGGGCGATGCGGGCGCCTGCGTCATCTTCAGCGAATCGGTGCTCAACGTAGCTTTGGCAACGCCTCCGTCCGATTCGACTTGACTCCTTGCGCTTGTGCCCGCCTCACCAGCCTCGGCCCTCGAACGGGGGTGGAGGATTGAAGGGCTCTGTCGCTCCGGGATGAAGGGATGCCTTCGATGCGGCACAGCCGCAGTCGCGGGTCGGCGACCACCAGGGCGGCGGGCAACGCGCGTCGCAGCAGGTTCGTGATGGCACTCGTGGCGAGCTCGGAGACATCCTGCGGGTCCGTACCGAACCGCCCGGCGATATCGAAGGTGGTCACGATAAGCTCGCCGAGCGACACCGTAGTGGGAAGTTGCGTGCTCATTTGGGGCCTCCTTTCTCCCTGTCGGGACCGGTCAATGGTCAAGCGTTGCCTTCGGACGCGCCGGACCCCGCGGGCGCGGCCATCGAGATGGGCAGGGGCCGGCCTGTTCCATGGGATGTCTGATTCGTCCGGTCGGTCTCCATCATGGCGTCGCGCATTTGCTCGCTGAGTGTGCTGAGAGATCTCCTCCTGGGTCATGAATTCGCTGCCCACATCGGGGCGCCAAACGCCTCAAGGCGTGGCCGCCTGGCGCACATGCGCCATGCTGCCTTCTCCGACGCTGAGAGGAGGGCGCCGTTGCGAAGCTCCAGCCCACATGGCCCGCTACACGGAGATCTGCAGGTCTTATGCCAAGCCATTGGCCAGGACACTCGCAGATCCGGTGGGGGAGGGGTGAGGCAGCGTTGCGTGTGACAGCCGAAACCGGTAGGTGTCGGGCGCACCTCAAAATCAATTCAGAACGATGGACGCGCCGTTCACTCTGATGAAAGGCGCCGCCCCGGTGGCTCCATATCCCGCCCACTTGTTCCGCTCGTCCATGATTGGTGCTGATAAATCAATGAGATATGTTGTCTGCTCCGTCTTGGCGGGGTTCTTGCTTCTGGATG
>PWKZ01000097.1 GCA_003559575.1 Bradymonadales bacterium | reverse complement strand
CGAGGAGGGCGCCTGGATCCTGGCCCCGGCGGCGGAGATGCGGCTCATCGAGCGGTTGAAGGTGAGTTGTCGGCCCCTTGGCGATCCGGCCTGGACCCGCCAGATCTTCCAGGGCCTCATTACAAGCGCCGACGCGGTCTACCACCTGAAGAAGCTCGGGCCTGGCCGATACCAAACGAAGGCAGGGGAGGAAGTCGAGTTGGAGGACGACTTGATGCGTCCGTTGGTTTCCGGGCCGGAAACGAAGCGCTATCTCTCGCCTGCGACCGATACGTACCTTCTGTTTCCCTATGATCTGCGCGGTGCCAGGCCGCACTTGTTCTCTCCACGGCAGATTCGATCCCTATCGCCATTCTCCTCGACTTGGCTGTACTTGTCGAAGAACGAAACGCAGCTCCGTTCCAGGGAAAACGGGGCATTTGATGATGATGAATGGTTTCGCTTCGGGCGTTATCAGAACATCGACAAACAGGAGTGCCCGAAACTCATCGTGGCGCAGACAGTCCCCGCGATGCGTGTCTGTCATGACCCCGAGGGCAAGTTCTACCTCAACAACGTCCGTGTGAACGGCATTCTCCCCGCAGAGGCCCAAGACGGCTGGTTTCTCCTTGGCATCCTGAACGCCCCCGTCGTCAACTTCGTGTTCGTGCGTACCGCGAAATCGAAGGAGGGCGGCTACTACGAGGCCAACAAGCAGTTCATCGCCCCCCTCCCCATCCCCAACGCCACGCCGGAGGAGCGGGCGGAGGTGGGGCGGCGGGCGAAGGAGCTGCAAGCGCTCCACACGGCGCGGCGGGACGAGCGCGCGAAGCTGGCGCGGCGGCTGGCGAGCGCGCAGATGACTCCGCTCAAGCTCAAATCCGACTGGCTCTGGGCCGACGTGGGCACGCCGGCCGGCTGGAAGCGTTCCCCGGAGGCCCCGAAAGAACTCGCCGCCCGCGAGATCACGCGGTGGGCCAAGGAGCGCCACCAGGAGGCGTTGCAGGCGCGCTACGACGAGCTGGACGCGCTGCTCGTGCCCGGCGCGAAGCTCGCCGTCCGCGCCACGGAAGACGAGCTGGCGCTTCGCATCGACGATCACGAGGCCCTGTGCCTCTACGACCGCCCGCACACGAGCTTCCTGGCGGCCCAGTGGCGCCACCACCTCTCCGAGGTGAACGTGACGAAGGCGTTCGACGCCAAGAAGCTCGTGCGCCTGCTCCTGGACCTGCGCGAAACCGCGGACGCCCCGTTGCGCGAGAGAATCGTGGCGCTCGACGCCAGGATAGAAGCGCTCAGCACCGAGATCGAGAGCCGCGAGAGGGAGTTGAACGAAATCATCTACCGCCTCTACGCTCTGAACGACGAGGAGCGCGCCCTGGTCGAGGCGGGGTAGGGGTTTCCGAGGACGAGGGAGTGAGATGAGCAAGGCCGTAGCGTACCACAGCGGAGCGTTTCCCCCGCAGAGCCTCGACTGGACGAGACTCATCCCGGATCTCGGGCCGACCGCCGCGGCCGTCGCCCGCTATGACGGCGCCCTCTCGGCCATCCCCAACGCCGGCGTGTTGCTCGCGCCTCTCAGCACCCAGGAGGCCGTGCTCTCGTCTCGCATCGAGGGCACCCAGGCCACCATGGGCGAGGTGCTGGAATACGAAGCACGCGCGAAACACGCCAAGGTCAGCCGTGAGCGCGAAGCCGACATCCAGGAAGTCTTGAACTACCGACGGGCGATGCGGGAAGCCGTGGCGCTGCTCCACCGACTCCCCCTCTCGTTGCGGGTGATCCGTGAGGTTCACCGGGTGCTGATGTCGGGTGTCCGGGGCGAGGGACGCGCCCCCGGGGAGTTTCGGCGGGTGCCGAACTGGATTGGCCCTCCCGGCTGTTCGGTGGAGGACGCCCGGTTCGTACCGATCTCTGCCGGCCGGCTCGAAGCGGCGATGGGGCGCTTTGAGAAGTATCTGCACGCCGATGCGCCGGATCGCCTCGTGCAGCTCGCCATCGCCCACGCGGAGTTCGAAGCGCTGCACCCGTTCCTCGATGGAAACGGGCGCCTCGGCAGAATGCTGATCCCTCTCTTCCTCTGGCAGCACAAGCTCATTCAGACGCCGACGTTCTACATCAGCGCGCACCTGGAGGCGCACCGCGACGAATACTACGAACGCCTGTTGGCCGTCTCGCGCGACGCGGACTGGACGGGTTGGTGCCGCTTCTTTCTCGGCGCAGTGCGCACGCAAGCAGACGCCAACCACGAGAAGGCAGAGGCCATCTTGCAGCTCTACGAGGAGCTCAAGCCGCAAGTGACGGCGACAACCCGATCACAGTTCGCCGCCCAGGCCCTGGACTGGATCTTCGCGCGACCGGTGTTCTCCAGCACCGACTTCATCGCCGACACAGAGATCCCACCTCCCACCGCGCGTCGGATCCTCAATGTCATCGCAGAAGCCGATATCGTGCGAAAGATCGTGCCCGGATCCGGCCGCCGGCCCGCGGTCTTCGCCTTTGCACGTCTCATGAATATCGCAGAAGGGCGAGATCTCTTTTGACGCTCACGGATGAGCGACAAACGCGCTTGTTGCTCACGAAACGCCGATTTGTGATCGACAAACGGGTTTGTGTTGCACCGGTGAGCGACAAACGCCTGGCAGGGCGGGCGCCGGTCAACCCACCCCCTTTTGCAGGTGCGGCCACAGCTCCACGTGCTCCAGGACATAGGCCCGCAACCGCTTCGAGTCGCACTATGGTTCGGGATGAGTTGGCGGTTTGTTGTTTGGTTTCAATCGCATAACTCGGCAGGGTGGATTCGGAGGGGCGGCCGCGGGTCGGATCACGACCGGGCCGCGCCTTCCTCGTCCGCCAGGCGACGGCAGCATGCGGTTCCGAGCGCTTCGAGCGCAACATGCATCGTTGGCGGCAGCCCGCCCGCGTGACATTTATTGCAGAAAAGAACGTCTAGCGTTCTCTGAGCCGGCCACAACAGGTGGCACCCTGACGCACTCTGACGGGGGTCACCGAAGAGGAGGGTGTCCGGCTGCCCTTTAGCACTGGACAGGCTGCGGAAAACTTGCATAATCGCTTTCCACTTCGACGGTCGGCCTCTTCGAACCGGCCGAGACGGAGACGCTGACCATGTCCCTCCTTGAAGAGATTGAGAGTGGCGCGACGCCTGATCGCCTTCGACGAACGGCGGCGGCAGAGCAAACCTCCATCGAGCAACTGCGCGCCAAAATCATCGCCGGCAGCGCGGTCATCCCCTGGGCGCGCGGCAACGAGCTTGCACAGCCGTGCGCCATCGGCGAGGGCCTCAAAGTCAAGGTCAACGCCAACATCGGCACCTCCAACGACCTCTGCCGGCTCGAGCGGGAGATGGACAAGCTCCGCGCTTGTCTGGACGCCGGCGCCGACGCGGTGATGGACCTCTCCACGGGCGGGGACCTACGCGCGATCCGCACCGCGATCCGCGCCGCCTGCCCGGTGAGCCTTGGCAGCGTCCCCATCTACGAGGTGCTCAGCGATTTGATCCGGGAGAAGCGAAGCCCGCGAGAGATGACGGCGGCGGCGATGCTCGCCGCGATCCGCCTCCACGCCGAGGACGGAGTCGATTTCATGACCGTCCACTGCGGCGTCACCCGCCGAACGGTCGAGATTCTGCGGAACGACCGCCGCCTCACCGGGGTGGTGAGCCGCGGGGGCAGCGCGCTGGCCAACTGGATCGCCGCCACGGGACAAGAGAACCCGTACTACGAGGAGTTCGACGAGCTACTGGCGATCTGCCGCGAGTACGACATCACCCTCTCGCTCGGGGATGGCTTGCGCCCCGGTTGCCTGGCCGACGCCGGGGATCACGCCCAAATGGAAGAACTCTACACCCTCGGCGAGCTGGTGTTGCGTTGCCGCGAGGCCGGAGTGCAAGTCATGGTGGAGGGGCCGGGTCACGTCCCGCTCCAGGATGTGGAAGCGCAGGTCCGAATGCAGAAGGTGGCCTGCCACAACGCGCCGTTCTATGTTTTGGGGCCGCTCGTGACCGACATCGCTCCGGGCTACGATCATATCGTTGGTGCCATCGGCGGAGCGCTCGCGGCCCGGGCCGGGGCCGACTTTCTCTGCTACCTCACCCCAGCCGAACACCTCCGGCTCCCCGACACAGCGGACGCCCACGAGGGAGTAATCGCCAGCCGCATCGCCGCCCACGCCGCCGACATCGCGAGGGGCCTACCGAACGCCCGCGACTGGGACGACGCCATCAGCAAAGCGCGCAAGGCGCGGGACTGGGAGACTCAGCTCGACCTCGCCATCGACCCTCAATCCGCGCGCCGCCGCCGCAGCCAAGGGCTACCGGCCGACACCAGCGTGTGCTCGATGTGCAGTGAGCTGTGCGCGCTCAAGGGCGAGGGCGGGCTCTAATCGCGGATTGAGGGGATGGCCCCCAGGCGTCAGCGCCAAGCCGGGGAGGCTGGCACCCTGACGGGCAGGACGGATTTCGGGCGCAGCTGTCCCAAGAAGCGCGACTCCAAGCATTTGTTGATGCCGGGCCTTGAAAAGCGGCCCTGGTCCAAGGGCACAGTAAGCGATCACATCCTCTCCTTTTCCCCGTAACGCAGTCGTCCCAAAGCCATGGCGAGCATTACCGCGAGCGCAAGCGTCATACGGGTGTTCATCTTGCGCTCGCCGCGAATGGTGTGATGTTCAAATCCCAACACGCAATCTAGCCGGCCGTTGACTCGCTCCACGGCGGTACGGGCAGCGTAGTGCTTTGTCCACTTGTAGCTGGAGCGGGCTTACGGGTGTGAATACGCGCCAGTCGGTGTTGAGCGGGATTCGGAGCACACGACCGAACGGGCCGACCTTGGCGTTCGACACTCACACTCCCGGCGTCCCTGGCAGGCAAATCCACAGCGCGGACAGCGCCCACAAAGTCGCGCTGGGGGGCTGCAAAGCCGACAGCGCAGATGGCCCGCTGAGACCCTAATTCCCCATCAAACCGAGCACCGAGCGCGTCGAAACGGGGTGAGCTGCAAGGAAGCAAGCCGATTTGAGCGCAGTCCAACGCAGCGCTACGTCGAGCAAAAAAATCGGTGAAGCTG
>PWKZ01000074.1 GCA_003559575.1 Bradymonadales bacterium | reverse complement strand
CGCCGTCGCGCCGCCCGCCGACGAAGAACTCCCAGCCGAATAGCTTTCAGCTCAGGGCTCGTGACTCCAGTGGTTTGGGTGATTGCCAGGGCAATCGCATCTTATTTTTTTGGTTGTGGGCTTTGCCCGCGAGCTGGGGTGGAGCACCTCATCCGCGGTCGGGTTCAACCGACCGTCTTGGGCGCTACGGGTCTGGTCGGGCACGGACTCGGGCTCGGGCACGATCCGGGCTCACGCTGGGGAGCACCGGCCGCCAGTGCGACCAACTGCGACAAACTCTCTCTCAACGCTCGCTTGCTCACGGGCGTTGTCTCCGCCGTGCGCGCGGTTTCGTTCGAACAGTTCATGCGGCGGCACTTAAGAGATCTGCGGCGCTGAGGACTTGGATGCGTAGGCCCTGGGGTGGTCACTCGATTTCGGCTGCGCCGACCTCGATGTCGACGTGGGTCAGGTCGCTGTACAGTGTCACGCCGGCGTCGCCCTGGGAGAAGAGCGACATATAGATCCGATAGAGGCCGGGCACATCCGGGACGAGCTGCACTCGTGACGGCCCCTCCTCGGCGAAGTAGGTCTTGCTGCCGGCGGGCTTGCGCCCGAGATACCACGAGAAGCCCTGAGGGAAGAACTCGCCGTCGCCCGGGTCGCTGCGCACGCCGTCGAGCACCAGGTGCTGCTCGGCGCGCGGGTCGGTGGTCAGGACGTCAATCTGTGGGACAGGCCGCTGAACAGCCGTGTCGGTGTTGCCGATGAGTGTCACGATCGCCGTTTGGCAGCGAAGATTCTCGCTGACGGCGAGTGGGTCGTCGTAGCGAATCTGGAGATAGCCGATCAATTCGAGATGATCGATCTGCGGCGCGAATCGAGCGGTCACTTCCTTGATCGAGAAAGGAGGGATCTCAATATCCTCCGGTGGATCGCCCTCGAGCGAGAAGTGGTCGGAGGGTGACGGGAGATCGTCGCAATCACCACCGGCCCTCTGTTGGTCGAAGAGGTCCACGCCGTGAATTGTCAACGGAGCGTTGCCGGTGTTGCCGATGACCAGGGTGTTGGTGTCCGAGCCGCCCACGCCGGCGGTGAAGGCCATGCGCACGCTGCGAGGGCCGACAACGATCTGCGGCGCCGCCTCGCCGCCGATCACGGGGATCTCTGTCGCGCCGAAATCGTTGGGGTTTTTGTATTCAATCCGCAGCGTCCCGTTCACCGGCGAGTCGGGGTCGCCCACCAGGCGGACGATGACGTCGACAGTCCGCCCTGCCTGGATGGAGACGGGGCCCTCGTGGATTCGTGGTTGGGCGTCGGGGGTGGCGGGTGGGGTCTGGACCACGATCTCATAGGTCAGCGCCGCCTCGGTGGGCTGCACGAAGGCGTCCTCGAGGATGAAATTGCTGGGCCCGAGGTTGCGAATACTTACTCGCCGCTCGGTGCCTTGGGGCTCGCCGATGAAGTTCAGGTAGCCTTCGTTTTGGCCCTGATAGGTGATCTCGTATTCGGCGCGCTCTTGGACTTCAACCCGCAGCGGGATTGTGAACACCGGTTGCCCCGCGCTGTTGGAGTTGATGAGCACCTCGTTGGGGACGGGATCGTCAATCGGTCCGTAGCGCACCGAGAACTCGAGCGGCTGCGAGAAGGTGCCGGAAGAGGGAGGGACGATCCATTCGCTCTGAGGCTTGTCGGGGGGGATCAAGCTATAGCCCTCGAGGGAGGGATCGCCCAGGTTGATGGCGGTCACCACGAGGTCGTCGGTGCCGTCGTTTTCAATCCGAAACGATTGGAACCCCGGGGCCCCGTAAGAGGGATTCATGAAAATGCCGGTGCTCGGGACAGCCCGTAGCACCGCGGTGCGCTCGGTCATTTTGAGCAACAGCGACCGGTCGGCGTTGCCGAAACCGTCGTTGCTCCGGATGTGCAACTGGACCGGCCGACCGTCACGGGGGCTCTGTGGCGCGTACTTGAACTCAAAGGTTCGATCGGCGCCGGGATCGATGGTGAGCGGGAAGTCGCCGGCGACGAATCTGCGCCGGGGGTCGAAGGAGAAGTCGCGGTTGGTGCCGGTGGCGAAGGTGGTGAGCTCGTCGGCCAACGTGCGCGCCGATGCGCCGGCGGCGCTCTCGGAGTCGGTCCCGAAGGGAACACGCCCGCCGTCGCCATGGGTCTCGAACCACTCCTCGGCGGAGCGCAGCGTCTGTTCGATGGGGCTGCGGTTGGCGCCGCTTTCGACGAGCAGCTTGGCGCGCACATAGGCGGCGCCGAGCGCGACGCTGGGATCACGGTCAGGATTGCGCTCGAGCAACCGCAGGAGATCGCTCTCTCCGTAGTCGGCCTCGCCCAATGTGAGCGTCTCGAAGGGCCACAGTGAGCCCTCGTCCGAGGGGCGTTTCGCCGCCCAGGCCCAGTCGACCGGTGAAAGCTCGGGGACCTCGACCTCCAACACCTCGCGGCCGAGATTCTGGACGAGCAGAGACACCGTCCGCTCATCGCCGGTGGCCACGTATGGAATGGGAACCAGGGAGGTCTCGATCCCCTCGGCTCCAAGTGACAGCGCGATCTGTGGCCGATCCTGGATGCTGTGGTCGCTACACGCGGGCAGCGCGAGAAGGGCAGCCAGAACCAGCGCGCCCAGGCACGGGGACGTTCGCCTCATGAAACGATCATGTCTCATCTTTACCCTCACAACTTGGGATTCCGGCAAGACACCCCCGGTCGACGAGCCTCCCGCGCGGCGGTGCGACCCGACCGCCACACTTGGCTTGGGGGCGCGCGGTTTGCCTATTGTCCGGCACTCAAGGGTCGGCGCCGAGCTTAGAGCGTGAAGCAGATCGCCTCGTATTCGATTTTGATCTCGTCGCCCTCTTGCGGCATGCAGCTCCCGCCTTCATCGAAGATGACGCTGTTGGAGTTGGGATCGTAGAGCCAGCCGGTCGGACACGGTGTCCCGTTGACACTGATCTCGATGGTGGCCGGATCGGCCGCGCGCGACAGGAAGAACTGCACCTTCAACCCGAAGGCCATGCCGCCGATTTCGGTCATTGCTTCGGCGAAATCGTGGCTGCAGATGCTGGCGAAGATGCCGCCGGTCTGCTCGGCCACGTAGATGTAGCGATTGCCGTACTGGGCGCTCCCGTCGTCGAGGCTGCAGCCCGTGTCTTTGTCGCCGACGATGGCGTGGACGTGCATGAAGTTTTCGTTGGCGTAACCCTTGATGCTTTTGAAAAAGTCCACGTAGAAGTCGGGCGGCGCGGGGCTCTGGTCTTCCTCGTCGGAGAACATGATGATCTCGAGCGCTGCGTCCTGCCGCATGAAGCCGGCGTTGCGCCCGCCGCAGCGCTGCAGATCGGGCAGACAGGTGTCGGGCGCCCGGCAGTCGCGGTCGCTGCCGCAGGGGTCGCCCAGGGGGGTGTTGGGTAATGTGAGGGCCATGAAGGCCGCCTCGAGGCCGGCCTCGATGGGGTCGCCGCTGCAGCCCGGGCTGGCGTTGTCGAACAGCTCCGACCAGTTGTCGGGAGTCACCCAGCGTCGGGGCTCGTGTTCGGTGATGAGCCCGCCGGGGACTTTGCACCGGCGGTCATCTTGTGTGATGCAGCAGAGCGTGACACCGATGTGGTAGTCGTTCTCCCACTCCTGGGCCATGTTGATGAACTCGTTGATGTTGGCGGTCAGGCGATCCTGCAGGTTGCACATGGAGCCCGAGTCGTCGATCACCATCAACACGTCGACCTCCTGGCCCGACGTCTGAGTGAAGGTGTCGGTCACATCAGTCTCGAGGGTCCCCTCCCCGCACATGGGGACCGTGATGGTCGGCGCGGCGCGGTCGGTGCTGCGAATCACCAGCGAGCAGCAGGAGCGCTTCACCTCCTGCGGGTAATAGCGCACCTCGACGTGCAGCGGATCGCCGGTGGTGACGATGTAGCCACCGGTGGGGATCGGCGGGACGTCGATCAGGAACTCCGGTCCGCAGTCGGGCCCGGGCTCGACCGAGGTGACGGTCACCTCGGCGCTGCCGCTGTTGTAGACGCTGACGCGCCTGGTTTCGGAGACGCAGCCGAGGGTCACGAGCCCGAAGTCGATCTGATCGGGCATCACGCTCACGCGCGCCACGCCGCTTCGGCCGACCAGGTTGGGCGGCGGGGCGCCGCCTCCGCCACCGGGGAAGCCGGGGAAGCCGCCGCCGCCGCTACCCGAGTCGTCGGCCGGGTAGCGGAACGAGTTGTCCTCACCGGGTGGGCCGTAGGGGTTTATCATCGTCACTTGCAAGAGCGCGCCGTACTCGTTGAACTCGGCCATCATCGGGGGCCGGTCGGGCGGTGTGAAGCGGATTGTGAACTCTTCGCTGCCGCCGGGAGCCAGCCCCTCCTGGACCGGCAGCGGCGCGCGGACGACGGCGAACTCGGAGCTGGACGAGCCGAGATTACAGGCCGATCCGAAGCCCGGGAAGAGGGAGGCCGGGCAGTCGCTCAGGCGCGCGCTCAAGTAGGAGCAGTAGCCGGAGCCGATGTTGCGGAGCCTGATCGTCATCTCTTTGGAGAAGCCGTGCGCCACGGTCCCGTAGTTGACCTGACCCGGTTCGAAGACCACCTCGCAGCGCGGTGCGCCGTCGCGCGATCCGCGCAGGTTGACCAGCACCTCGGGGTTGATGTCGTCGTTGGAGTGAATCGAGAGTGACCCCCAGGCCTCGCCTGTGTCGGGGCCGAGGTTGGTGAACCCGAGCGTCACGGTGACGGCCTGGTTGGGTTCGATGACGCCCACTCCGCCGGCCGCGGTGGACGGCGGAAATGCGCTGTCCTCCTTGATGGTGAACTCGTCGTCGAGCGCGCCGGTCCCGTGGCGAATGATGAGATCGGTGACTTCGAGGTCGGCGTAGCCGGCGTTGAGGATGACGACATCGCGCCAGGCGGTCAGGTTTTGGGCGATGATTCCGAAGTCGAGCAAACGGTCGCCGGCGTCATCGGCCGCCGGAGTGACCCGGATGCTCGGCGCCTTGATGCGCCCGAAGACCGGCAGGAACACCAGCTCGTTGCGCGGATCGTTGCTCGGGATCGCAATTTTGGCGATGGGATCGGTGGTCATCGGGAATGGATCGAGAGCCTCGAAGACGACGGTGATGGTGATGAAAGCGTCGGGCTCGATCTCGATGGTCTCGTCGGGCGCTCCTTCGAGGCTGATTGCGGCGTGCGACGTCTCGAAGTGCAGTGGGTCGAGATAGAGCGTGTCGTTGCCGTCGTTGCTGATGGTGAACTCGCGGTCGACCTTCTCCTCGAGCGCGACCCAGCTGAAATCGACGGCGCCGGGGGAGACGACCATTCGCGGCACAATCTCCTGGCCGAACATGCGCAGCGTCACATGATGAGGCTCGGCCTGCTCCTCGTCGTCGCGGTAGTGCGCGATGAGTTCGCCGAGATCGGTGTCGCCGCCGCTCGGCTCGTAGCGAATGCTCAGGCTCATGTCCTCGCCGGGGGCGAGGGAGACCGGCAGGCTGGGGGCGCTCATGATGCCGAAGTCGTCGCTGCTGCCCGGGACCCAGGTGAAAGCCACCACCTCGGTGGTGTCGGCGCCGCCGTTGATGAGCTGGACATCAAGGTCGCGGTGCTCGCCGGCCTTGATGTCGCCGAACTGCAATGGACTGGGCGTGAAATAGAGCTGGGCTATCTGCACGAGCGCGGTGAATTGAACCACGGCCGGATTATCGGCTCCCCGGGCGTTGTGGGAAATCGCTATGTGTCCCGAGTCCTCGCCGGCATCGGTCGGCTCGTACACCAGAGTGAGGACGGTGCTCTCGTCCGGCCCGAGTTCGGTCTTTTCGGGGAATTCCAACGAGAAGTTGTCGCTGGCGGTTACGAGCCGAATGTCACTCAACTCAAGCGTGCCCTCGCTGCCGTCGTGGGTGATGGTCACCTGGCGCCGATCGGTTTGGCCGATTGTGACCGCGCCGAAGGAGATCTGTTCCGGAGTGACACTGATGGAGAGATCCTCACCGCGGGTGAACCCTCCGCTGCTGTCGTCGCAAGCAACACCGAGCGCCACCAACATGATGGCGAGCGCCAGTATCGAGCCCGTGGACATTGTCCGCCTATTCTGTCGCATGATGCCTCGTCTCCTGTGTCGAGTTCTACTCGCTTCGGCAAGTATTATAAGTTTTGTGTCCAGTACCTCGTGCTGGTACTCGTGATAGTTCAATGATTCGCCGTGCCCCGCGCCCTCGGTTGCGCTCGGGAGGCCACGCGGAACCCGCCGGACTTTACCTCAACGGTCACGCGTGATGCAAGTGTTACGATCCTCCCATCAGGTTTCCGACTCATGGCGCCACGAAGGCCGGGTGCTGATAGCCCGGCGTTATGAGCTGTCCGTCCGGATGGCCGGGGACCGGATCGACCCGGCCGCTTGGCCACTCGATGGTGACGGCGTCCCACATGTCGAGGGGCATGAGCCGCACCTCCGGGCTCTCGTAGACTTTCTCGCCGCGCACGAACACTCGTAGCGTGGCGTATGAAGCTCCGAAACCGTGGTCGTTCCAATAATGCACGCCGGCTCGGTAAGAGACCGGCGCTCCGCCCAGCTGCGCGACAAGCTCGGGCGGCAGCGAGGAGAGGTCCTCGGGTTCGGGTAAGTTGATGTTCTCGGGTCCGGGGCCGCTCGTGTCGTCGCGGTCGAGGCGCGGATTGTCGTTGGTCGAGGGCGAGAAGGAGCCCCACTCGGGTTGCGGGTTGCCCCAAAAACAGTCGTAGATCTGATGAAACCAGCCGTCCGGTACTCCGTCGCCGGTGAGATCGCTGCCTGAGAGGCGTGCGTAGGGATGGAGCAGGTGCAGGTCGAGATCGCCGCCCGCCCGTGGTCGATCGGGTGAGGGCGGAGGGGCGTTCGGGGTGCGCCAGAGTAGCTGCAAGTGCAGCTCGGAGTCGGGGATCACGACCACCTCTTCGCACGCCGGTTCGCACGACAGGAGCCCGCAACTGTCCATCACCTCGAGACAAAAGCGGTAGGTCCCGGCCGCGTCGCAAGGGAAGCTGGGGTTGGCGAAGCTCGCCGAGGGTAGGAATGTGCCGCCGGCGCCGGGGGGCTGCTCGACGCTCCAGGCGTGGTCGACGATATCGCCACAGCTCGAGTAGCTCTCGTCGCTCCGAAGCCGGACCACTGTCTGCGGGGACACCTCCGTGCCGTCCAGCACGTGGATATGTGCTTCGGGGCAGGTGGAGATGACTCCGGTGCCGCTGAGCGAGACAGTGTGCGCGCGCTCGAAAGAGTTGCTCGCGATGGTGAGCGTGTCGCTCTGAGCGACGGCGATGCCGTCTTGATCGAGCAGCTCCGCCTCGGGGGTAAATAGTATCCGCAGATCCACGAAGTCGTTTGGTTCGATTATCAGCGGATCGGACTCGGTCGGGAGTGCGGCGCCGCCGAACCCGGGCACCTCGCTCAGATCGAGCCCGAAGTCGGCCTGTTGATCGAGAGTGAGTTCGGTGACTTGAAGCGGGGCGCTGCCGTGCGACAGCAGTCTCACCAGGCGCACTCCGGTGGCGCCGACGGCGATCCGCCCGAAGTCGATCACGGTGGGTTCGACTTCGGCGCGAGGTGAGTGGCTGTTGGCCAAAAGACGGCGCGTGATCGCCCCGCCGTTCTCATCGGTGTTCGTGAACAAGACGAGCTGCGCTTCGCGTCGCTCGGGCGTGAGCGCCTCGTACTCGACCGTCAGGCTCAGTGATTCGCCGGCCGGGATGAGGTGCGGGGTGTTGAACGAGACTCCCGCTTCGGTGGAGGAATCAAGTGTCCATTGCCGTTCGCGAACTTCATCCACCAGGGTAAATCCTTGGTGGCCCGCCATCTGGAAACCGCTCAGCTCCAGAACGGCGCGACCGCTGTTGATTATTGTCAGTGGCACGCGAGCCAAATCGCCTCCCTGGAGGGTCCCGAAGTCGACCGGGTCGGGTGTCACCCGCGCCACCGGGAACCCCTCCTCGGTGGTGAAGACTATCTCGATCTCGGGATCGAGGTGGCTGTCGCTCTCGATCACCAGCCGGGCAGTCCTTGGTTCATCGTCGAAATGCACCAGGACCACCTCGAGGATGAGCTCTTCGGGGGCCGTCCCCTGCTCTCCGGTGGGACGCAGGATATACGGGCCCTGTTCGAATGACACCTCAGGGGGCAAATTCAGGACAAAAGAGGGCGCCGGCTCGTCGGTGGGGGCGCTGTAATGGAGTTCGACGCCGTGGAGTCGCAGCTCGCGCTCGCCGGTGTTCCGGACGCGAATTGGATAGCGAATGACGGCCTCGACGGGCAGACCGCCCACCGCCAGGGAGACCTCGCGGGTGTCGGGATCGAGTTCAATCTGTGGCAGCCTGAGACGCTCGAACCCCGATCCCGGTGACGTGCTCGTCGGATCGGAGTCGGCGCAGGCCTGGGCCATGAGCGCCAGAAGACAGGCGAGCAACAGCCCGGCGCCGGCCCGGCAGAGCAGCTCGAGTCCGGTGTTTCGGCGAGGGCCAAGGTCAAATTGATGGGCGACGGGGGTCATCAGGGGTGAATTCCAACCTCACTTGCGTGCTCTCATTTCAATAGAGCGAGACGAGAGCTTCTTGATGAGATTGTAGTGATCCGCAAATCGCTCAGTCAACTCATAATCGTCGGCCCATCCTGGGAAACGCGGACGGATTCACGCACATCTGCGGCGTCACCTGCACCGAATTAGTGCTCGACGTAGGCGCTGCGTTGGACTGCGCCAAATTCGGCTTGTTTCCTTGCACATGCACGCGACTCCACACGCTCGTTCCTCAGAACGAACCGACGATTATGGTCAGCGACCATCATATTTTTGGCACATTCGGCGGCCGCCGGGGGTGAAAAATGAATGGTGTGCTGCTTGACAGGCGCCCCAATAGGGTCGTTTGGTCGCTTTGGGCCTGGAGGACGGCGCGCCGTCTCACTGGCTCGATCCCGGCCTCCGCGAGCCGGGCTCTTGAGGGGCGCCCGGTGGAGCGCCGCGGCTTTCTTGGTGGTGTCGGGCCGAAAAACGAGGTTGACTTTGGCGCATAATCGACTAGGAATACATGCTCATTCAGTTGGGCACCGGGCTCTATCGAGTCCGTGTCGCCCGCGGCACCTCCAACGGGAAGGGCTATTCATGAATCGGGGTCTTCTGAACGCCGTGTGGCTTGCAGCTTTGCTTGCGGCCGCTATCGCCTGCGATTCCACGGCCACCATCTCTGCCAGAAGCGTCAGGTTCGAGCGCAGCTTGGTGGTCTCCGCGGTGCCTTTGGTCGAGAACGCGGGCTCATCAAACAACGACGACAACCTGGTCCCGGCTTGCTTCGTCGAGCCGGAAGACGTCATCGCCGGCTTCGACATCAACTTCGTTCTCCAGAGCAGCGCGCTCGAGAGCGAGTGCGCGGGCGAGAGGGATCGCGACCGCGCCATTCGTCCGGGCGACCGGATCGAGCGCCGGGTTGTCGATCCGGCGGCGAGTATCGGGGTCGAGGACTTTGAGCTGGACATTCAATGTGTTCAGCCGTACCCCGACGAAAACATTTCCAGCACCGTCTGCAACCCGGGCGGCGTGACCGGCGTGAACGTCAACGTCGAGAATCTCGAGTGGAAGCGTTTTCACAGCGCGGAGACCAACGTTCGCCAGGGACCGCGTCGCTGTGAGGCGACCTCGGTGGCGCTGTTGATCGATCAGAGCGGCGGAATGACCGGGTTCGTCAACCCCGAGATAGGCTACCAGCAGGACCTGCACGGGCATTTCCAGATCCCCGGGGACGAGGAGCGTCGCGCGGTCGCGTCCGATCCTGATCGCCATCGCCTGGCCGCGGCCGACGACTTCATCTCGAAACTCAACGCTCGCGACGAGCTGGTGGTCTTCGGCTTCCAGGAGCGCTCCGAGTCGGCCGATATCGAGGTGCTCTGTGACGCACCGCCGCTTCCGGCCGAAGGTAACTACGCGGGAACGCCCGAGTATATCCGCAAGGCGCTCAACTGCTACGGTCGCAACCGCGCCATCGTGCGCAATGCCGTTCGCAGCGGCTATGGCAGCGAGGAAGGGCGGACGCCGCTGTGGGATGCCGTGGCGCGAACCTATGAGTTCCTCCGGCGCGACGATGTGCGCGCGGCCGACAACCGCCATATCGTGGTCATCACCGACAGCCCCGACACCTGCAACGCCGCGGGCGACGAGTTCCTCTCCCACCGCGCACAGTGCAGCGCGCGTTCGTTCGAGGACCTGCGCGATCTGGTGGTCGAAGGGAACTCAATCCCCGGTCTGCCCCCGACTCACATCCACTTCGTGCAGATTCAGGCGCGCGGCTACAGGGACCGCGATCCGCGCCAGCAGGAGATCGCCTGCTTGACGGGTGGTCATTACATTTTCATCAACGCGTTCGACACGCCACGAGAGCGTGGCACTCCAGAGCTGTCGGCGGCGCTGATTGAGGCGCTGTCGCGCATTCGGTACTCGCTCGCGGGCCACTGGCGGATGAGAGTCTCCTCGCCGACGTTCGATGTGTCCCCCAACCAGGTGGGCTATCTTGCGCCGGGCCGGCTCTACTCGATGGCCGGGGAGCTGAGCTTCCAGTCGCGGATCTTCACCGGCGAGCAAAGGCGGGTCTCGGTCTTCGACGCCACCGGCAGTCTTCGCACGGGAGCGTGGGATCAGAGGCTCGCGTTCAGGCGGGCGTGTACGGCTTGCAACCAGTGCTATGACGAGGGGACTCCCGATCCGTGCAAGATCTATTGCTCGGAGGCGCAGCGAATATGCCTGGCCGAGCCGCTCGAGAGACCCAACCTGCAGTCGGACGGCTCTCCGACCACTTGTACGACCGCGAGTGTCGAGGACGGTGTCTGCTGTGACGGTGTATGTCAGGCGGGACCGTGCGGCGTCGAGTCGTGATTTCGAACAGCGCCGGTTCGTGCTGTCTCGGCCGGGCCGGTTGGGGATTGCATCTATCCAGAGCGAGGATCTCTGCTAGGAGAAGGAATAACCCATGAGCAACCGAAACGTCATCCGGATGCATCTGACCGTTCTTCTCGTGCTGTGCGCCCTCCTGGCGCCGGCCACCGCGGTGGCCCAAGACAAGCTGGATCGCCAACTCGACTTGTATTGGAGCGAGAAACGCGAGGTTCGTGTCATCCAGAAACGTCTGCATCTCAAGGAGCGGCGCTGGGAGTTCACTCCCTACGCCGGGATCATCCCCAACGACGACTTCTTCCTGTATGGTCCGTTGGGGCTGAGAGTGGCCTACTTCATCGATGAGGATTTCTCCATTGAGATCGGCGTGGCTTACGCGCTGTCGACCAAGTCCGAGCTCGAGAACTTTCTCGAGAAGGAGAACCTGCTAATCGTCAATTTGCCGGAACGGCTCGAGTGGTATGCGGGGGTCACCGGCCTGTGGAGCCCGATCCACGGCAAGTTCGGTATTTTTGCCACCAAGCTGGCCCATTTCGATATGTTCTTGTCCTTCGGCGCCGGTGTCATTGGAACCAAGCTCTATGACCAGGAGCGTTTCAAGGAGCGGGCGTTCAACATCGAAGGACACCTGGGAGCGGGGTTCCGTCTCTTCATGCTGGACTGGCTCGCGCTCCGGCTCGAGTATCGGCATTACATTTATCCGTCCAGCAAGGGAGGGGTCTCCTTCCCGGCCGAACTCTCCCTCGGGGTGAGCTTCTTCACCGCGCCGCCGTACTGAGCGGTCTCGAGGCGGTGGGAGTTTCACTTGGCCGAACGGAGAGGAAGGAGAAGCAAATAATGGCGACAAAACAACGCGCTGCGGGCAGGCCGATAATCGCGACTGTCGCGCTGTGCATTGCTCTCGTAGCGATTTCGATTGCCCCCGAGAGTGCGCATGCGGTGACCAAGGAGGACGTGATTTCGCTCTCCAAGCACGGGATCTCCGATGCCGAGATCATTCGTGCCATCGAGAAAGAGCGGACCGTTTTCGATCTCGCCATCCAGGACATCCTCGAGTTGAGGCGAGCCGGTGTGTCTGAAGGGGTGGTCAAGTTCATGCTCGCGACCCCCGACAGGTTTGGAGATCGGGACGAGCCCGCAACCGCGGAGGAGGAACCGGTGACGGCGGCCCCGGCGCGGCCGGAGCCACCGCCGGAGAAGACCGAGGCCGAGCTGAAGGCCGAGGCCGAGAGGATGAGGCTCGCAGCCGAGCGCCGCCGGCAAGAGCGCGAAGCGACACGCGAGGCCCAGCGCCTCGCGTTTGCGGACGCTCAGCTCACCCAGGCGTTGAAGCTCGCCGAGGACGGCGATTTCGCGCCGGCTATCCGTCAGCTCCAAGAGTTCCTCGACAGAGGGGGATTCACCCGCGGCAGCGAACAACACTATCGCGCTCGCTTCGGCATCGCCTACGCGTTGGCGCGTGCCGATTTGTTGCAGGCCTCGGCGCGTCTGTTGGTTGAGGTTCTGCTGGAAGGTCCGGACAAACCTTTCTTTGAGCCCGCGTTCCACGAGCTGCGCCGCTTGCGGCGCGAGATCAACTACTCGCCGCCCGACCTCGAGGAGCTGACCCGCTTCTCGGTGGCGCGCTTCTCGCGCTCGTTCCAGGATGAGTTCAACTATGTGCTCGGTGAGTTTTTCTACGACTACAACAACTTCGAGCGGGCGTTGACCCACCTCGAGGCGGTCACTCCCAGCTCACTGGACTACCCGCGGGCGCTTTATCTCCAGGGGCTCGTGATGGTCCAGAACAATATGTTCCGCTCGGCCGTCCAGGCATTCCAAAACACAATCATGGCCGCGGATCGCCTCGGCGGCCCGGTGGAGGTCATGGACGACGCCTATCTGGCTTTGGCACGGATTGCGTACGAGGCCGGCGACTATGACGCCTCGATCTACTACTACCGCAGGCTGCGCCAGGACTCGCCGCGGCTCCCGCGTGCGTTTTACGAGTCGGCCTGGGCCTATTTCTCGAAAGGCGACTACTCCCGCGCCCTGGGCACTTTCCAGGTGCTGCACTCCCCGTTTTTCGCGCACTTCTTCTTCCCCGAGCTGTGGATCCTCGAGGCGACGGTGTACCTCAATATGTGTCGTTACGACTATGCCAACGAGGCGCTCGAGCAGTTCACGCGCAACGTCTCCACTCTCGGAGTGCCGCTAAACAACTTCATGGATGAGCAGCGGACTCCGATGGATTACTACCGCTCGTTCGTCCGAGCGGTGAACGAAGGCGACGAGGAGTCGTTGCCGCGGCAGCTCACCTATCCCGTGCTGAGCGATGTCGAGTTCTACAACCTCTACCGCACCATCCGCCAGATCGATCAGGAGATCGCGAATATCGAGGCCGAGCGTGGTGAGTTGGGCGAGGTGGGCGGCGAGCTTCTCGCCCAGCTCAATCAAATTCGCGTCAGCCGAGTCAATGAGATCGGCATTCGGATAAGGCAAATCCTGACGCACGTGGACAACGAAATTCAGCAATACGGCATTCGGTTGAAAGAACTCGAGGTCGACCTTCTGGACGTCGCGGCGACCTCGCTGACCGAGGAGCAAGCCGAAATCATGGCGCGCAGGGACCGAGAGGGCGCGCTCAGGCGTGTCGCCGCTCTCGTTCGCAGAGGCGCGAGCGAGGATGACATCCGGGCGTTCATCGACCGGCAGACGATCCTGCGTTCCGTGACGCCCGAGGAGCTCGAGGAACTTCGCGCGCAAGAGACGGTGCCGGAGTCGATTATTTCGTATCTCTTCAGCTTTACCCGCGACGATCGGGAAGAGGGCGGTCGGATCGCCATTGTCGGCTCCGACTCTCTCGAGTGGCCGTTCGAGGGGGAATACTGGCGGGACGAAATCGGGGGTTTCCGCAGCTTCCTGAGAGAGAGGTGTGACTGATGAGGCGGCCGATTCAGGTGATTGGTGGCACGATCCTCGCCCTGGCGGCGGGATTGATGGTGACGTTCGCGGCCGAGGGCGCGCTGCGGGCGCAAAACCCGGATGGTGTCGAGTGGGCACCGGTGGGCGCCGAGGGCGAGGAGGCCGAGCTTCAGCGCGGCGCCTATACCGAGGACGACTACCAACTGGACGCGTTCAGTCCCGAGGTGGCCGAGATACAGGCCCGCCAGAGCGAGCTTCGCCAGCGGATGATTGAGCGGTTGATTGACATCCTCGAGTCCGACCCGTACCACCCCGACAAGGCCGAGTTGTTCTTCCGGATCGCCGAGGCACACTGGGAAGAGGCCAGGTACCGCTATCTGCGGGATCGTGTGGCTTTCGATCAGGCGTATGTCGAGTACGACGCCGGGCGACTGTCGGAGCTGCCGCCCGAGCCCGGGCCTGAATACGGCGAGAGCCTAAAGTACTATCGCAAGATCGTGGCCCAATTTCCGGAGTACGTCCGGATCGACGAGGTCTATTACTATCTGGGCCAGGGGGCGCTCTCGGCGGGCGAGCGGCGCCAAGATCGGGCGCTTCAGCGTGAAGGGGTCACCTATTTCCAACGGCTGGTACAGGACCACCCCGACAGCCGCTTCATCGCGGACGCGCACCTGAGACTCGGCGAGTACTACTTCGAGAACATGTCGCTCTATTATGCCAAGGTCAACTACGAGAAAATCATCCAGAATCATATGGACTCGCCGATGTACAACTACGCCCTCTACAAGTTGGGCTGGGTGTACTTCAACTTGCGTGAGTTCGATCAGGCGATCGAGACTTTCCAGGCGGTGGTGGCTGAGATCGACGCCGACGCCGACGTGGTGGGGCGGGTCGAGTTTCGCGCCCAGGCGCTCAACGACCTCATCGTCACCTACGCCGAGATCGAAGATGGTTGGCGCCACGCCCGCGACTACTTCATCGAGGTGGTGGGCGAGGAAGAGGCTTACGACCGATTGCGTCGGTTGGCCGACCTGTATGTCGCCCAAGACCGCGACGACTACGCGATCCAACTCTACAACCACCTGGTGGACTACGAGCCGAACTCCGAGCGGATCCCGTTCTACATGGAGCAGCTCATCGAGGTGCGCAAACGGCTCAATCTCTGGGAGGAGACGGAGCAGGAGATGCGCCGGATGATCGCCTACTTCGATCCCGAGGGGCCCTGGTGGGCGGCCAACGAGGATAACCCGGAGATCCTCGAGGAGGCCCACACTCAGGCCGAGACCACGCTTCTGTTCATCGCCAACTACTACCACCGTGAGGCGCAGGAGCACGGTCGCGAGGCCGATTACGCGCAGGCGGCGCGCGACTACGAGTATTTTCTAAAGAGGTTCCCCGAGAGTGAGATGGGCTACGTGGTGAACTTCTATTTCGCCGAGATCTTGTTCGACAACCTCAAGGATTACGAGCGGGCCGCCGAACAGTACGGTCAGGTGATCGAGCGCGATCCCCGCGGCGAGTACGTCGAGGACGCGGCGCTGGGCGTCATTTATGCTTACGAAGAGCTTTTGGTGCGTGAAGGCCTGCGGGAGGCGGCGCGGGGCGGCCGGCAGCTCGAGCGTACCCGCCTGACCGCCGAAGAGGTCCGCGAGCGACGCAAGCCGATTGAAGAGCGTGAGCTGCATCCGCTGCACGAGAAGTTCATCGCGGCGGCGGACCACTATGTGGAACTCATGACCTCTCTCCTCAAGGACCCGGAGGTGAGAGAAGAGGAACCTGATCGTGGGAGCGATATTCCGCGCATCATGTTCATCGCCTCGCAGGTGTTTTACGAGCATGGCATGTTCGAGGATGCCGTGAGTCGCTTGCGGACTCTGTTCGAGTACGATCCGAGCCACGAGTTCGCCGGTTACGCCGTCAACACGCTGCTCGACGCCTATGTGCGGTTGCGCCACTGGGACCGGGTCGAAGAGTGGGCCCGGCGGCTCATCGAGGCGAACAACTTCATCGTGAAGTCGCGCCGCGAGCTCGACATGATTATCGCCACCGCCATCAACGAGCAGGCCCGCGACTATGTCACCGAGCGTCGCACGAGCGACGCCGAGCGCGAGATGAAGCGCCTCCTGCGGGAGTTCCGCAGGAAGGATCCCGATCTCGCGGCGCGGGTGATGTTCAACCTCGCGGCGGTCTACGAGCGCTCGCACAACCTGCGTGACGCCATTCGGACTTATCAGGGGGTCACCAGGGAGTTTCCCGACTCCGAGATGGCGCCCGAGGCGCAGTTCACCATCGGGCTCATCTACGAGGGTCAGACCCAGTTCGTCGAGGCCGCCACGGCGTTCGAGGCCTTCCAGCAGCGCCAGTTCCGGGATTATGAGCGCGCCCCCGAGGCGTTGCTCAACGCCGCGCTGCTGCGCGAGGCCATCGAGCAGTACGACGAGGCGATCAGTGTCTATCAGGCCTACGTCTCGCTGTTTGCCGACCGGGAAGGGATCGACAATATTGCCGATGTCTATTTCCGCATCGGGGTCGCTCACGAGTCAAAGGGGACCGCTGCCGGTTTGAAGGCCGCGCACGATCATTATCTGCGCTTCATCCAACGCTACCCGCGCAATCTGCCGAGAGTGGTCGAGGCGTATTCGCGCGCCGGACTGGCGCTCAAGAAGATCGACAAGACCGCCAATCGGCGGGCTGCGACGAGGTTATTCGAGCAAGCCGCGCAGGCTTTTGGACGGATGAGTAGCGAAGAGAAAGCGGGGCCGGCGCGGCATCACGCCGCGCGGGCGCTGTTCGAGATTGCCGAGTATGTGTTCGACGACTACCGCGAGGTTCGCATTCTGGCGACCGACCCGCGCGAGCTTCGCCGGGTTCTGACCCGGAAGGCCGAGTTGTTCGCATCGGCCAACGAACTCTACGAGCGGGTCTACGACCTCAGATCATCGGGGGTCACCGCCGGCGCCATGTTCCGCCAGGGGTTGCTCAACTACGACTTTGCCGAGAACCTCTTGAACGCCCCGATCCCGGAGGATTTGCCCGAGGAGCTCCAAGGCGAGTACGTGATGGCCCTCGAGGGCCACGCGGGTCCCGTTCAAGAGATGTCGCTCATCGCCTTCCAGGCGGCGATGCAGTTCGCGCGCGAGCAAGGGGTGTACAACGAGTGGTCACGACAGTCCGCGCAATACGAGGCGCGGGTCAACCCCGACGAGTTCCCGATCTCCGAGGAGCCCTATGTTCGCCCTGATCGGCCCAATGACACCCTCGCGGCCCAGGCGTTCATCCGTTCGCTTCGTCGCGGCGATGTCGAGGTGCAGATATTGAAGTGGGAGCGGCAAAGAGTGCCGGCGACCGAGGCCGGCGGCTCTGAGACGAGCACCATCGACGACTTTGAATAGTTCAAGGGCGGCGTTTACCAATGCCGTGTTCCTGGCCGCAGGCCACGGAGGTTTTTTAGTATGAAGCTCCTGAAATCCGGCGTTTTGATTCTTGCGTTGCTTGCGGTTGCTTGCGGCCCACCAAAAGAGCCGGTCGACGACGGCCCGCCCGTCGTCGATGAGGTCGAGGTCGAGGAGGAAGAGCCGGAAGAGGTCCTGACCGTGCGCGAGGTGGTCGTGCCGGCTGAAGCCGAGTTCATCGAGGGGGTCGCTGAAGAGGCGCAGGTCGCCTTCCGAGAGGGTGTCCTGCTCGTCTACCAGGTACCGCCCGACTACGACGGCGCGGCCGAAAAGTTTGCCGAATCGATCCGCCTGGACCCCGCTTTCCCCGAGCCCTACTACAATCTGGGGATGGTCCTCCAGCGCCAAGGGCGGCCCGATGAGGCCATTCAGGTCTATCAGGAAGCGATGGAGGCCATGCCGGACAACGAAGAAGTCCGCGCGTATATCGGCCGGGTCTATCTCGCGCGCGCCAAGCTGGCCGCCGAGGAAGGCGATGTGCTCGAGGAGAGCCGCCTGCGGGGCGAGGCGCGTGCGCAGTTTGAGGCGGTTCTCGCCGAGAACCCCGATAACGTCGCCGCCAACAACGGGATGGCGCTCTACTGGATGATGCAAGACGATCTCGAGCGGGCCGAGGAGCTGGTCAACTTCGTTCTCACAATCGAGCCCGACAACACCGTGGCGCTCAATACACGCGGGCTCATTTTCTTGCGCCAGGAGCGTTTCCTCGTCGCCCAGTGGATCTACGAACAGAAAGTGCTGCGGATCGACGACGACAGCGAGGAGGCGCAGCAGCTACGCGAGTCCGAGGCGGCCAGTGAGGCGTGGAACAATCTGGGGTTGTCCTACCTCGCGCAGGATATGATGCCCGAGGCGGTGCGGTCGATGCAGTTCGCGGTGGCGGCCAAACCCGACAACGTCGAAGCGAGGATGAACCTGGCGGCCATTTATCTCTCATTTTTGGACTACCCGCGGGCGCGCGAGCAGTACGAAGCCGTTTTGCGGCTGCAGGACGACAGCCTGGAAGCGTTGATCGGGCACAGCAGCGCGTTGTTTGGTCTCGGAGAGAATGAGGAGGCCGTCCTGGGCTACCGCGCGGCCTACGAGAGAGAGCCTGCGCGTGTCGATCTTCTGGAACGGATCGCCAAGATCTATGAGACTCGGCTGGGCGACATGGAGAAGGCGATCGAGGTGTATGAGGAATACATCGCCGCCGCCGGCCTACCCGACGACGACCCCTTGGTGGGCAAGGTCTCGGTCCTCAAGATGATGGCCGAAGGGGATATGGGGGACGGTTTCGAGCCGTTCGACGACGATGGTTTCGAGCCGTTCGACGACGACGGGATGGAGCCGCTCGACGACGACGGGATGGAGCCGTTCGACGACGACGGGATGGAGCCGTTCGACGACGACGGG
>PWKZ01000299.1 GCA_003559575.1 Bradymonadales bacterium | reverse complement strand
GGCGGCGTGCAAGGTCCTGACGGCACTCAGGGCCTCGGTGCCCGCGGCGGCGCCGGCGGACGCGGCGGGCGCGGTGGCCACGGTGGCGGCGGCGGCGGCGGCCCCTCCATCGGGGTGGTCTGCGGCGGCGGCGCGGCGACCATCGAGGGCGTCAATATCGTCCCGGGCGTCGGCGGGCCGGGCGGCCTGAGCACCGGCAACCCCGGCAACAGCGGTGTCTCGGCCAACACCCGGGGCTGCTTTTGAGGGATTCGGCAATGAGGATTACACGGCGGCGACTTGGTTTCTTGCTGGTGGGTCTGCTGGTTCTGGCGGGTGCCTGCGCCGGCGAGACCGACGGCTCCGAGCCAACGAACGGCGAGGATGTGGTGTGGCCCAGTCTGCCCGACGCCGACCCCGGCGAGGTGCGCGACATCGCCAAGCCGTCTCCCGAGGTGCATGGCGATGTGAGTGAGGAGCCGGTCGAGGTTGTGGGTTTGGACACCACCCTCGATCAGACGGAGCCCGACGAGTGCGAGGTCCCGGCGGCGTCTCTCTGCCCTTGCAGCGCCAACGAGGACTGCGCCTCCAACTGGTGCATTCAGACCACCGAGGGCCGGGTTTGCACCCGGACTTGTGTCGGCAACGAGGCCTGCCCCGACGACTGGGAGTGCCGCCAGAATCCTTATGCGCTCCCCGACATCATCTATATCTGTGTCCCACTCCTGACCCAACTCTGCCGGCCGTGCCTTCGCGACAGCGACTGCCACGGGTTCGGTGAGTCCGACTCCTATTGCCTCGACTACGGCCCCGAGGGGCGCTACTGCGGCGGGCACTGTGAGTCCGACGGCGACTGCCCCGAAGGCTATCTTTGCGACGAGGTGCAGGTCTCCAGCGGATTTGCGTGGCAGTGTGTCAAGGAGGACGGTGTTTGCGACTGCAACACCGCGCGGGAGGGCGACGCCACCCTCTGCTACAACGAAAACGAGCACGGGCGGTGCGAGGGACAGCGTGTCTGCCGCGACGGAGTGCTCTTGCCTTGCGACGCCCGGGTGCCGGAGCCCGAGGACTGCGACGGCACCGACAACGACTGCAACGGCCTGACCGACGACGGCCTCGGCACCGAGACCTGCGGGCTGGGCGAGTGCCGCCACACCATCGACCTGTGTCAAGACGGCGAGTGGCAGGTCTGCGATCCGATGCGTGGCGCGAGCGAGGAGACTTGCGACGGGCGCGACAACGACTGCGACGGAGTGACCGACAACCCCGAGATTCTGGGCTCCACCACCTGTGGGCTCGGCATCTGCGAGAACACGATCCTGAACTGCGCCGGCGGCGAGTGGCAGGAGTGCGATCCGTTCCTGGGCGCGCGCGCGGAGACCTGCGACGGGCTCGACACCAA
This sequence comes from Bradymonadales bacterium, assembly GCA_003559575.1. Lineage (GTDB taxonomy): Bacteria > Myxococcota_A > UBA9042 > PWKZ01 > PWKZ01 > PWKZ01. Next base: position 17,290 of record PWKZ01000299.1, on the reverse strand, counting down.
CTGCGACGGGGTGACCGACAACCCCGAGATTCTGGGCTCCACCACCTGCGGGCTCGGCGAGTGCGAGAACACGGTCTTGAACTGCATCGACGGCGAGTGGCAGACCTGCGATCCGTTCCTGGGCGCCGCCGAGGAGACCTGCGACGGGCTTGACACCAACTGCGACGGGGTGACGGATAACCCCGAGATTCTGGGCTCCACCACCTGCGGGCTCGGTATCTGCGAGAACACGGTCCTGAACTGCATCGACGGCGAGTGGCAGGAGTGTGACCCGTTCCTGGGCGCCGAGCCCACCGACACCCCGGACGGGTTGGATCGCAACTGCGACGGGATCGACGGCGACGCCTCGCTCGCCGTGTTCGTCGACCGCGCGGCCGGCCATAACGACAACGACGGCACCCGCGAGGCGCCGGTGCGGACGCTCGCGCGGGCGCTCGATCTGGCCGACGCCGCCACCCGGCCGCACGTCTATGTCTCGGTGGGCAATTACACGGGCCCCGTCGAGCTGGTCTCGGGGGTCAGCATCTACGGCGGCTACAACGCCGCCGAGGGCTGGCGCCGCAGCTCGAGCAACACCGTCACCGTCACCGGCGAGACCAAGGCGCTGGTCGGTCATGCGATCACCGCCGAGACTGTCCTCGACTCGCTCACCATCGCGGCTCAGCCCGCCTCCGCCCTCGGCGAGTCGACCTACGCGGTTTTCCTGACAGATAGCCCCGGAGTGCGGCTTGTCAACTGTGACATCTCAGCCGGCGCCGCCGGGGCCGGCGCCGCCGGCGCGGACGGCGGCTCCGGCGCGTCGGGCTCCCCCGGTGGGCGCGGCGATCCCGGCTGCGAGTACGACTGCGGTGGACCTTTTTGGTGGGCGGTCTGCTGGGTCGATCTCATGTGCGGCACCTGCTCGCGCCCCCAAGGAGGTGATCCGGGTCAGCACACCTGCGGCGGCGTTTCTGTCGCCGGTGGTGTCGGCGGCCAGGGGGGCGAGAGCAATTCCACCGGCGCGAGCGGCGCCGCTGGTCAAGGTGCGGCCGCCGGCGGGGCCGGTGGTGCGTCCACGCAAAACGGGCAGCCGGGCGCCGACGGAGCGCGCGGCAGCGACGGGGAGCCCGGTGCCGGCGCCGCGAGCCTCGGCCAGTTTAACAGCGCCGGTTACAGTGTGGCTGATGGCACCGCCGGCGACGACGGGTCGGCCGGCGGCGGCGGTGGCGGCGGCGGTGGCGGTGGCGGCGATACTTGCTGCGGCTGGGCAGCCGACTGCATGACCTACGGCTCGGCCGGCGGCGGCGGCGGTGCCGGCGGCTGCGGCGGCGGTGGTGGCGGTGCCGGCGGCGGTGGTGGCGGCAGTTTCGGGATCTTTCTCTACAACAGTCCTATCAGTATCGCCGGCGGCGAGATCATTACCGGACGCGGTGGCAAGGGCGGCGACGCCGGCACTGGCGCGCCGGGCGGCAGCGGCGGTAGCGGCGGTAGCGGTGGCGCCAAGGGTGCTGACAGCGACCAGGGTCTCGGCGGTGCCGGCGGCGATGGTGGCGACGGCGGTGCCGGCGGTCACGGCGGCGGCGGCGGCGGCGGACCCTCCATCGGGATCGTCTGCGCCGGCGGCGATGGGCCGCTCATCGACGACGTGACCATCTTGCCCGGCAGCGGCGGGGCGGGCGGCGCGAGCGCCGGCGAGAGCGGCTTGCCGGGGCTCTCCGAGGTCACCTACGGCTGTGACTGACGCGCGCGCCATCATGGTTCGGTGGCTGCCGTGGCTCTTGGCGCTGGCGTTCCTGATGCTCTGGCAGTCCCCCGTTATCGTCGCCTACGACGACCACCTGACCCCCAGCCGATTGATCCTCGAACACCGGCGCCTGCCCGCCATCGATGAGTGCTGGGAGTGCCACCAGCCGCCGCTGTACTATCTGGCCGGGGCGGCGGCGCTGGCGCTGCGGCGCGACTCGGCGGGCGAGATTTCGGCCTCGAGGGCTTTCGCGGCCTTGAAGACGCTGGCGCTGCTGTTCTCGCTCGGCTCGTTGGCGCTGCTGGCGGCCCTCACGCGGCGTTTTTTTCCCGACGATCCGAGCGCGCAGCTCGTGGCGCTGGCCGTGGCCGGGTTGACTCCGGTCTTTCTCCTGTCGGGGGTGATGCTGGGCAACGACTCGGCGGTCCTCTTCTTTGCCCTCTTGTTTTGTTGGCTCGCGGCCCCCGGCCCGCGCGGCGGGCGGCTCTCGCGCGGGCGCGTAGCGTTGTTGGGTGCCGTCGCGGGGGCCGCCGTTCTCTCGAAGTACAACGGTTTCGCGCTGCTGCCTGCCGGGTTGGGCGTGGTCCTGTGGCGCGGCCGCCATGAAGGCCTGCCGGCCCGCGCTTTGTGGGTGAGGGTGGCGGTGGCGGCGGCCGCTTTTCTGGCGCTGACGGGGCCCTGGTTCGCGCGCAACATGGTCGCCACGGGGAGTCCGATCCCCACCCGGATGGGACAAATCGAGACCATCGACAGCGAGCGCTATGATCTGTTCTCCTTGCACCCGCTCGCGCTCCTCCGGACGCCGTTCGAGCTGCGCGCGCGCATCGCGCCCGGCGCGACGCGGCCCTATCTGGCCCACCAGGTCTTGACGGCGGCCGACACCTCGCTGTGGACCAAGACCTATGCGTCTTGGTGGTCCGATGCCTTCTACTATCTCCCGCAGCCGGCTCCCGGCTGGACCGTCGCCCGCTACTTGGCAGCTTTGCCCGTCTGCCTGATGGCTCTGGCCGGAGTTGGGCTGGCTGCCTGGGCCCTCGTGCGGCGCCCTCGCGCGCGGCAGAGAGGGGTGGCTCCGGTGGCGTCGCGGGCCGGGTTCGTGGCGCCCGTGCTTCTGACCGTGAGCTTGCTCGGACTTTACTTCGCGTTTGTGGCGCGCTATCCATGGGTGCGTCTGGGGCATGGGCGCGCGAGTTTTCTCTTGCCGTTGATCGTGCCGTTCGCGCTCGGCGTCGGGCTCGGGTATGCGGCTTTGGCGCGCCGCTGTCGAGCCGCCGCGATCATACCGGTGGCCTTGCTGGTGGCGCTGACTGCTCACTATGCGCTCTTCCTGGGGACTTACTACTTCTGAGCGAGGACTGCGAAGGATGACACGGACGCTCTCGCCGCCACCGCCGCGCTCCTCGGTTCTTCCCATCGTGGCCGAAGGCCTCTTCGTGGCCGTCGTCTTCAGTTTGCTGGCGGTCTACGCCCTGCGCTCGATTTATTGCATCGATATTTTTTGGCACATCGTGGTCGGCGAGTGGATCGTCGAAAATCGCGCCATCCCCTCGGTCGACACCTTCTCGGCGGTTCATCCGGATCGTCCCTGGACTCCTTTTCAGTGGCTCTACGAGGTAATTGTCTACGGTCTCGACGCGGCGGGTGGGCTCCTGCTGCTGCGGCTTGTCCATGTGAGCCTCATCCTGCTCGGCTTCGCCTTGCTCTACAGGGCCGCGCGGCTCGAGCTTGGTCCGGCGCTCGCCATTTTGGTCCTGACGGTCGGGATAGTCCTCTTTGGTGATCGCTTCAGGGTACGGCCGCACGTCTTCAATTTGGTCTTCATGATGGGGTTGTTGCCCGTGTTTTTTGGGCGCTGGCGCCGGCTCCGTTGGCCCGGGATGCTTGGGGTGGGAGCCGTCGGCTGGCTGTGGGCCAACATTCACGCCGGCGGCGCGCTGCTCATGCCGGTGGCGCTCGGAGGGGTGAGCGCCGGGGCGTTGTTCAAGATGGTGGCGGCGCCACCGGCGGGCAACGGCGAGGGGGGAGTGGGGTGGTGGCGGCGGCAGCCTCCGGAGCTAAGGCGCGATTTCTTGCAAGCGCTGAGGCTTTCCTTGGTGGTGGTCGTCCCGATGCTCCTGATGCCGGGTTTCTTCAAGGGGGTCATCACGGCCATCACCATGTATGGCGCGAGCGTCGAGTTGATTCCGGAGTGGGGGCAGCCCACCGACTACTTCGCCCTGCTCGGCGACCGCGGCTGGTTGCACCACACGCTAGTCGGTTTCGCTCCTTACGTCCTCATCGTCATGCTTGGCGGCTATGTAATGGCCATGGTCCTCGCGAGGCGCACTGAGCGCGTCCCATGGTCAGAGGTGTTGCTGGGGGCGCTCATGCTCTACCTGGCGCAGCGCAGCTTGCGCTTTGTCTACCTGGGGGTGGTGCCGCTTATCTTCCTGTTGCGGCAGCTCAGAGACGGCATTGGAGCGGAGGGGGGCTCGGCGCGTCGGCGCCATGTGATGATCGCGCTCGCCCTGACTCTCAGCCTGGGCGCAATGGCGGTGAGCTGGCACTACAACATCACCGTCCAGCGAGGCGGCTTCGCGCGCGCTCTTGCGCGCATCCCCGAGACCCTCGAGCCGAGCCGTTTCCCCGTGGAGGCAGCCGATTTTCTGGCCGAAGCGGAGATCGAAGGGCGCGTCCTGCATCTTGCCAAGTGGGGCGGCTATCTGCTCTACAAGCTGTGGCCGCGGGCGAGCGTGTTCGCCGACGGACGGGGCAACTTCGACATGGTCCAGGTGGGGACCCTGGTGGCCACCCACCGGGCGTATCACCGCGCCGACTCGCTGGAGCGCGCCTGCCGGCTCTACGGGTTCGACATCGTCATCTTCCCGGCGCCGGTCTTTCACGAACTCGATTGGGATCGCGAGCGCTGGGTGAGGATCTATGCGGGGGTCGAACACCACGTGCCCATCGAGGTCTTCTTGCGGCGCCACCCCGACGATGAGACGTTGTTTGCCGCCAACCTCGAGCGGGCGCGTGCTTACTATGCGGCGCGTAGTGACTTGCAGCCCTTCGCGCCCTCGGGCTTGCCAATCCTTAGCTTTGCACCGGATGACTTGAGAGAGTTCGAGGAGGCAGTGGAAGAGTACTGGGGGCGGCGATGGTTGCAACAGCCGCGCCAAGAGCGGCGATTGCAACGGGCCTACGAGCGATCACGGCCGAGCGAGCCGGTGGAGCAACGCATCCGGGGGCACTTCGAGGCCGCGATGATTTTCTACACCGCCGGCGCTCTGGGGCCGGCCATGCAACATCTGATGCGCGCCGTGGAGCTCGACGGCGACGATCAGGATCCTTATGGGAGGCGGGCGCGCTACTATCTGGCCTTCTGTCTTTATCGGGGCGGGCATTACGAGGACGCGCGGGGTTTGTTGATGCACGTCGCAGCCCTGGAGAACGCCGGCCCTGAGGTGCTGCGCGCCGACGAGGTGATCCGTGGCAACCTGCTCATCAATCACCTCAACGATCTCCTGAGCGATGAGCCCGGTCTTGAGAGAGGGAGGGAGGCGCCATGAAAATCGAGGTGGAACCTCATGTGGCGCGTTTCGTGAGCGCGGTGCGGGCGCGCGGGGTCGAGGTGCGGGCGCCGGGGGCGCTCGACGTGGGGCCCGAGGTGCGCCCCGAGCGGTTCGAGGCCGGCGCGGTGCTGCACGCCGGCACCAGGCTGCGAGGCGAGCGGACCCTGGTGCGGGCGGGCGCCTCCGTTGGTGCCGAGGCGCCGGTGACCCTCGAAGACGCCATGCTCGGTCGCCGAGTGAGAGTCCGCGGCGGATCGGTGCGCGAGGCCGTCTTGTTGGAGGGCGCCGCGCTTGGCAGCGGCGCTCATGTGCGCGAAGGGACGCTGCTCGAGGAGTATTCCCGTGGGGCCCACTGCGTCGGCCTGAAGCAGACTGTTTTGATGCCGTTCGCCACACTCGGCAGCATGGTCAACTTTTGCGACTGCTTGCTGGCCGGTGGCAGCGGGCGGCACGATCACAGCGAGGTGGGCAGCGGGTTCGTGCATTTCAACTACGCCCCGCGCGGGCCGCGAGGCGACAAGGCGACCCCATCGCTGTTCGGAGATGTGCCCGGGGGGGCGCTTCTCCTTGGCGCGCGGATTTTTTTGGGTGGCAACGGCGGTGTGGTGGGGCCGGTGGAGCTTGGCTACGGCACGGTCTTGGGGGCCGGCGGGACCTATCGGCGTGACTGCCCATCGGGGGTGCTGCGCATCGGCGAGCCTGTCGCATGTGGCGATCGCGACTTCGAGCCGTTGGTCTATGGCACCGTGGGCCGCAAGTGGCGCCTGAATGTCCGCTATGTGGGCAACCTGTGCGCGCTCAAGGCTTTTTACCGTCATGTGCGGTTGCCGGGGGTGACGCCTGACGATCTCCTCGAGCGCGCGCTCATCGAGGGGGCGCTCGAACAGATCGAGGCTGGAGTCGCCGAGAGGCTGCGGCGGATCGAGGAGTTTGGATCCGCTCTGGAGCGCTCGCTGTCGCGCACGAAAGATGAGGCGGCGCGGCTTAGCCAGGAGGAGACCATCGCGGCGGTAGCGCGGTTCCTGGAAGTGATGACCAAGCCGGAGCATAAAGCGCGGATCGATGCGGCGGGCGAGTCGACCCGGAGACGATTTCTCACGGCCTGGGAGGAGACGCGTGCGGCGGGCGGGCACCTCGCGCGCGTCGGTGCGCTCTCGTCTTACGGGCGCGAGCAGGGCCGGGAGTGGTTGCAGGCCGTAGTAAACACCTGCCGATGACCTCGGTCCACGGACGCGGTGGAGGATTGAGGCGAGAATCTTACTCCACGCCGGCGAGCCACTTGCCGATGGGCTTGAAAACCCTCTCTTGCGCCAAGTTGCTCAAGAAGAGGTCGGCGTGGGCGAACTCTGCCTGACTGTCTCCGACTCTCAGGACCTCTTTCTTCTCCGCGCCGAAGTGTTCGTGGACACTCATGGCGGTCTCCAGAGGGACTATCCCGTCGGCGTTGGCGATCACCGTCAGCACCGGGATCTTGACGTCGTGCATCGCTTCCGTGACGTTGACGCCGCGAATGATCAAATCACGAGTCTTGAGCCACCGGGCCAGCTCCTCGTTGAGCACCGGGTTGGGATCCTCCACCGTGCGCACGAATTGGTCGGTGCGGCTGATGTCCACGTGGTCGGGATGGAGATAGATCCCTATTACTCGAGGTATTTTGGCGAGTAGCGGCAAGACGGCGGCGGACAGCGGCCGGATCCCCACCATCGGAACATGGCGCATCAGCCACGGGCTGCCGAACGCGAGCCTGAGCGCCGGGTGGATTTTCTCCCAGCGGAGAGGGGACCCCATCGAGACCACCGCGCCGATCCTCTCTCTCGCCTCCTCACCGCCACACGCCAGGTAGATGAACAGGTAGGTGCCACCCAGGCTACAGCCCAGCAGGTCCACTTTGTCGCGGCTGGTCTCGCTCACCTCGAGGATGCGCTCGATCCCGAGGCGCAGATCGGTGCAAGCGATGTCCTCGAGGCGATAGCGTCGTGTCCCCCACAGACGCTTGGCGCGTCCCAGGGTGCGGAAGTCGGCGGTCCAGACCTCGTACCCCTGGGCGGCGAGCGAGTCCATCATTGAGGGGCCGTTTGGGTGGTAGCCGAAGATAAAGCTGTTCATGCCGTAGCCCGGCACGATCAAAAGCGGACGGCGCTTCGGATTGAAGGCCGTCTCGTCGATTACTCTGGTGAGGGCGATTTGCCATCCCTCCCCGTTATCCACATAAAATGTGCATAAACTATCCATATTGCCCTCACCAATTTCAGCTCAGGACCCGTGATTTCAGAAGCTTGGCTGATTGTTGATCGCTGGTGGCCGAGCCCCGGGATCAAAACGGGATGTCGTCGTCGTCCACGACCCCCGGGTCGTTCTCGGTCGCTTGATCCTTGGCCGGCGCGGGTTGCGAGGAGGGCTCCTCGCCCTGATCGCGCCCGCCTGCGTGGTAGTCCTCGGGGCCCATCGGCGGCGGGGGCTCGTCGTAACCGCCACGCCCGCGGCCACCGTCTCCGCCGCCCAGGAAGGTCAGCTGCTGTGCCACGATCTCTGTGGTGAAGCGCCGGTTGCCGTCGCGATCCTGCCACTCTCGGGTCTGGATGCGGCCCTCGATGTAGACCTGCCGCCCCTTGCGCAGGTACTCCTTGGCGAGCTCCGCCTGGCGGCCGAAGACCACCACGCGATGCCACTCGGTGCTCTCCTGGCGCTGGCCCTCGCGGTCGGTCCAGGTCTCGTTGGTCGCAAGTCGAAAGTTGGCCACCGCGCGGTTGTTGCTGGTGTAGCGAACCTCCGGGTCGGCGCCCAGGTTGCCAATCAAGATAGCCTTGTTTACGCCTGACATTTCGTCCCCCTTCTTTTATGTTGCACGCGGCGGTGGCGCCGCTCGCCAAGTTGCAGCGACGGCTCGATTAACCGCGAGAGTATCACTTCCCGGGGTAACGACTCAACGCTTGCGCGTTGGGTCGTGCTGTGCAATGAGCCTTATGAAAGTGCGTTGGGGTCCCCCTTGGGGGGCGAGCGACAGGAGATTTGCATGACTGAAGACATTTCCACCGCCGACTTTCAGTCCGAGGGAGCTGTGCCCAAGGGGGCCGCGCCCAAAGTCGTGTTGTCGGGTATCCGTGCCACCGGGCGGCTTCACCTGGGTAACCTGCTCGGGCCGATGCGCCATTTTGTGACGCTGTCGCGCTCGCCGGAACACCTCTGTTACTTTTTCGTCGCCGATTTGCATTCGTTGACAACTTTGCCCGAGCCGGGGCTTCTCGCCCGCTATGTGCCGGAGATCGTCCTTGACTATCTGGCCGCCGGGATCGATCCGAACGACAACGTGATCTACGCCCAGTCGAGCGTCGGGGAGACCTGCGAGCTTGCGGTTCTTCTGTCCAATCTCATGATCCTGAGTCACCTGCAGCGCTGCGCCACTTTCAAGGAGAAGGCGCGCCAGCAACCCCACAACGTGAACGCCGGACTGTTTTACTATCCGGTGCTGATGGCGGCCGATATCCTGGGCCCGGGCGCTGATCTGGTTCCGGTGGGGGAGGATCAGCTCCAGCACGTGGAGATGGCGCGTGATCTGGCGCGGCGTTATAACGCCCAGTACGGGACCGCGGCGGGGGCGCGGCTGGTGGTGCCGGAGACTTTGGAGCGCGCCGCGGTGCGGATCCCGGGCCTCGACGGCGGCTCGAAGATGGGCAAGAGCGACGGTAACACCCTGAACTTGAACGACGACTCCGAGGTCGCGTGGGAGAAGTTGCGCGTCGCGGTGACCGACACCAACCGGAAACGACGCAAGGATCCCGGCGATCCCACCAAGTGCAACATCTTCACCCTTCACACTTACCTCTCCTCTGACGATGAGGTGCGCGAGGTGGCGCAAGGATGTCGGAGCGCGGCCATCGGCTGTTTCGATTGCAAGAAGGTTTTGCACGCGAACTTGATGGCCGAGCTGACGCCGTTTCAGGAGCGCCGCGCGGAGCTTGCGAGTCAAGAGAGTCTGGTGAGTGATGTTCTTTGTGACGGCGCACGGCGGGTGCGCCCGGTGATCGCTGATTCGACGGCCCGGGTGCGGGCCGCAATGGGAATTGAGAGCAGGCTATCATGCCGAACAAAGTGATCGAGCTACTGAAGACCGATCCCGAGTTTGCGCGCTTCGAGAGCTTCAAGCGACCGTATCGCAACGCGAGCGTGCGTTTCCGCAAGCCGATCACTCTGGAGGATCGTCTCGAGGCGCTTAACGCGGCACATTTGAATGTTTTTTTGTTTCGTGCCGACTACGTGGATGGCTGTGATCTGTTGTCGGACTCCGGCACCAGCGCCATGACGGCCGAGCAGTGGGCGCAGCTCATGCTGGGCGACGAGAGCTACGGTTCCAACGAGGGCTTTTTTGCGTTCAAGGAACAGGTGACGACCACTTTCGGATCCTCGTGGGCCAACTTGGAGGCGCGTCACCCCAATCTGTTCTTGTTCCACCAGGGGCGGGCGGCGGAGAACGCGCTCTTCTCGATCCTGGCGCGGACTCTCCCGCCTCTCGAGAAGGGGCAGCGCTACATCATTCCGTCCAACGGCCACTTCGACACCACCGAGGCGAATATCATCGCCAACGGGATCGAGGCCCGGAATCTCTTTTGCCCCGAACTCAGGGACCGCGCGAGCAAGTTTCGCTTCAAGGGCAACATGGATCTCGCCCTGCTCGAAGAGCTGATTGAAACTGAGGGGGAGCGGATCCCGCTCATCTACTTGACCATCACCAACAACACCGGCGGCGGCGAGCCGGTCTCGATGGAGAACATCCGCAAGGTGCGCGAGCTGTCTCTGGCGGCCGGGATCCCGCTCTTCCTGGACGCTTGCCGCTTTGCGGAGAACGCCTGGTTTATTCGTCACGATGAGGTCGGCTACCAGGATGTGCCGATTACGGCCATCGTTCACGAGATGTTTCGCTATGCCGACGGGTTCACAATCAGTTTGAAGAAGGACGGTTTGTCCAACATGGGCGGCGCGCTGGTGCTAAAGGAGGGTGGGCTGTTCGTTGGCCGCTATCCCGGTTTTTCGGACCGTTTGACCGACTACCAAATTCTGGTCGAGGGGCATCCCACTTACGGTGGGCTCACGGGGCGGGATTTGAAGGGCTTGATCGAGGGGCTCGCCACCGTGGTGCGCGAGGACTACCTGACCCACCGTATCGGACAGGTGCAACGCTTCGGGCACGAGCTGCACCGGCGAGGGGTGCCGGTGGTCATGCCGGTGGGCGGCAGCGCGGTCTATATCAGGGTCAACAGCTTCTTCGAGGGCACCCGCCACCGGCCGGAGGATTTCCCCGGGGTGGCGCTCACCGCGCTTCTTTTGCTGTTCGGCCACCGCCTGTGTGAGCTTGGTCACTTCGCCTTCGGCCGCCATGACGGCGAGCAGGAACATCTCCCGGCGGTGAACTTCGTGCGCGCCGCCGTTCCGCGCTTGGTCTACGAGGACATGGATCTGGCCCACGTCGCCGAGACGGTGGCGCGGTTGCACTCCGTGCGAGACGCCATCCCGGGGGTCGACGTCAACCATGGCCGCGATTTGACCTTGCGTCACTTCAAGGCCCATTTCAGCTTCAAAGCTTGATGGACAGGAGCGGCCATGAACCTTTGCGACATTGACAACATAGTTGTCGCCGGCAAGAGCGGCGCCGGCAAGCAGCCGCGCATCGACGTGCTCGTGGCGGAGGGCGGACTCCGGCAGCTCTCCACCGGCAATATTTTCAGGGAGTATCTCGGGGCGTACAACAAGCTCGGTTTCGAGGGGCGCCCGGATGACTTTCGGGATGGTGACGGCTTCGTCGCCGACGAGCGGATCCTCGCGGCGCTAAAAGCATTGTGTGAGTCCGCCGGGGTCGATCCCGCGGCCGCCTTGCTGGGGTTCAAGGCGGCTTGCTTCGTCAACGAGGGCCGGTTCGTCCCGGACAGCTTGACCAACGAGCTGTTCGCCGCCGCCTTCAAGCGCGCCTCCGGGCGCAAGCTGGCCCTTGATGGGTATCCTCGCACCCCGGCGCAGGCGCGCTACCTCTTGGAGTTGGCCGCCGAGGTCGGGACGCGCATCGATCTCGTGTTACTCGTCGAAAACGATGACGAGGCCATTGTGGCGCGTACGGTGGGGCGACGGATTTGCTCTTCGTGTGGAAAGGTCTATCATCTTGAGTACAAGCCGCCCCGCGACGGGCGGCGATGCACTGCCTGCGAGGCCGAGGTGATTCAGCGCTCAGATGACACCGAGGCGAAGATTCGAAAGCGCCTGGAAGAATTTCAAACCAAGGCGCGGCCGGCGCTGGAGGTGCTCGAGAGAGCCGGTGTCCCGGTGGCGCGCGTCGCCGGCAATCTGCCGGTGTTCACCGAGGAGGCGGTGCGGCACAGCGTACTCGCGGCGCTCGAGGAGGGATGGCGGTGAGATTTGTGGCCCGGTGCATCACTCTGGTGGTGCTGCTCGTGGCGTGGAGCTGCGGGGACTCCGGCACGCCCCCGGTCGCCGATGCCCCGGAGGTGCCGCGGGATGTGCCTCCTCCGCCCATGGAGGTCCAACCGGACCAGAGCGTTTTTTTCGATTCGCCGCCGGATCTCGGCCCACCTCTGGGGCCCCGGCTCGCGTTTGAACCCGCCTCGCTCCATTTCGCAACCTGCGCCCCCGGTGCGGTGCAGGTGTTGACGGTAGAGCTAGAGAACGACGGGGACGAGGACGCGACAATCAGCCACTACCAGCTCAGGAACGCCGGCGGTACTTTTGTGGTGCGCGTCGGTGAGCCCCCCGTCTCCCTTGAGCCGACTCCCACGACTGTCGACGGAGCAGCCTTGCCCGAGGCGCTCACGGTGGCTCCGGGCGAGTCGGTGCGTGTCGAGGTGCACTGTGAGGCTCAGCCGGATACACAGGCGGCGGGGTTTTTGCGTCTACGCGCCGCGAGTGAGGGTGAGGGCGCGCCGGAGTGGATCGAGCTGTCGTTCTCGTGGACGCGGGACTCCCCGGCTCTGACCGTCTCTCCCGAGGAGGTCGATTTTGGACGAACCTGGGTTGGTCAAAGGCGAGAGCAGACGTTGGAGATTACCTCCACGGGCGGCGAGATTCTCCGCTTGAAGTCGTTCGACATAAAAGCGGACTCGAGCTTCTCGGTCCTGGTGAACGGAGCTGAGCCGCCTTCGCCGAGTACCCCGCCGGTGCTGCTGCGGCCGGGCGAGACGACGTCCGTCACCGTGTCCTATCGCCCGCGCCTGAAGAGCCCGCCAGGCGCGGGCGGCCAGCCGGAGCGGGAGGTGGTGGTGATGTTCGTTCACCACAACGCCCCGCCACTCAACTCGACGCCTGTTCGTCTCTCGGGGTATGCCGAGGTCACGCAGGAACCAATCGCGATTATCGAGTGCCGCCAGGGGACCGAGGTGGCCGTGGGGACCAAGCTCGATCTGATCGGATCGAACAGTTTGGCGCCGGAGGGGTTCAAGATAGCGCAGTACAGGTTCAGCGTCGAGGCGCCCGAGGGCGCCTGCCCCGACAAAGCCAACCCCAACGAATGCTTCGAGCCCCACCGGAGCCTCGCGACTCCCTCTTTTGTCGTCGATGTGGCCGGGGAGTATGTCTTCTCACTGGTCGTTTGGGATGACCACGAGGCACACCCGATGGCTTCCGATCCCGCTGAACTCCTTGTAATTGCCCACTAGACTGGACTGATAATCCTCAATCCTCCACCGCGTCCGTGGACCGAGGGGAATGAGGCGGGTGCAAGTGCAAGGAAGCAAACCAAATCGAGCGGAGGCAAACGCAGCGCCTACGTCGAGCATCGATTTGGTGAAGGTGACACCGCAATTGTGCCCGAATCGATTCCCGAATCCCGGAAACGGGTGGAGGATTGAGGTAATGCACCAATTTGCCGTTCGCGCTCTTTGCGCTTTAGTGGCCGGCTTGATGTTGTCTTTGGTCGGCGCGCTCGTCTCTCAACATACTCCGCTTCTCTCCGTTCGCGCGGCGCTCGCGCAACGTCGGGCCATCAACTACACCGTCCAGCCGGGCGATACCTTGGCGCGGATAGCGCGACGCTTCGGAGTCTCGGTGACGCAGCTCAGGCGCTTCAACAACCTCAAGAGCCCACGGATTCGCGTCGGTCAGCGGCTGCGCCTGGTTCCCACCCGGCCCCCCGACGGCCAACGTGGTCCATACCTGCATGGGGGAGTGATGCTCCCCGAAGAAGACGGCTGGATCGTTCGCAACCCCGGAAACAGCTACGCGACCCCTCACACCGTGGCGGTCATAACGGAGGCGCTCGAGTGTTTTCGTGAGCGGCACCCGGACAGCGTGCCGGTTCTAATCGGTGATCTCAGCCGCGAAAAAGGGGGCTGGTTTCCGCCGCACCGCTCTCACCGCGACGGCCGCGATGTGGACATCGGGCTGTTGGCCCGCGGCAACGAGCCGCTCGAGTACTTTGCCAAGCTAGGGCGCCGGATGGATGTCCCCAAGATGCTCGATCTGATCGAGTCATTTCTAGAGACCGGGGAGGTGGAGTACATCTTCCTCGATTGGCGGCTTCAGGCGCCGCTCGCTCGGGAGGCCAAGCGCCGCGGATACGCGGCGGCGGAGCTTGCGACCGTCTTCCAGTGGCCGCGTGCGCGGCGCGTCAGGGTGGGTATCATTCGCCACTCCCCGGGCCACGATGGCCACATGCACGTGAGGATCAGGCATCCCGAGGAGCCCCGCCCGGAGACCTGATCAGGGTGGAGAGGGGCGTTGCTATTGACAGAAATGGGCGACGAGACTAGCTTGGCGCTTCATTATAGTGGCGCTCCAGGTGCGCCTGCGGGATGGGTTTCAACATGACCGAAGACAGGGCTCACAAGCTACCAATCAACATCGAAGATGAGATGCGCTCGTCGTATGTCGACTATGCCATGAGCGTCATCATCGGGCGTGCGCTGCCGGACGTGCGTGACGGCCTGAAGCCTGTTCACCGGCGCGTCATGTTTGCCATGCACGAGCTGCGGAACACGTGGAACTCTAGTTACAAGAAGTCGGCGCGGATCGTCGGTGACGTCATCGGTAAATACCACCCGCACGGCGACAGCGCGGTCTATGACACGATTGTTCGGATGGCGCAGGACTTCTCCATGCGCCATCCGCTGGTGGACGGCCAGGGGAACTTCGGCTCGGTGGACGGCGATCCGGCCGCCGCCATGCGTTACACCGAGGTCCGGATGGCGCGGCTGACCTCGGAGCTGTTGGCCGACATCGAGAAGCAGACCGTCGAGTTCGCACCCAACTACGACGAGTCGGTGGCCGAGCCGGTGGTTTTGCCGGCGCGGTTCCCGAACCTGCTGGTCAACGGCTCGTCGGGGATCGCGGTGGGGATGGCCACCAATATTCCGCCGCACAATCTGGGCGAGGTGATCGACGCCACCGTCGCGCTCATCCGGTCGCCGGACCTCGATTTGCGCGATCTGATTCGGATGGTGCCGGGGCCTGATTTCCCCACCGGAGGCTTCATCTACGGGCGCACGGGGGTTCATCAAGCGTACGCCACGGGACGCGGCATCATCAAGCTGCGCGCCAAGGTCTTCATCGAGACGAGGGAGAAAGAGCGCCAGGCGATTGTGGTCACCGAGCTTCCCTACCAGGTGAACAAGGCCAAGTTGCTCGAGCGGATCGCGGGGATGGTGCGTGAGAAGCGCATCGAGGGTATCTCCGATCTGCGCGACGAGTCCGATCGCGACGGGATGCGGATGGTCATCGAGCTCAAGCGGGACGCCGTGGCTCAGGTGGTGTTGAACCGCCTGTTCACTCAGACCGCCTTGCAATCCTCGTTCGGGATCAACAGCCTGGCGATTGTCGGTGGTCAGCCCAAGGTGCTCAATCTCAAGGAGATGCTCCAGCACTTCATCAACCACCGGCGCGACGTGGTGACCCGCCGTTGTCTGTTCGAGCTGGCCAAGGCCCAGGCTCGCGAGCACATCCTGCTCGGCTACCAAATCGCGCTCGACAACATCGACGAGGTGGTGGCGATCATCAAGGCCTCGAACGCGGTCGCCGATGCCCGCGAGGAGTTGATCTCGCGCTTCAAGCTCTCCGAAGTGCAAGCGCAGGCGATTTTGGATCTGCGGCTGCACCGCCTGACCGGGATGGAGCGAGAAAAAATCGCCCGCGAGCTTGAAGAGCTTCAGGAGCAGATTCAGCGGCTGAAGGCGATCCTGGCCGACGAGCGGCTGTTGATGGAGGTCATCGTCGATGAGCTTCAGGCGATCCGTGCTCAGTATGGCGACGCGCGTCGCACGGAGATAGTCGACGAGGCGGGCGACATCGACGTTGAGGATCTGATCGCGGATGAGGAGATGGTGGTCACCATCTCGCACAGCGGCTACGTCAAGCGCAACCCCATCGCGCTGTATCGAAGCCAGCGTCGCGGTGGGCGGGGGCGCACCGGGATGAACACCCGCGACGAGGACTTCGTCTCCAACATCTTCGTCGCCTCGACCCACACCCGGCTGTTCGTCTTCACGGACAGGGGGCGGGTCTTCCAGCTCAAAGTCTACGAGGTCCCGAAGAGTGGTCCGGCTTCGCGTGGCCGCCCGATTATCAACTTGATCCAGAGCGAGCCGGGCGAAAAGGTCCGTACTATCCTGCCGGTCAAGGAGTTCGAGGAAGACAAGTGCGTGATCATGGCCACTCGACGCGGCATCGTCAAGAGGACCAACTTGATGGCCTTCGCCAATATTCGCTCCAACGGTCTGATTGCGATCAACATCGACGAAGGCGACGACCTGATCGCCGCGAGACTGGTGGAGGAGCATGAGGAGGTGCTGCTCTCGGCGGCCGGTGGGCAGAGTATCCGGTTTGACGTCTCCGACGTTCGGTCCACTGGCCGGGCGACGCGCGGGGTGCGCGGCATGATGCTCGCCAATGGCGACTCAGTGGTGAGGATGGAGGTGGTCGGCGACGACGAGGCGACTCTGCTCTCAATCACTGAGAACGGTTATGGCAAGCGCACTGCGCTAACGGAGTATCGAGTCCAGCGGCGCGCCGGCCGGGGGATCATCACCATCAAGACCACGCCGCGCAACGGCAGCGTGGTGGGCGTGGTGCTGGTGAGCCAAGACGACCATGTGATGTTGATCACCGACCGTGGCAAGATCATCCGGCTGCGGGTCAACGAGATTGGTGTCTACAGCCGCAACACCCAAGGAGTCCGACTGATAAACCTCGCGGAGGACGAGCGGCTCGTGGGGATCGAGCGACTCCCCGATCCCGAGGAGGAGGAGGTGCCCGTGGCCACTCCCGCCGCGGCGCTCGATGGCGATCCGGAGGATGACGCCGAGACACCGCTAACCCCCGGGGAGGAGCCCCATCTCGAAGGAGATGAGGAGTAGCCTCCCCCCAATTACTTTTGCTTCCTTTGAATCATTCTCTCTCTCCCTTCGTCGCAATTCATGTGGCCGCGGTGGTGAGGCTCGAACCTCTCGAGTCCACCGTCGGCTCGTGGCTCATCGAGTCACACCGGTGAGGGGGAGGAGGGTGAGGAAATGAAACTCTATTGGATGGCGGCTCTGGCCGCGCTGATTTGCTCTTTGGCGCTGCCTTCCGAAGCCACGGCTCAAAGGAGGGCGGCCCGCGTCACCGCCACGCACGCGCCGGCACCGAGCTGCGTCTGGGTGCCGCCCCACCGGCTCGCCGACGGCACTTTCGTTCCGGGCCACTGGCGGGCTCCGGCGCTCCCCGGCTACGTGTGGGTCCAGGCCCGGATGACCGCCGGCGGCCGAATCGTTCCCGGTCACTGGCGGCCGGTGAGGGACCGCCGTGGCCACGTCTGGGTGCCGGGGCATGTGACTCAGAACGGCCGGCATGTGCTCGGCCACTGGCGGCCGGTGAGGGATCGCCCCGGTCACGTCTGGGTGCCGGGGCATGTCGATCATCGGGGGCGGTGGGTGAGTGGTTTCTGGCGGCCGGCGCGCCGCCCCGGCCACGTCTGGGTGCCGGGGCATGTCGACCATCGGGGGCGGTGGGTGAGTGGTTTCTGGCAGCCGGCGTCACGCCGCGCGCC
>PWKZ01000080.1 GCA_003559575.1 Bradymonadales bacterium | reverse complement strand
TCACCTGCACCGAATTAGTGCTCGACGTAGCGCTGCTACGCCTCCGCCTAATTCGGCTTGCTTCCTTGCACATGCACGCGCCTCCACACGCTCGCTCCTCAGAACGAACCGACGATTATGGTCAAGCCTAATTTGGCCCTTCAGAGCGACCTCCGGTTTGGGGTCGCCTTGGCCAAAACGAAGTACTGATTTTCATCATGCACCGTCTCGACCACCCACGAGTCGATCTCCATGAACTCGGGCACATCTTTGCCCTTGAGGGTGCGGGTGTAGTTGTTGAGACGCGCCTCCATGCCACCGACCCGCCCGCGTTCGATGAACAGATAGAACGGCTGCCCCCGGTTGTGCTCACGGAGATAGGCCTCGAACTGCGTCGCCTCGCGGTTGATGGGGCGAATCTCGTTGTAGGAGTAGTAAGTCTCACCGCGCCAGGTCAGCAACCATGAGATCACGTCTTCCCGGCAGACCCTCTTACGGTTGCCGCCGAGCCTCTTGAACAGACCCTCGAGGCCGATCCGAGAGATCAGCGGGGTGTAGGCCTCATCGATCTCCCGTGGGTTCTCGAGTAGCTCGCAGTCCTCGTAATAGGCCTCGAAGAGGTATTTTTGGGACCAGTGCGGCGACAGAGTCGGCATATAATAGTTGAGGCTCCAGAGGCACAGTAGCACCCCGGCAAGCGAGACCACCACCACACCCGGGCCGCGGGTGCGCACGAAAAAGAAGAGCAAAAACCCCAACAGCGCCACCACCGAAACAAACCGAATGAAGGTCTCGTAGCGCAACCACGGCTGCGCCAGTATCCAGTGCAATGACGCGCTGGTGTGCTTGAAGAAGGTGGACTCGCGCCAAGGATCGGGGTTGGAGGCTGAGATCGGGGCATCGGGATCGATCGGCAAGTGAGCGGGCAGCGGCCGCTCATACTGGTACGTCATGAGGTTGCGAAGTTGCTGCGGCTCCTCGTGGATATCCCAAGCGATGGCCAGGAGCAACACACCGCCCACCACCGCCGCGACACGCATACGCCGCGAACGGTCCGCGAGCGCCTCAAAAAGAAACCAGCCCGTGAGAACCGCGAGCGGCGGCAGAGCCGGGAAGATGTAGTGATGAAACTTTGTGGCGGACAGTGTAAAGAGCGCGTATGACAGAAACGTCCACAACACCAACAACAGACGCAACTGGTTCTTGGGGCGCCAATCCGAGAGGCGGAGGCGCGCCAGCCCGAGCAGCACGAACGGCACAAACGCCACCCAAGGGAAGACACCATAACCGAGCCACTTGATGAAGTGCTCGAATGTTCCGGTGTCGATCTGATGAACGCCCGACTCGAGGCGATTGAAGTGATCGTGGATGAAGAAGCGGTTGTAGTAAGCACGGCCGAAGCGCGCGAACATTGCGAGATACCAGGGCAGCGCCGTGAGCAAGAACAACATGAACCCCAGGATCGGCTCGAAACGCATTGCGGGGCGATACTTGGGCATGGAACGTAGTACGGGCCAGGTCACCGGTGGGAATGAGAAGAACAGCAGCAGACGCCCCGCCAGCCCGGGTCGCGTCAAGAGCAGAAAGACGCCGATGATGAACCCGGGCAGCAGGAAGCCGAGCAGCCCCTTGGCCAGGGTCGAGTGGGCCAACAAGATGTAGAACGCCAGGATGTAGAAACGACGTAGCGCGCGGTCTTTGAGCTCGTCGCTCAGGCCCACGCCGCGCGAGGCGCGCGTCTCGCGCACCAGCGGCACAATGATGGCCAGCAGCACCGGCACCAGCACCGCGCCATAAATCAGCGCGTGATAGATCCCATTGCCACGAATGGTCATCCAGAGACGCTGCATGGGAGGGAGGCTGGCCGAGACGTCGCGCGAGAGGTCGGTGGCGAGCATCATGAGCTGAGGCACGATTGACAGCAGCAAGAACGCGAGGAAGGCCACGGCGCGCCACCGGAACTGGACGTCGCTGATGGCCCGGCGCGGGCCGAAGACTCCCAGGATGAAGGCGCACATCGCGAGCACCATCGTGGCCACGAACGGCATGTCGGTCTGGGCCTGGCGCGCGATGAAGAAAAACTGCGGTGAGGTGGCCATCACCACGGCCGCCAAGACACCCATTTTGCGGCCGACGATGCGCGAGAAGGTGAAGTACACCCCGAACACCGCTGCAATGGCGAGGAGCGCGATGGGCAATCTTATCGCAAAGTCGGACAGCCCGAAGATGCGGGCCGAGACCGCCTCCGCCCAGAAGGTGTAGATTGGTTTGGAGAAAAACCAATCGCCGTTGATCCGCTCGGTGCCAATCTGCTCCTTGAAGCCCCACCACGGCGCGATCCAGTCATAAGTCTCGATCATGTTGCGGGTGACCTCGCCGTAGTGGGTCTCCCACGGATCCCAGAGCCCGAACCCGCCGAGGTGCGGGAGATACAGGACGACACCGAGAAGCAATATGAGCAGTCGCACCAGCCACTCGCGCGGCTCGGGGCGGTGGACGTCGATTCGGGTCATATCCTCTTCGAGCAAGGGTAGCTCGGGGAGCTTCGCGGCGGGGGCCGCGTCGTGTTCCACGGTGGGAGCGCTCACGAGGGGCGGTTCGGCGGTTTGCTTGTCAGTCGTCGGATCGGCCATGCGAGCTTCGCTTTCCCATGAACGGCTGCGGCATCGACAAAGGAGCGGACGAGAGGCTCACCTCTCGCCCCCCCCTCGATACAAGCGCGGCCCTCGGTCGTCAAGAGTCGAGTCTCCAGTCGCCGGAGCCGCGGCGAGTCGGGGTGCCACGAGAGCCCTCGCCGAACCGCCTCCCGCGCGGCCTCATATTCGCCGCGCTCATACAACAGATGAGCCTCCAAATAGGTGTACCACAGCAGTAACGCGCCGGTGTGTGGGTAACGGACCCGCTCGTGCCCCAGGCGCCGCTCGAGTTCGGTCCAGTAAGCCACACGCCAAGCGCTTTGGGCACGTTCGGCCTCGCTGCCGGCCTGGGGCAGCGCGGCCGGATCGAACCGGACGCGCGCCAGCATCCCGAGGGGCTCCAAGTTTTCGGCCGGCACGACCCGCTCGCGAAACGGCTCCAGGTAGACGGGCCGCTCCTTGGATTGCGCCAACACCGCCTTCGTGGGCACAGCGGCTTCGCGGCGAAACGCCTCGGCCAGATTACCTAGGCGTGGATGGGCCGTCTCGAGCCGGCGCAGGTAGGGTTCCCCCCCGTCGATATGGGCCATGAATGTCTGGTGGACGAGCGCCACGTCGGGGCGCCGCTCTTCGACCAGTTGAGCGTACTGCAAAGTGAAATGCAGCGCGTAATAATAGGGCATCAGCACGGTCCGCGGCGGGACACCCTCGAGCGTCGCGTCGAGCACCACGTCGGGAGATCGAAACCGCATCAACGAGCTTGACTCGACATTTCTCGTCACCTGAACTGTCATCGCTCCGAGGGCCAAAGCGCCGCAGCCCAACGCCAAGGCGCCCTTCGCCGCCGGCCACCGCCGGGCCAGCGCAGCGGCCGCCGCGCCGACGGCGACGGCGGCGGCGAGCGCCAACATCCCCAGCGCCGCCGAGAAATAGCCGTGATCGTCTGGATTGTCGGGATCCAAAAACATCATCACTTTGGAGAGCAAGCTGCCGAACAGGAGCAGCAACAACCCCACAGCCGGCAGAGGCCGGCGGCGCGCCAGCAACACCAACCCCACCACCCCCGCCAGAACAACCGGGGCCGTCAACTGCCGCATGAACAATTCCAGCGCCACCAGCAGATTGGCCCCCAGCGAGGCGCGCGTGGCCGGGTCGACGGCGCCGTGGAAGACCCGCGCGCTGACCAGATCGAAGAACCCTGCCAAAGTACTCGCGTCACCCCAGTGCATCGCCGGCAGGAGGCGCGCGCGCAAAGGCAGGACGGCATAAGGCGCGAGCGCCACGACCCCTACCATGAACAGCAGCGCGAACCTCCCGAGGGTCAGGCGTGCCCTGAAGGAGGGGAGCGAGAGCGCCAGCCACGCCAGCGCCGGGAGACTCAGCAGGACCAACAAATGATGATTGCCGAGCCCAAGGCCCACCAGAAACACGGCAACGGCCACATTTCCGGCACCAAGAGCTTGTCCATTGCGTTTTTTGCAGGCCGCGGGCGCCGGTGTCGCGCCGTGGAGCCGCACCAAGAGGAGCGTTGGAATCAAAATCAGCGCCAGGTTGAGGGTATAGACCTCGCTCCGAATGGATTGGAACCACAGCGCCGGGCTGGCGGTGAACACCAGCGCCCCCAACGCTGCCGACGGCGCCAGCAGGAGATCGCAAGAGTCATCGCGCCCGCGCCAAACCCACAACACGAGCGCGTAGAGCAAGAGCGCGACTGCGCTGCCGAACACTGCCGATAGCAGCCCCACCCGAACGGGCACGCTCGCGATGGGCACCAGCGAGGCCAACTTGGCCAGAATGAGATAAACCGGATGGCCCGGCGGATGCGGGATCCCGAGGGTGTGGGCGGACGCCACCAGCTCGCCGCTGTCGAGCCAAAACACCCCCGGGGCCAACGTCACGAGATACAGCCCCCAAGAGGCCAGGAGAACCACGAGCCCCCAGGCGCGTGCCGTCGTCCATAATCGCCGGCCCATCCAGGGATTCGCGGACGGATTCACGCACATCTGCGGCGTCACCTGCACCGAATTAGCGCTCGCCGTAGCGCTGCTACGACTGCGCCTAATTCGGCTTGTTTCCTTGCACATGAACGCGCCTCCACTCGCTCGCTCCTCAGAACGAACCGGCGATTACCGGCATCACTGTGCCCCTCCCCCTTTGCGCGGACATGGCGCCGGATCAAAATCGTGGCGCCGCACGAACGCCACCTGACCCGGGGTCTCCTCCACTTCGACCTCAATCATCTCCAGCCGCGCGCCCGAGCAATGTTCGCTGAGCGCCCGAAGCAGATGATCGGCGATGTATCGGGCGAGGTGTTCGGCCGAGATGTTCTCGAGCGGCAGCACTAGCGCGTCGCTGCTGGGGAAGACGAAACGTTGCCGGCGATGGCGGACCTCGACTTCACCGTCTCGTTCCACTATCTGGACCGCGGAGCTCGCCCCGGGCAGCAACGTGCGGTGATCGAGCCGCTCACAGATCGCCTTGACGAGCGGCTTGAGCACCAGGAAATCCACCACCACACCGCCCTGGTCGAGCGCCCCTTGAAGGGTCACCGCGACCCGGTAGTTGTGGCCGTGCAACGCCTCGCGGCTGCCGTCGGCGAATAGCAGGAAGTGAGCCGCGCCGAAGTTCAAATACTCTTTGGAGACGCGCACTCCATAATAAGTCTTGCGGGCAGTCACGAGAAAGGCCTCCCAAAAGCACGGAGATCAGGGAATGGTGGTGCAGACCGGCCTCGTCCCACGCGGGACCGCTTCGCACGCAAAAAACGCCGCCAAGGTACAAGTCACGATCTCGTGGTCCATCGGTTCCTCCAAAACAAGGCGGCCACACCGAATGAAACCCCCCGGAGATAGAGAGAGTACCGCGCACAAAGCACCACGCACAACAGTTGGACCTCGGGGGCGCGTTTCGCTTATTTTGATCGCGAGAGCGAGCGCGGCGTCGCGACGTCGAAATTTGTTCGAGTTCGTTAAGACCGCAGTCAACCGAGGAAGCCTGATCGTCGTGCACGGTAGAAACGCATTCAAGCTTGGGCCGCTGCGCTTCCTCGCAGCCCTGCTGCCGGCCGTGGCCACCGCCGCCTGCGCGACGATCGCGTGTCGGCCCGACGCCCCGGCCCCCGAGGCGCCCCACTGCTGTGCTGAACGACCCCGCGCGCCGAGCGAGATCCCGACACGGCGCGACCGGCTGACCATTGAACCTCGCGTTCTCCAGCCACCCATGCCTCTCGTCCGGCGCGCTCACCCCCGGCTCAACTTCCCGGATCACGGCACCATCGCGGTCGGATCCGCCGTCGACGGGGTGCTGATCGACGGCGTCGAGCTGCCTCCGCTGGGCCCCCATCACGAGATTCTGGCCGCCGTCCTACCGCGACGAACCAATTTTGGAACCGACGAGCTGGTGCAGCTCCTCACCGACTCGGCCGCTTTCGTCGCGAGGCAACATCCGGGGGCCGTGCTGCACGTGGGCAACCTCGCGCGACCGGGGGGCGGCCGACTCCCCTGGAGCGTCTCGCACCGCAACGGGCTCGATGCGGACATCGGCTTCTATCTCAGCGACAGCCAAGGACGCCAGATCACACCGGAGCATTTCGTGCAAATCGACTCCGAGCTGCGGTGTGTCGAGCTGGCCGACTGCCACCTGGACGTCCCGCGCACCTGGAGCGCTGTCCAGGCGCTCGTGGCACACCCGCGCGCGACGGTGCAATGGCTGTTCGTCGCACGCCACATCAGCGACGCACTGTTGGATCATGGCAGAGAGCACGGGGCTTCGCCGGGCGACCTCATGCGGGCAGCACTGCTGATGCACCAGCCGCGTGGCTCGTCCCCCCACGACAACCACCTTCATATCCGCATCCACTGCCCCACCGAGGATCTTCTCGAGGGCTGCCGCAACATCGGGATCCCGCGCTCCGGCGCCCCGGATCCGGGCGCCGACTTTGCCAAACGGGTCGCGCAACTCGCGCGGCTCCTCCGGTCCGAAGATCCCGGCCACCGCGCCGGAGCGGCCCAGATCCTCGCGTTACTCGACCCTGATCGAGTCGCTGGGTTGGGGCAGAGCACCGAACGCGACCGCGCGCTCATCCGCCTTCTTGGAGACCCCGCCGAGGGGGTGCGCCGCGCGAGCGCCGAGGCGCTCGGCCGGTTACGAACCCGCACCGCGGTCCCGGCCATTGCCGCGGCCCTTCAGCGAGAGAGGAGCGCTCAGCAGCGCCACGAGCTACTCGAGGCCCTGTCTCGAATCGGCGGCGCGGCGGCGGCGCGCGCGCTGATCCAGGAGCTCTATGACGATCGTCCGACCCAGCGACCGGCCCCGGTGAATTTGCCCGAGAGCACAGTGGGCATGCGAGCCGCCTATCTGCTGGGGCGCAGTGAGCGCGGGGGTGTGGTGCGGCCACTCATCACGGCGTTGACCCGCGCGACGAAGGGCGCCGGCGCCAGCCCGTCGGCCTCGCCGGCCGAGCTGCGCCGGGCGCTGCGAAATCTCACCAATCACGCCTTCGAGCAGGATGATGAGTTCGCCGCGGAGAGCTGGCGCGAGTGGTGGCGCACAAACGGCCGCGCGCCTCGCCGCCGGTGGATCGAAGCCGGCTTCGAGGCCGCCGGCCACTTCCGGGGGCGAGGGCGAACCGCCGAGATCCGACGGTTGTTGGCCGCCGTGCGCGACGAGCAGCCGTTTGTGAGCTACAATGCCCGTCGCGACCTCAGTCGGCTGTCCGGCCGGGATCCGGGCAGCGAGGGGTGGAGCCGCGCTGACGCGTTCTTCTACTGGAGCCGCTGGTGTTCACGCCACTACGGAGAAAAACTCTGCCGCCAATGAATCGCCGCACACCGTGGCTTTCGCGAGCGGTCATGTGGCCGGCGGTCATCCTGTTCTTGAGCGGCTGTATCGGTGAAGTGACGGCACCACGCTGCCGGGTGGCGGCCGACTGCGATTTGAGCGCCGGCTATCGCTTTTGTCATCACGGCTACTGTTTCAAACACCCCCTCCCAGGCGACCTCGAAGACGCCAAGGCGCCGTATGGTTCGACGGAGACCTCCGGTGGAGAGTCCTCGCCCACCACCTGCTCCCCCGACAACCCCACCTCCAAAGGCGACGGCTGTTGCCCCGCCTGGGGGGGGCGCGACCTGTCACAAGAGCCAGACTGCCTGCGGTGGCGCTTTGCGCTCGAGAGCCTGACACCGCCCCGGCTGGCGACCTTTGCCGAACCACGGGCCGACGCACCGGCCGTCGTAGTCAACACCTCGCGTCCGGCGGGCACCGAGCGCGTGCGGGTGATTTATACAGCCGGCCTCGAGTCCTCCGGCGAGCTGCGCTGGGAGAAGGAGGTGGGCCCCGGCGAAACCCCACTCGCCCCCGTGCTGCGCCCGGACGGAGGCGCCGTCGTCGCCACCAAGACACACCTGGTGCTGATCGACGTCAACGACGGGCGGAGTCGCCACGAGGTGGAATTGGCCGTCGCCGTTCCGCCGGTGCTTTTGGGAGACCTGCGCCTTGTGGCGGTTGAGCGCGACGGGGCGGTCCATTTGCTCGACGAGGACCTCGCGCCGAGCGCGCTCGGGCCGTCGTTCGCGGCCGGGGTGAGCCTCACGGCGCCGGTTGCGGGAGAGACGTACGGAGAGAGGTTATATGTGGTCGACGACGCCGGAGGGATCCACGCCGTGTCCATCGCGCGCGAATCGCCGCGCCCAGGCCTGACCGAATGGTCGCTGGAGAGCGACGCTGCTCCACTGGCGGGTATCGCACCGGCGCTGTTCGATGACTACCTCTTCCTCGTCACCGCGAATCACGACCTGATGATCGTGCGCGATGAAGAGGTAGCCGGTGTACTGACGGCGAGTTTCCCTCTCGGAGGTCCGGTGGCCGGTTTGGTGGCGACCTCCAAAGGGACGGTCTTTGCGCTGACGAACGCCGGCGCGTTGGTGGCGCTCTCCGTTCGGCCCGGCCACTATGAGCGGCAGTGGTCGCGCGAGATCTTCGCCGCGGGGAGCGCGCTTTCTCCCGTCTGGCTCGGCGACCAAATCTTGCTGGCCGCCAACGACGGTGAGATGGCGGCCTATCGCCTGGACTCCACCGCCCCGGAACCACTTGAGCCCCTCTGGCAACTGACCCCCACCGAGAGCTTCGGCGGCGACATTCTGCCGCTGCCGGGCGGCGGTTTGACGGTGGGATTCAGGGACGGCGCGGTGGCGGCCTTTGAGATCGACGTAGGTGCGCTCGCCGCGGGCGGCTGGCCGGCGGCGCGGGGCGACACGAGCCAGACCGCGGCGCAAATCGGAGTGGTCGGTGATTAGATCTCCGAAAATCAGTCGGTAAAGCGATCCAGCCAATCGAGCACCGTCTCATGCCAGAGGATGCTGTTGGCGGGTTTCAGCACCCAATGATTCTCATCGGGGAAGTAGAGAAACCTGGAGGGTACGCCGAGCCGTTGGAGCGCATTGAAAGCTCCAATCCCCTGGGTCAAGGCCACTCGGTAGTCGTGCGCGCTATGCACCACGAGAGTCGGAGTCGTCCAGTTCTGCACGTGCAGCACGGGGTTGTGGCGGCTGTAGCCCTCGGGGTTTTCCCACGGGGTCCCTTCGTGCTCCCACTCGGGGAACCACAGCTCTTCGGTGTCGAAGTAGGCCATCCGAGTGTCGATGATGCCGTTGTGGGCGACCAAGCAGCGGAAGCGGTCGGTCTGTCCCGCGATCCAGAAGATCATGTATCCACCGTAGGAAGCGCCGAGCGCCGCCACCCGGTCACCATCCAGGAACGGGTAGCGTTCGAGCGCGGCGTCGAGCCCCTTCTTCAGATCGCGGTAGGGCGCCCCTCCCCAGTCCCCACGAATCGCATCGACGAACTCTTGCCCGTAGCCCACCGAGCCGTGAAAGTCGATCATCACCGCCGCGTAACCGGCCCCGGCGTAGGCCTGCGGATTCCAGCGATAGTGAAAGTGGTTGCCGAAGGAGCCCTGGGGCCCGCCGTGGATCAGAAACGCCACCGGGTAGCGCCGCGCGGGATCGAAATCCACCGGCTTGACCAGGTAGCCCCAGACCTCGTTTCCGCCGGCGCCCTCGAAGGTGAACTGCTCGAACTCCCCGGTGCGCACAGCGTCCATCCGGGCGGTGTTCAAATTGGTCACCCGGCGCTCGCGGCGCCCCTCGGCGTCGGCGGTCCACAGCTCCACCGGACCGGCCAGGGTGTCGCGGGTAAACAGGATCCCCCCCTTATGCGGCCGCACTGACCTGTTGGTTCCCTGATCGATCAGCAACTTGACCTCACCGGCAGTCCGGCCGGGACGCGCGTCAACCGAAAAAATGCTCACCTGGCCGCGGTTGAACGCAGTGGCGTAGAGACGCCGGCCGTCGGGCGCCCAGGCGATGCTGCCGGGGCTCAGCTCCCAATCCTCGGTGAGCGTTCTTCGCTCACCCGACGGCCAGTCCATGACCACCACCCGCAAGCGGTCGGATTCGTAGCCGGGGCGCGCCATCGCCAGATAGGCCAGGCGAGTGCCGTCCGGCGAAAACACCGGCGCCTTATCCCAAGCCGGGTTATCGGCGGTCAAGTTGCGCGGCGGACTGCTCGCGTCGAGCGGCACCAGAAACAGGTCGAAGTTGGTCGACCAGGCCTCTTCGCGGCCCACGTCACGCGCCGCGAACACGAGCCCCGCGCCATCCGGGGTGAAGGCCAGATCACTCGTGCTACCCCAGGGAATATAGGGGCTGTCGGCGTCCATCCCGCTCATCAACAACACCGCCTCCGAGGCCGTCACGGCGCGTTCCCCCGCCAGCACGTCCTCCGCCAGCGACAGCGCCAGGAGTTGGCGGCGGCGACCATCTTTCCACTCATCCCAGTGACGGATGAAGAGACGCTCATAGATGCGCCCGCTGGCGCTCTGCGCCGCGCGTTCGGCGAGGCGCGCGGCCGTGCAAGCGAGCGAATCGCAGTCGGCAAACACTCGCGCGGAGACCACCAACTTGGAGCCATCGGGGCTGACCATCATATGCTCCAAATCAAGCGGCAGGTCGGTCACCTGCGTCGCTTCGCCACCCGCTGCTTCGAGGGAGATTCGCCAGACCTGAGTGGATCCGCCGCGGTCGGACAAGAAGTACAGCGAGCGCCCGTCCGGGGCGAAGCGTGCGCTGTGGTCGGCGGCCGGGTTGGAGGTCAGCTGCCTGGCCTCCCGGCCGTCGAGGCCCGCAACATAGATATTGAAGCGCCCCGCGTTGGCCTCGAGATCGGTCGCGCGAACCGTGAACGCCACCAGGCTCCCGTCGGGCGAAACCCGCGGATCCGAGATGCGCTCCATGGCGAGCATGTCGTGGACTGAGAACGGATGTCCATCGCCGGCGGCAACCGGGGAGAAGGCGCCGGCGACGAGCAGCAAAGCAAGCGCCGAGAGCTGGGGCAACCATATCTTTCGGATCATGGGGACATCTCCTCGAGGGTGGAATGAATGCGCCGCGCCGGGTAGGCGCCAATTCGCAAGCCGCATGATCCCCGCTCCGCGCAGTCGCGTCAACCGCCGGCATCACCTCAATCCTCCACCCTTTTCCGGGATTCGGGAAGCGATCCGGGCACATCTGCTGCGTCACCTTCACCAAATCGATGCTCGACGTAGCGCCGCTACGCCTCCGCTCGATTTGGCTTGTTTCCTTGCACTTGCACCCGCCTCACTCCCCTCGGTCCTCGGACAGAGTGGAGGATTGAGGATCGAGAGCCAAAAATCGAAGCAATCGCAGGTCTCGCCGCTCTGCCTTGACCCGTGGGGCGACCGTTAGTAAGTTTCGCTACCCGGCCTTTGCCGAACCGCGCCGAGTGACGAAGGAGAGTGAATATGTTGCACCCCGTCGTAACCGAGCTTCGACAGATCAGTGAGAAAGCCCGAGTCTTTGTCAGCATGCCCTATATCGAAGGCCTGACACCTCGCATTTTTGGCGACCTAGAGCGGGTCGAGGCCGTTGATTGCGGCGAGTGCGTGCCGCGGCGACACGGCATTTTCAGAATGGACGAAGCGCCGCTCTCGCCCCTCGACCACGGCGGCCTGTATGGCGACGCCGTGTTCGAGGGCATATTGGTGATAAACGGCCGGATCTTCACACTCAAGGAGCACCTGGAGCGGCTGTACGTCTCGGCCGAGCGGATGATGATCCGGATCCCCTACGACATGGCGACTCTCGCGCGGTTCATTCTGCGCACCGTTCAGGCGGTCGGCTTCTCGCAGGAGGAGAAGGGGTATCTGCGCCCCGTGCTGACCCGCGGGTTCGGCAACCTCGGGATTCATCCGAGCAAGTGCGTCGCGCCGACATTCTACTGCATCGCCTCGACCATCCGCCTCTACCCCCCGGAGAAGTACGAGGTCGGGATTGAAATCAGCATCGCGCGCAACGCGCGGCGAGCCACTCGGCAGTTCGTGGACCCCAACATCAAGAGCAACAACTACCTCAACAATATTTTCGCGCTCATCGAGACCAAGGATCAGGAGAGGCTCGAGACGTTGATGTTGACTCCCGGCGGCGCGGTGGCCGAGGCATCGGCCGACAATATCTTCGTCATCGAGCGGCTGCCCGGCTGGCTCGAGGACCCGTCACAGGTGACGCTCAAGACCCCTAGCCCCGAGTACTGTCTCGTGGGAATTACGCGCAATATAGTAATGATGGAGGCCCGCCGGGCGGGCTACCGCGTGGAAGAAGTGCCCGACATGCTGCCGATCGACATGGTGGGCGCGGAGCGTGAAGTGTTTTTGACCGGCACCGGCGCCGGCTTGATGCCTGTCATCGGGGTCAAGGGGGTGCCGGTGGGAGATGGGCTGGTGGGGCCCATCACCCGCAATCTTCTAGAAGCCCTCCAGCGGAACATGGCCGATCCTCGCTTCGGGCTCGCGCTGAACGCGACCGATGAGGATCTCGAAGCCTATTTGGCGCGCCCAAGCCCCATCGTGTAGGCACGCTGCGGCGACATCAAGGTCGAGAGCGCCCGGCGAGGCGGGTCGGAGCGAACCTGCCG
Organism: Bradymonadales bacterium; assembly: GCA_003559575.1. GTDB lineage: Bacteria > Myxococcota_A > UBA9042 > PWKZ01 > PWKZ01 > PWKZ01. The sequence continues at coordinate 40,050 of PWKZ01000080.1, read as the reverse complement.
CCGACTTCCGACTCAGAGCTCTAATGACCTGGCACAGCGGAAGCCCAGGTCGTTGTTGATCTCATCGGCCACCCGGCGCTGAGAGCGATCGGTGGCCCGCAGCAGGCAAGTCTGGGTTTCACCGGTCAAGTAGCTACCGCCACGCACGGCGCGGTGGGGCGAAGTGGACGGCGCGCAGGTGCTCTCGCCGTCGTCTGAAACGCCGCAGGAGCGGTGACCGTCATATTTCAAACAAATGGGGAAACCCGAGACCACCTCCGGCTTTTCGGTGGAGCGGCCGGCGCACTGCCTGAAGCAGATCTCCGGGTTGGCGTCGCACTCGGGGCAGAGCCTGCACTCGATGAGGCAGCGCGAGTCGAGATTGAGGTCGCACGCGAAACAATCCCGACAATCGGCCAAATCGTGCTCGCAGGTGACCCCCTCCTGCCAACGATCGAGCACCCACTCGCGCACGTTACCACCGAGATCGAAGACATAGCCGTCGCCCACCGCGACCCGGTCGTAGTCGGAGCTTGCCACCGGGCGGGGGTTGCGATCCTGGTTGCAGTAGAAGATCGCCGCGTCCTCGCCGACACAAGCGCTGACGGAATAGGGATCGGCCTCGAACGGATAGATGCGTTTGGCGCCCGGCGCTCTCGCGCCGCCGGCCGCCACTCGCTCCCATTCGTACTCGGTGGGCAGACGTTTACCCACGAACTCGCAGTACTCCCGGGCGGCCTCGAAGGTCACGTTGACCACAGGGAAGTCATCGTAGCGGCTGTTGTTGTAGTAGTCGGTTATCTGTTGAGTGTTGGAGAACTCGGGCGGCCGGCAGCCGCCCATGGCGACGCAATAGCGATACTGCAGGTTGGTGACCTCATGGGCGTCGATGGCAAACGGCTCCAGACTGACCATGATGGCCGGGTAGACCTTGCTGATGATCACTCCGTCTTGCAAGTTGTCGCAGTCAAAGCGGTTCTGGGGCGCAACACTCTCGTTGTGGCAGATCTTTTCGTCGCCGAAAAGGAACACGAGGTCATCGGTCACCTCGACCATCGTAGTCTCTCGCGGTGTCGGCTTGCCCTCAATGCAACCGAAGAGAGCAACGGTCGAGATGATTAGGATCATTTCAAGAGCCGGTGAAGGCTTCCACATGCCCAAGCTCTCTCTTTCTCAGAACAGGAATTGACCGCTCAGCCCAACGCCGCCCCCCGGCGTGACGTGCACCGCCACCGGCGGAGGCTCACTGCCGGCGCGAATGCGCTCGGAGCGCGGCACGAGATCGTCGGAGTCCACCGCGTCGCGGGCGTATTCCCAGATAACGAGCGCCGTCCCGAGCCCCATGAGCGCTCCGCCGAGACCAAAGGACAGGTTCTGATAAAGCTGCAAATCCTTGAACGCCGACTCGTCCCGGAAGTAACGGCCGTCGCCCACGAGCTTGATGGTCACTCCGCCGCCGATGCCGGCGAGACCGAACCCCACGAAGGTCCAGCCGAGGTAGCCGCGCCACGAATAGGGCGGGCTGTCCAGATGTAGATTCTCGCGGACAACCTTGGTCTCGCCCGCGGTCACCTCGACCACTCGGCTGAGGGTCGTGTAGCGGTCCTTCTCGATCGTCACCTGACGGCGACCGGCCGGCACCGGGATCTCCTCGGGGTAGGGGGTGAGCCCCTTGACCTGCCCCTGGACATAGATGCGAGCGCCGCGGACGTTGATGTCGAACAGCAGCCTCCCCAAATCGGTCCGCCGCCGCAGCCTGAAGGTCAAGCTCTGAGGTTCGCCGCGCCTCAGCTCGATCTGCCGCTCGACCGGCTCATACTCCTCGGCCTCCAGAATGACGGTATAGACACCGTGCTCGAGCTCGATCTCGAACGGGGTCTGGCCCCGCACAGTGTCGCGGCTGTCGAGATAGACGTCGGCCCCCGGCGGCTCGGTGACGACGCTCAGCTTGACCTCGGGCGGCGCCGCGCGGCGCCTGAGGTCGCGCAACACCTGCTCCACGTCCGCCAGGTCGGGGGCCGCGCGCCCCTCTTGCTCCATGTGGAGCGCCAAGTAAGCCTCAAAATGCTCGATGGCGCGCCCATACTGGGCCAGCCGCTCGTAGCTGCGCGCGATGTTGTAGTGAATATCGGGCACCTGGATTAGCTCGAGCGCCTGCTCGAAGAAGATCACCGCCTCGGCGTAGGCTCGCTCGGCGTAGAGTCGGCTGCCCCGATCATAGAGCGCCTGGACACGCAGGATGAGGTCGGCTTCCTCCTCGCTCTGGGAGCCGGTGGTGCCGGCCGCGACGTGGCCCGGCGTCAAGAAAAGCCAACACGCCAAAACCCAAAACGCTGTCGAACGTAGCACGAGAGCCATCGATTGGGACTCCATGTGGCGCATGCTCACGCCGCGAGACGCTTGAAAAACCATAGACCGGGGCTCACAGCGCTGTCAATTTATCAATTGGACCTCACCGTTCGGCAATCGCCGCAGCACGTCGCCAAGCTCCAACTCGACTATCGCGCGAAGGACCTCGGGGGTCGGTCGTCCGGTCGCTGCCACCAGATCGTCCACCGGCATCCTCGGCTGCTCCGCCAACGGCCGCCAGAGCCACTCGAGCTCCGGCGGTCCCGCCACCACTCGGCCCGCGTCGCGAAAAGCGGTCTCGCGCCGGGGATCGCCCCCCCTATATCCCTCCGGCTCGGGGTCGCGGGGCCAGTGGTCGAGCGCCCGCCGGTCGCCGAGCGGTGCCCGCCCCAGGAGAGTCGCGAGGTGAATCGGCCCCGTCACCACGTGAGCACCACTCGCCAGCAGGGCGTTGGTGCCGGATGTCAGTCGCAGATCGATGTCGCCCGGCACGGCGAGGACCGGGCGTCCAAGTTGGCGGGCGTGGCGGGCCGTTATCAGTGCCCCGCTCCGCCGGCGGGCCTGGGTCACGAGGAGTGTGTCGGCCAGGGCGGCGATGATTCGGTTGCGCTCCGGGAACTGCGCTGGTCGGGGCGCGTGGCGCGGGAGGTATTCGGAGATCAACGCTCCCCCGCCATTCCGGACTCGCTCGAAGAGGTCGTAGTTTTCACGCGGATAGGGGCGCAGCACCCCGGCGCCGAGGACCACCACGGTGGCGCCGCCACAATCCAGGGCGACCTCGTGGGCCAGGGTGTCGACTCCCCGGGCACCGCCACTCACGATGATCCACCCGGCGCCGACGGCCGCGCGCACCAACGAACGAGTCACCCACTCACCGTAAGGGTCGATCTCGCGCGACCCCACGACCGCGAGGGCGCGGCCCGAGAGAGGCCAACACCCTCTCACGAACAGTAGCGCGGGCGGCGACCGCAGGTGACAAAGCTGCTCCGGCCAGCCGGGATCTCCCGGAATGAGCGCTTGCGTTTGCTCGAGGTCCAATGGCCGCGCCGCTTCGGCGGCAACGTGTTCGGGTCCGCACTGTACGGTTGGCGCCGCGCGCGCCACGCCGCCGCGCGCCACCGCGGCGCGAAGCGCCGCCGGAGCGCCCCCCGCCCGCCGCAGCAACTCGATTCGGGCGACCCGCTCGCGCTCCAGCTCAGCGGTGGCGCTCGTACTGTCTCGGGGTGTGCTCATGGATCCTCCGGGGTGCCACCGAGCTTCATCGGCAACATTCTCACGGGAGACAACGATCGCAATCGGCGTGCAATCGGTGGGCCAAGATCCTGGGCTCCGCCAAACAATCCGCCGACGCCACCACGGCCAGGCTCCGCGCGATCATGTCACAGAGGGTGTCGGCGCTCCGCGCCTCAGGACACGGTCACGGGACCGCCGTCTTCTGGTCGTGATCGTTGTCGTGATCGCCTTATTCTGCCCGGGCGGAGGAGGTGCCAACCCTGAGGAGTCGTTTCGGACGGGCTCGGGCTCGGGCTCGGGCACGAACCGGGGCCCGCGCTACAAAAGCGGCTCCTTGTCCGCCCTGGCTGGAGTTCGGTCCCGATTCCAGACCGCTACGGCGCCACGCCGGTGACTTGGGCGGCGCGCGCCTCGAACTCGAGGCCGATCGAGGTGGCGTCGGGGTCACCGTCGCCGGTGGTGTCGATGTCGGTCACGAAGACCGAGGGCAGCAGCCCGACTATCAACTCGCGGGTGACCGGCAGGTCTTCAAACACCTCGTCCGGTAGGGCGTTGACCAGATCGACGACGTCCTGCCGGCGGATGGCGCCCCCGATTAGCCCTTGCGCCATGGCGACCACGGCGCCGTCCTCCTCAGTCACCTGAGCCTCGAGGCGCGCGTTGTAGAGAGTCAACTCGAGCATGACCCCCTCCATGAACGGCAACGAGATGCCAAACCGCGATCCGGGCCCCCCCGCCGTCAACACCCCGTCCTCGATTCGGGTGTCGCCGAACCTGATGAGCGCCTCGCAGGGAGGATCGTCCACAAAGCTCCCGTCGAGCACCAGGTAGGGGCACAGCTCGACCAGAGGGTCACAGGCGGGCTGCGCCCGCTCACCGATGACCACCGCCAGCTCGTAGGCGCCGCCGTCGAACACCGGCGCGCGGTGCTCGAACAAGATGTTGACGTCCCCGTCGGCGACCGCCTCACTCAGGGTCTGGTTCACATCGATGAATGAGTTGAGGATCCCTAGAGACTGGGCGAACTGGTTGTCGACGCCGGCGCTGCAATTGGCCGCCGGGGCACAGGTGTCGGGATCACCGTCCACATCAAGTCCGCTGCCCGGGTGCCCGTCGGTCCCTATCGCCAGTGAGGTCGCGATGTTGAGCGGGTTGTAGAACGGCGGCGGGCACTCGACGCACGAGAGCCGCTCCCCGACACAGGCGCCGTCCACGCAGGCGGCGTCCACGACACACTCGTCGGGGTGCTCGCAGGGACTGCCGGGGTCGAGCGGCTCACTGCGGCAGCCGCGGTCGGGATCGCACCAGTTGAAGGTGCAGGGGTTGCCGTCGTCGCAATCGACCTCCGGCCCGGGAACGCAGACGTCGTCGTCGCAGATCCCGGTGGCGGTGCAAATGTTGCCGTCGTCGCACGGCTCGCCGTCGAGCGGGATGTCCTCGCAGGAACCATCCTCCAGGTTGCACTCGTTCAAGGTGCAGGGGTTGCCGTCGTCGCAGGGGTTGGTGCCGGAAGTACAGCAAGGGTTGTCCACATCCAACTCCGCCTGGCAGCCGCTTATCGGATCGCACCAGTTGAAGGTGCACGAGTTGCCGTCGTCGCAATTTTTGGTGAGCGCCCCCTGGCAGATACCGTCCAGACAAAACGCGCCGACCGTGCAGGCGTCGCCGTCGTCACACTCGTCGCCGTCGGGCAGGTCGGTTGCAAGACAGCCCATTGCGGGATCGCAGTCGTTCGAGGTGCAGGGGTTGCCGTCGTCGCAGTCGAGGCGCGCGGCCCCCGACCGGCACTCCCCGTCGTGGCAGTAGTCGCCGACGGTGCAGGCGTCGCCATCGTCGCACGAGAGCGCGTTGGGGGTGAAGACGCAGCCCTCAGCGGGATCGCACCAGCCGGTGGTGCAAGGGTTGCCGTCGTCGCAGACCACGGGCTCGCCGACGCAGACCCCCGCCTCGCAGAGATTGTTGGCGGTGCACGGATCGCCGTCGTCGCACTCGCCGTCGCGCTCGGTCCACTCGTCGGTGGCCGCTGAGACGTCGCAAACGAGGCACGGCGCCCAGGCGGGCGACTCGCCGTCCTCGGCGCACACGCCCCGCACGAGACAGTAGCCGTCCTTGAGATTATACTTGCAGCCGCCGAGCCCGTCGCAAACATTCGCGGTGCAATCCTTGCCGTCATCGCATGTGTACGGCGTCCCCACGCAGACACCGTCCACCATCCGATCGCCATAGGTACAAGGATCGCCGTCGTCGCAAGCGAGCGAGGGAGGCTTCACCTCACCCTCATCCACGTCCGGCCGGTCGACCACTTCCTCGCGAAAGTCCACGTCCGGCTTGGAGATGTCGCTTCCCGGTTCGTCGACGGTATCGGGCAGCCCCACGGTAACGTCGCGGCCCACCGCGTCGCCCTCGAGCGCCTGGTCGTCGACACCCGTCGCGCAGGCCGTTACCAACAGCACCACGGGGATCCACCGAAACAAAACTTTTTGAGGATGGCCGCATTGGGCGCGTCGCATGGTCGTCTCCTCGAACCTCAGGGCGCGGCGATCTGGTTGGCGCGGCCCTTCATGATGGTGTTGGCGTCGGCGCTGCGGAGCACCTCGGTGAGCTCGATCACGAGCGCCGTCCCCTCCGGAATACCGGCCTCCGGGTTGCTGAGATCGATTACCGGCAGCTCGAACCCGATGGGCTCATCCATGGCGAACTCGTCGAGAAGGATCGGCAGCAACGCTTGCTCGATGAGCACCCCGACCATCGCGCCCACGGCGGGATCGGGTGAGACGACCTCCACCAGATCGGTCTCCACTCGATCAAAGCCCAAAAGCTGGATCCCGACGCCGCTGCTGCCCTCTTCCTCGTCCTCCAAGATCCCGAGCGTCGCCGTACCGGCGGCGCTCGTGTACATCAATAGCTCCACCGGCACGCCGTTGAGCACCAACTCCGCACGCACCTCGAGGTCACCTAGTTCGAGCAGGATCGCGTCAGGGTTTTCCTCATGCGCCGGGAGGTCCTTGCAGCTCGTGAGCACCGGCGGCAGCAGCAGTGAAATCTCGAGATCCAACTCGCTGACGCCGAACTGCTCGAGCTCGTCCACCGGGATCACGTCGGAGCCGAGATTGAGCTCGAAGGCGCCCGTGCGCCAGGCGGCGTGGAGGATCTGGTTGGCGACGTCGTCGAACAAACCCACGTTGAGGGGCTCGTAGGGGGTGAAATCGACCGCGTTGCGCCCGAAGGGGGACTCGAGGCAGTTGGCGTAGCCGAGCGAGCCGAGCCTCTCATAGGGCACCCCGCGCGCCGTCAGCACCGCGGCGTCCATCTCGAGGTGCATGTATTCGTCGGCGGCGAAGAGAGCGTCCGAGATGCGGGTACGGAAGGCCACCATCGCCGGATCGGCGCCCGGCATGAGCGGCGGGATCTCGATGTCGAGCTCCAGCAACAGGGCGTCGAACACGGTGGCCAGCAGCGGGCCGACCTGATCGCTGATGATGTCCTCGAGCGCCTCCTCGAGCGTGTCCTGGATCATGCCCCGGAACCAGCCGACCAGGAAGTCGAACCAGGCGTCGACCGACACGTCGAAGTTGGAGAAAGAGGCCTGGGTGGCGTCCTCGTCGAGAGTGACACTGAGGGCGCCGTCCACCACCGTGACGCGGACCCGGGTCTCGATTCGAGCGCTGTCGGCGGTGATTCTACCGTTTTGACTGCCGGGGCACCAGAACCCGCCACTGGTGCGTCTCAGGCGGAAGCGGATGTCGAGGTCGGACAAGGTCAGATTCAGCGCCAGCCCGTCGTCGGTGATGCGAATAGTGGTGCTCGTCCCGCTGAACGAGGCGCTGGTGATGTTGAGATCGTACCTGCACCCCAGCTCGTCGACCCTCGCCACCGGGTTGTCAATGAAGTCCATGATGTCGAGGTTGCCGAAGATCAAATCCACCAGCGAGGCCAGACTGGTCGCGTCGGGATCGTCCATGAACTCCTGCGACAGCCCAATCGCGACGCCGGCCGGCACCTTGGTCGCATCGAAGTCGTCTTCGGTCATGGGGTAGTAGACGGTCGAGTAGTAGAACGACTGGACCCGCTTCGCTTCCTGCTCGAACGAGTCGGTGGCCTTGAGCCGCAGCATGTTCATGGCGTGCTCGGGGACCACTGCCGTCTCGAAAGCGAACCGGTGCGGTTGGTCGGGGTTGGGGCGGTCCGGATCGGCCTCTTCGCTCGGGAGCGGCACGAGCGCGAGCGGCGCGCCGTCGAGCGTCAGCGCCGGCGCGGGATCGGCCGGCGACACCACGTAGCCGCGCACCGGGACGAGCCCCTCTTCGAGCGCTCCATGGTCCAGGGTGACTCCCCGCGCGGGCTCGGTGATCACGATCCCGAGCGCGCACTCGGAGCTGTCGATCAAGTCGTTGCGGCAGCCGTGCGGCTCGATGCAGCGGTCGAGAGTACAGTCGTTGCCGTCATCGCAGTCCTTCGGTGTCCCCTGACAAACGCCGTCGATGCAGGTGTCGTCCACCGTGCAAACCAGCCCGTCATCGCACTCCGGGCCGGTGAGCGGCTCTTCGAAGCAGCCGAAGTCGGGATCGCAGCCGTTGGCGGTGCAGGGGTTGCCGTCGTCGCAGTCCACCTCGCCGGTGGCGACGCACTCGCCGCCCATACAGACGCCGCCCGTCGTACAGGCGTCGCCGTCGTCGCATGGATCGTCGTTGTCGGTATAGACGCACCCCTCGTAAGGGACGCAATGACCGTCGGTGCAAGGGTTGCCGTCGTCGCAGACGAGCGTGTCGGGGCCGCCGACACAAACCCGACCGACACAGCGATCACCCACCGTACAGGGATCGCCGTCGTCGCACGGCGCTTCGTTGTCGCGGTAGAGGCAGCCGTGTACCGGATCGCACCACGCGTCGGTGCAGGGATCGCCGTCGTCGCACTCCTTGGGGGTGCCGAGACATTGCCCGTCGACGCAGTGGGTGTCCACGGTGCAGGCGTCGCCGTCATCGCACGGCCCATCGCGGGGCTCGTGAACACAGCCGCGCCCGGGCTCGCAGGTGTCGACGGTACAGGGGTCGCCATTGTCGCAGACCAGCCGGTCGGGGCCCGCGACGCAATCCCCGCCTTCACAGTAGTCGCCGATCGTGCAGGGATCGCCATTGTCGCACGCCCCCTCGCGCGGCTCGAAGACGCAGCCGACATCACCGTCGCAGTACGCCGTCGTGCAAGGGTTATTGTCTTCGCAGTGAAGAATCGGGTGCGCGACACACTCGCCGTCGCGGCACGACCAGGTGGCGCACAGATCGTCCTCGGCGCAGTCCAAAGTGTCATCAGGGGTCCACTCGTCGCCGGCGGAAAGCGGCAGGCAGGCGCGACACGGGTTGTCGGGATCGGTCTCGCCGGCCTCGTAGCACTCGCCGTCGATGTGGCAAAACCCCTCCTTGGGTTCATATTGACAGACCCCCTCGTCATCGCAGTAGCCGAAGGTACAATAGTCGCCGTCATCGCATTCGTAATCGTCGAGACACGCCGGAGGAGGGAGGACGAGGTCGCTCTCGTCGACAACGTCTTCAGGCGCCGGTGCGTCGGGCACGAGGATCTCCTTGTGCGCAATATCATCCGGCGTGCCGGGGCCCAGATCGGGAATGCTCGGAAACATGTCGCTCACCCCCGCCGTGTCCGGCGAGAGGACATCGGAGGACCGAGGATCGCTTATCTCAGAGCCGCATCCGGCGAAAGAGACTGAGAGAGACACAAGCACCAAGGTTGAAGCAAAGGAAAAAGTTCTGGCAGCCATGAAGATCCTCCTGGCCCGTTTGCGCACCCCTCCAGATGCTATGATCCTCAGAGTCGCGTCGCAACCCGTTGCGGCTCACGGATGGGATTGTTAGAGTTTGGAGGTCTTTGTTTTGGGGCGTACACGGGTGCATGCTCGGGGCAGTCCGCCGGCGCAATGGCGGATTAGAGACGCGAACCGTAAAAAAGTCTGCTAACCATCTCATTGGAATTGGGTGAAACCATGCTTTTTATCGAACACGGAATCAAGACGCTCGCCGATCTCAGACGGACACCCACCAGCCACGGAGTGGCCATCGACGTCCGCGACTATGACGGCTCGCTGCGGATCGCGCACGAGCCCTTCGAGTCCGGGGAGGTGCTGATGGAATTCCTGAGCCAATTTCGCCACGCGCAGCTCCTGATAAACGTCCACGGCAGCGGTCTCATCCCCCCCACCCGCGAACTACTGCACCGCTTCAACATCACAAAATATCTCTTCCACAACTTGACCGGCGCCGAGTCCGTTCAGATGGCCAGGCTGGGAATCGCTCAGTTCGCGGCGCGGTTTTCGGACTATGAGCCCCTCGAGTCCGCCATGATGCTCGCAGGGAAAGCCAAATGGGTCTGCGTCGATTGTTTCGACCGCTTCCCACTCAACGCCAAGAGCTACGCCAAGCTCCAGAGCGCCTTTCAAATCTGCCTGGTATCGCCCGAGATCAACGGGGGCGCGGGAGACGAGATTGGCGAGATCCGCCGCGAGATTGAAAAGATGCCCCCGGACGCGATCTGGACCGCGCGCCGCGAGGACTGGATTCGGTAACACTAGGCTAGCGCACCAGAAAATCCAGATCTCGCGTCCCGGTGTTGCCATGAGGATCGACTATCTGCAACGTATGAAGGCCGGGGCCGGGGTGGGCCAGGCGTAGGCGAGTGACGGTGACCTCCATCGTCTCCACGGTGATCTCCCCTTCCTCGTCGCGTTTGGCCGGGAACGGATAGACAAACTCCACCTCATCCGCCTCGAACTCCTGCGAATCGAGGTTGAGTTTGACCGTGAGGTCATGCGGTAAGGTGCCGCCGATGAACCCCGCCCGATCCAGGAATGGCGCAAAGTGTCCGGTGGGGATGAGCTCGTCAAACGGGCCCTCGCGATCAGCGGTGGTCGGAGGAGGCGGATAGGTGGCAATGACCACCAGATCGTCGCCCTCTTCAATGACCTCGTGCACCACTATATCTTCCCGCGGCCTGAGCTCGAACGGCTCGCTCTTCGTCTCGTAGGGGGTGGCGACCCCGGGGGTTGTGCCGTCGTAGTAACGGCCGGTGACCCGCATCCGATAGACCCCCGCCGGGAAGTGAGGTCCCTCCTGCCAGCGGATCGACCAGACATTCCGGCCGGCGTGGGGGCTTGGTTGACGCTCGGTGCCCCGGAAGTGCACCACGAAGTGGAAATATGAGTTGTCATAGGGCGCGCCGTCGGCAAAGAGTACCGGCACGAACTCGTCGCCTTCGCGGCGCTCGAGCGTGGGGACGGGAAGATCGACCCCCGGATGGCCACCCTCATAGGTAAACTCGACCGCCTCCATCCGCCGGACCTCCTCCGGCGGCGAGTCGATCGCGTGCCCCACGTCCTCGGTGGCGGTCGGGCGCCATTCAACCTCATGCCAGACGGGCTCTCTCAGCCAGGGTTGATGCTCTTTGAGGATCCCCGCGGCGCGGAGTCTCTCTTCCGCATCTTCCCACCAAGAGGGCTTCAGATCGGTCGCCGGCGCCGACTGGCCTGCCCAAACCATGTCCGCCAGCGCCGCGCTCTTGTCGGCCAGGTAGTCGCCGAGCTTCCAGCCCCACGGGCTCATGGAGGGCTCGTAGCCACCGCGCCACCAGTCGTCTTCGTCCATCAGATAGAACAGGTGGTCCATCGAATAGCCCAGCACCAACGCAAGCTCGGAGCCGGTGGCCTCTCGCACCCGCTCTTCGAGGTCGACGCCGTAGCGCGCGTTGGGCTCTCCCGGGAGGGTCAAGAACACGAGATCACCGAGCCCAATCACCGCCAGGCGGGTCTTCATGAGCTGCGTCAACGGATAGCCGATGTAGCCCTTGACGGAGATCAAGCACTGCAGCGCACCGTCTTGATAATAGTTGTCCCAGTCATCATCGCCGGCGCCGACACACATGAGCGCGCCCATGCAGTAGGGCTCACCACGATGGCTGCCGAACACGGCGTCGTAGAACTCGCCCTTCCCCTCGCCGTCGGGGTGCGGTTTGTCGCGGTCGTAGCCCAAATGATCATAAGAGAGGGGCACGCGCTGCATTCCCCGGCGCAGCGTGATGTCGTCGCGGCCCTGCCCTTCGAGCGACTCATAGAGCGACTCGATGAACGGCCACGCTCGATATCCAACCCGCAGCACCTTGTTCCACAGCGGTCCGGGCCACCACTCGCCGGCGGGCGAGACGTTGCCGGCCGGGCCGTTCATGTACAGCACGGGGACATGGCGCCCGAGCCTCTGGCGGAGGTTGTATTCGGTGATGCTCTCGATGGCCCCCGGGATATCGCCCGAGACCGCTCCGTGGAAAAGATAGACCCCATGAATGGGCAGGTGGACCATGAGCGCCCGCGGGTGACCATCGGGATCGTCGACACGGACCATCGACAGACGCGGATACTTGAACGGCGGGCTCTCCTTGCGGCGATCCCAGGTGACCAGTCCGTCGGGGTCGTAGCTCTCCTCGGCGGAACCGAGCGAGGCGAACGAGAGGCGCGCCGGCGAGAGATCCTCGATGGCAAGATCGGCGGCGTGCGCCAAGCTCTTGGTGAGTCTATCGAAAACCTCGATCGAGAAGTCCCCCATGCCCATCTGGCCCAGCCCCTCGCCGGTGGCCAACATCTCATAGCGGGCCGGCTGGCTGTGCGAGTGGGTGGCGAACAAGACTATCCGGTCCAGGTAATCCTTGCCTCTGAGTTCGTTCAGCTTGTGTGCGGCGCCCGAGACCATGTGGTCGTTGACCCAGCTCGTCGGGGTGCGGATCAAAATTACCCGCTCGTGTCCGTCGTCGAACGCCACCGCCTTTACGGTCTGTCGCTCGAGTTGGCGATCCGAGCCGGTGATCGAGCACCTGTACTCGCTCTCGATGGCGACCCCGCGCGCCCCATAGCCCGCCAGGGAGACCCCGATCGGGTAATCGAGGTCGACTATCCCGACCCCCGCCCGGAGCCCGGTCGGGCCATCTCCCGCGGGCTCGAACGGCGGCGCCGTCCACAGATCGGCGGGATATGGGAAGCACTCCCCGTCAAGACAGTGGCCGTCCTCATGGCAGTCGAGATCGGTGCTGCAGTACGCGAGGCAGCGCCCGTCTAGACAGACCTCGCCCTCGCCGCAGTCGCGCCTCTGGACGCACTCGATGGTAGTGATGCAAAGTCCGTCGCGACAATCGTGGAGCGGTCCACAGTCGCGAGGGTAGTAGCACTCGGCTTCATCGGGGTCGGTGACCTCGTCGGCAGGGAGGGTGTCGCCTTTGCCGGGTGGGACATCGGTGGGATCGTCCACCACGTCCGCGACCGGCAGAGGTGTGGTCGAGCTGCCGCCATCACAGCCGAGGGGCAGCAGGGCGAGCATGACGAGGACCGTCAGCGCACGAGCGAGGGGCGGCCCGGCTTCGAGGGCGGAAGGCTTGAGGAAAAGACAACGCATGAACTCCTCCGAGGATTCACGAGAGTGCACCCGCGCGCCGTTTGGCGCCGCGGAGAATAGCCTACACGTTTGCCACACCACCGGCCAAACGGCAAGCCCAGCCCCTCAATCATCCACCCTTTTCCGGGATTCGGGAAGCGATTCGGGCACAATTATGGGCGTGAATACGCGCGCGAATACCAGGATGGGCCGACGATTATGGGGGCTTGACGCGCCGGGCTGTTTCGGCACAACCTCGCCCGGGGTGACGCGCTGTCCGCTCCTCTCCCGGGCGGGTGGCCGCAATGCTCGTTTGCTTGGAAGGGTGCCGTGAGGAGTGTGATGTTCGAGTCTTTGAAAGGTCTTTTACGTGTCCCTGTCCCCACCGGGCGGTTTGAAGAGGTGGTGGTGGGCCGCAACACCGTGGAGGGTGTGGTCCGCGCCGAGGAGTCGCTCTGCTCGCCGGTGCGCGGCCAGCGATGCGTCGCTTTCTTCTATCAGGGGTTCCTCTTGATAACCGGCGGGCGCCAGCCTGCGCTCCACAAGCTCAAACAGATCGAAGGTTATGGACCGTTCGATCTGCAAATGGAGGGAGGGGTGCTGCCGGTGGTGCCGCCCAAACCCGCCGAACTAGATCAGGCCGGCCACCTGGAGTTTACGAGCCAGCATGGATCCAACTACCGCGCCGAGGAGGAGCTTATTCTGCCCGGCGCCCGAGTGAGGGTCGAGGGCCGCGTCCGGCGTGAAGACGGCCGGCTTGTCCTCCACCTCAAGGCGGTGGAGGTGCTGGAAGCGCGAGCAGCGACGGCGGCCACCAAGCGCGCAAGCGGCAAGCGCGGCAAAGCGCGAAGACGCGGCTCACAGAGGTAGCACAACCACCGCGTTTGGGTTATCTTTCGGGCGACACGTTCTCTCGATAACGCCACTCAGGTTGGGCGAGCGACCCACCAAACCAAGGAGACGAAGATGACCTCCCCTTACCATGTTGATGAATCCCGCCCCTGGTTCTCGAAAGAAGCCGGCTGGCCCGACGAAGTGCCCAAGAATCACGAGTTCGAAAAAGTGACGCTTGGCCAGATGCTTGACCAGACCGCGGTCGACCACGGCTCCAAAAACGCCATCTGGTTTTTGGACACCTACATGACCTTCACCGAGCTCAAGGAGAACGTCGACCGTTTCGCGACGGCGCTCACCGATCTCGGTCTCAGGCACGGCGACGTGGTGGCGTTGGTGCTGCCCAACAGCTTCCAGTACGTCATCGGCTACTACGCGTGCGCTCGCTTGGGGCTCATCGTCACCGGCATCAACCCGACCTACAAACCCGGTGAGGTCAAGCACCAGCTCAACTTGACCGGCGCCAAGGCGGTGGTGGTACTGGACGCGCTCTACGAGACGATGCTGGCGCCCATCTTGAAAGAGACGAGTGTTCAGCATTTGGTCGTGACCAACATCATTGATCTTGCCAAGATGTCGTTCCTGAAACGCACCCTCGGCAAAATGCTCGGCAAGATTCCTTCGGCCCCGATGCCGCCCGGCGCGCTGTCGTTCAAGGAGATGATGGACACCGCACCGGCCCTGCCTTCGGTCACGGTCGAGCCCGATGACATCGCCACCTACATCATGACGGGAGGCACCACCGGAGTCCCCAAGGCGGCCGTGCTGTCGCACTTCAACTGCGCCGCCAACGCGACACAATCCCGGTTGTGGCTGTGGAAGACCCAACCGGGCTCGGCTGCGCTCGGGGTCTTGCCGCTGTTCCACAGCTTCGCGATGACCTGTGTGATGAACATCTGCGTCTGCTTCGGCGGGACTATGATCCTGTTCCCGCGACCACCTGAAAACAAGCCGCTGATCGATACCCTGATGAAAGTCTCGCCGCCGGAGGGGACCCTCTATCCCGCGGCCGAGATCCTGTTTAAACGCCTCGCCGAGTGGCCGGAGATCAAGAACTACGACCTCGACGGCAAGCTCGTGTTGTGCGTGAGCGGCGCCGGGCCGCTCCACCGCCCGGTGCAAGAAGCGTTTGAAAAGGCCACCGGAGCCCGATTGGTGGAGGGCTACGGTCTCTCGGAGACATCCCCGGTCGTATCGGCCGGGCCGTTTTGGGGCAACCGCAAGATTGGCACCATCGGCTTGCCGTTCCCCGGCACCGACTGGAAGATAGTCGACTCGGATGATCCCGCCAGAGAGCTTCCGATAGGCGAGCGAGGCGAGATCACCGTAGCCGGCCCCCAAGTGATGGTCGGTTATCTCCACAATGAGGAAGAGACCAAAGAGACCATTGTCGAGGACGAGGACGGGCGCCGCTGGTTGCTCACGGGCGATATCGGCAGCATGGACGAACACGGTCGCATAACCATTCACGACCGCAAGAAGCAGCTAATCAAGTTCCGCGGCTACAGTGTCTATCCCACCGAGATCGAGACCAACATGATGGCTCACGAGGCGATCAGCGAGGCGGCGGTGGCCGGCTTGCCCGACCCGGAGGCCGGCGAGATCGTCAAGGCCTGGGTCGTCTTGCGCGACGGCTTCGCGGGCAAGGTTACTCCCGCGCAGTTGATCGAGTGGGCGCGCGAAAACTACACCCACTACAAGGTCCCGCGGGCGGTGGAGTTCGTGCCGGAGCTGCCCAAGACCCCTGTGGGCAAGGTGCTCCGGCGCGTGCTGCAGGAGGCCGACCCCATCTACAAGCAATACAATCGAAAGTCGGGCTAGAGGAACCTGTCGATACAGCGCCCCACCGCTGCCGTGACCGCATCGGCTTCCAGATCCATGAACATCTCATGGCCGCTCTTGTCGAACCACACCATCTCCTTGTCCTTGGAGGAGACCTTGGACAAGACGATGTCGGCCGAACGCGGCGCCACGACTTGATCCTTGCGAGTGTGCAAGACCGCGACGGGGACGCGGACGAAGGACAGCCGGTTGATGACCTCGCCACCGTAATTGTAGAGTTCGGTGAAGGCATCGGTGGCGAACTTCGGGTAGTTGCGGCTGTTTTTGGCCAACTCCGGATCAACGAAAGCGTTAGGGCTGGGCCAGAAGCCGAACAACTTGGCGAGCACCGGTGTCAACGCCGTCAGCGGATCGGCGAACTTGATCGCCGGCGCCACCGGCACCACCGCCCGGACCTTGTCGTTCCAGTGCGCCGCGAGATCGAGCGCCAACAGCCCTCCCATGGAGTGGCCGATCAGGATGACCTGCTCACACTCTTGCAACAGTTCGAGCATCGCGTCTTCGGCGTCTTCGTACCAGTCCTTGGCGGTCACTCCCACCAGATCTTCATAGCGTGTACCGTGGCCACGCAGCAGCGGGAACCGGTACGGGATTTTGCGGTCCTTCAAGAGATCTTCGATAGGGCTTACGCAGGAGATGTGTGAGGTGAAGCCATGGAGCACCAGCGCTCCCACCGGCGACTTGCGCTTGCGGGTGGTGGGCTTGCTGCGCAGCGCGAAGGTCGGGGTCCGCGCAGGCTTGGTCTTGCGCTCGACTGGAACGGTAATCGGCACGAACCCCCGGCTGTGGTCGATGAGCGCCGAGATGGCCCGCATGACCTCATCCGTCATCTCACGGAGCTGCTTGCGGTTAACCGAGTTGATGTCCTTGCCCTCGAAGGTGATCGGTTTGCCGAAGCGAATCGTGATCGGCGCCGGTTTCTTGACCGGCAGTTGTTGGAGGCGAGGATAGGACTCGGGCGGCAATGACTTGCCGGTGCCGCTGATGCCCACCGGGATCACCTGGACGCCGGCCATCAACGCGAGCCTCACGACCCCGGTCTTGCCCTTCAGCAAACCGGTCTCGGGCTCCACGTCCCAACGCGCGAAGTTCTCCTCGCCCGGGATCGTCCCTTCGGGAAAGACACCCACCAGGCTGCCGCCGGCCAGGGCGTCGGCCACCGCTTGGAGGCCATCACTGTCGCCGCCGCGCTGAATGTAAATGGAGTCCGACATGTCGATGAGGTGGCGCAACATCGGCCAGTCCTGGAACATCGACTTGGCGACGAACCGCACGCGCCGCGGGATTGACGCCACCAGCACTTGCACATCGAGCCAGCTCTGGTGGTTAGGCGCCAAAATCGCGCCGCCCTCGAGCGGGACGTTCTCGAGACCGATGATCTCGAGGTTGTGGTCCTTGTCGAACCCACTGCGCTGGATTCCCTTGATAATGTTGTAGAGGCGCTCGCGAAACGGGTCGTAGTATCCGGCATGACGGAGCGCATCGAGGCCCAGGGCAAAGAGTGAATCAACGGGCTTGGCTATCTGGTTTACGGTTTCCCAACGTTCTGCCATTTATTTCCTCCGTTTAGAACCGCACAATGTGAGGGGGAGAGACAACGCCCCGCGTCATGTGCGCCGCAGCGCGTCAAAAGCTAGCACACTGTCTCCGCGGATTTCAATCCCTAATTCAGCAATCAGCCAAGCTACCGGCATCGCTGTGCCCTCAATCATCCACCGCGTCCGTGGACCGAGGGGAGTGAGGCGGGTGCAAGTGCAAGGAAACAAGCCAAATCGAGCGGAGGCGTAGCAGCGATACGTCGAGCATCGATTTGGTGAAGGTGACGCCGCAATTGTACCCGAATCAATTCCCGAATCCCGGATGGGGTGGAGGATTGAGGTTCGCGCTCCGCTCGGTGCTCGGTTTGAAACCTCACCCATCAACAGGAGGAAGTCGAAGGCGAACACCAGCGACTCCAAACTCATGGCCCCGCTTCCCGCGCGCGCCGGCGGGCCAGTTGGTCCTCGTAGAGCGACAGGGGCTCCAGGGCGGCGCCTTGGCCCAGGCCCTCGGTCCAGTCCTCGGGCTCTGTCCCGACACTGTTGGGCATCAGGATCGCGGTGAAGACGCGTGTCTCCGGCGCCGTGCCGATGACGTAGCCCCAGCCGTACTGCATGGAGATTACGCTACCCGGTCCGCGGATGTTCCACAGCACGTTCTCGGTGGCCGAGTGGCCCGCGCCCGTGCTCCAATCGCCGCGATTGACGGCCGACCAGCCGTCGCCCAACCAGGACGAGTCGATGAGGTTGGCCGTGGCGAGGGAGTGGTGGAACTCTGAATACCCGATTTTGCGTAACGCCGAGTCGGGGGATGTGTACACTCGCCCATCGTCGCTCTCAATGCGCAGCCAGACGATGCCGGTGGCCCCAAAACCCCAATTCTGGATGAAGTTGTGCCGGCCGCCGCGCGCGGTGCAGTCTCTGAACAGAATCTCGCTCGACCGGCGCACTTCGAAGAGATATCCGTTGCCGCCACCGCCGCGGTTTTGCGCATCGGCGAGGTGAGTGTCGGCGACCGTCACCCGTTTCGCGCGCCGCACGATGATGCCGCCGGACTGCAGGTGCGCGCCGCTACCTCGGCCGTCCTCCGGCGCGCCCGGTGACGGGAAGGAGGCCACATCCCGGATCCAGGAGTCGCGCACTCCATTGAGCTCGACGGCGTGGATCTGGTTTTCGGACCATGCCTGCTCCCAGTCGACGGCGTCCGCGACGCCCAGCCCTTCGAACCCGACCTCCGCAAGCATCCCCTGCATCCGCCGCAAACTCGCCGCGTCGCGCATCTCGAGCGGGTAGCGCAACGGCACGTCCAAGGTCACGCGGTGCGGCATCGTGTCCTCACAAACGGCCACCACCGTGCGCCACGCGAATGGCTGCCAGGTGTCGTTGAACGCGCGCCAAGTGCCGGTCATGCCGTGCTCTTCGACGAACGCCTCCGTGATGACATGGCCGAGGGTCACGTCGTCGCCCACCGCGAGATCCGCGGCGTCCGCCACCAACACCTCGGTTGTCCGCGCCGACGCATCCTCCACGAGGGGCAGCTCGAGGTCGTGCCGGAGATCACCGGCGAAGGTCACATGGCTACGGTGAGAGCGGCCCTCGCTCGCCGTGAACCACAGTCGACTTGCCGCGGGCCCCTCTCCGCGGAGCACGACGTGGGAGGCGGAGATCCGAACCTCGCCATCCATGCGATAGAGCCCCTCGGGGAAAAAAACTTCCCCGCCACCCTCCTGCGCCGCCTTGTCCACCGCGGCCTGGACGGCGGCCGTGGCGTCGGCCTCCCCCGTCGCGACGGCCCCGAACGGCGCGTCCGTAACGACGAGTCGCGCTCCTTTCCTCGCGACTCCAAGCTCTTTTTCCCCATTACGATAACCTGCGTAGGAAAAATCGTGCAGGAACCGGCCCTCGGCGTCGGTGTGATCGGGTGTCCAGTCGGGAGGGTAGAGAGCGCTATGCCAAGGCTCGGGCGAGGCCGCCATGTCATCTCCCGTCGCGTCGGCCGGTGTGGTGCCGGCGGCGTCGGGGGTGATTGCGTCCACCGGGCTTGGTTCGCGCTCCACGTCAGAGCTGGTGTCAGGGGAAAAAGAGACAAAGTCGGCCACCGGCGTATCCCGCGGCGGCAGAGCGTCGGCGGGGCCGGGCGTCTCAGGGCGCTGCGCGTCGAGGCCGACGACCTCCGGTGTGTCGGTCGGAGCCCCGATGAACTCTCCATCGGCGCCACAGGCACCCAAGAGGCCGGTTAAGGCCGGTAACAAAAAAACAACACGCGCCCACGCCCACCCAGGGCATGTCTCTCGGTCGGTTCTCAATGGTCTTTGCTCCATCGCAGTGGTGCCGCGCAACATACTCGGAGGATAGCACATCTCAGGCCATCGACACCCCAGGCTCATGCCCTTGACACACCCCGGGGCGGGCCCTACCGTATGGGATCTGGGAACATGCAGCGGCCCTCGCGCGCAATCAAAGGCGCACGCCGGACCGGGACAAAACGACAACCGGAGCCAAGCATGGATATCACTCGACTTCTCCAGCGGAAAGGCGCCCGCCACTCTTCACGGCAGGAGGTGGCGGCCACCGTCAAACGACGCCTGGCGCAAACACCGGAGCGGAGCTACGACGAGGTGCTCGCCGGGCTCCGTACCGCCGCCCGCCGCAACGCCGCAGAGAGTCGGCGAGACGAGCCGGACTCCAATGAAGGCGGGGGAGAGAGCGCGGCAGTCGACGAGGTCGCGCCGGAACATCAACCACCGCTCCCCGTCGTCGCCGCCATCACAGCCGAACAGAGAGTTCGCGGGGGGCTCCCGATCAAGGGAGATGGCGTCCTGGGCCAAATGGACCCGACCTTCTCGTTCACCGGGGTGTCGCATGCCCGGGAGGAAGACGAGGTCCACCTGACGGCCACCCTTCACTGCGACTACCACTGGGGGGTCCATCCCACAGGCGGGGGACGCAAGGACGTCCCGAGCGGCAACGCAGACTTCATCACCATCGAGAACTACGAGAGGATCGCCGACGCGTTGGATCCCGATCTCGGCCCCCACACCAACAGGGCTTCACTCGAGGGATATTGGTCCAGGGCGGCCGTCGAAGCCCACGAACTCGAGCACGCACGAGACGACTGGGCCGACTGGGGCGCCCAAAACGAAGGAGTCCGGGTCGCGCGCGAGAGCTTCGAGAGCGAGACGATTCCGGCGGACGACATCGACGGCGCCATTGACACGCTGCTGACCGAGGGCGGCGGAGGTCCTCGGCATCCGGGCAAGATCGCGCGGGCGGTGATGGCGGCCTCCGACGAGCACTACGGTGTCTCCTTGCCCTACATGGACCGCCCGGGCGAGATCAAGGCGCACGCCGTCGGCGCCTCCATCGAGCGCCCCCTGGCGGCGGCGGTTCGCGCCCACGGCGAACAGCTGGTGCAAGAGGCCAGGGCCGCCGCAAGAGCTGCGGGGCGAGTGTACACCGTCGTCGCGGGCGACACTCTGTGGCGAATTGCAGAGCGCTTTCTCGGATCAGGCAAGCGCTGGCGTGGCATCCACGTGCTCAACCGCGACGAGATAGGTTCGAACCCCGATCTCATCCACCCCGGCCAACAGCTCCTGATCCCCATTGACCCAGCCTCGCCGGAGCCCCAGGCCAAAGAAGATTGGCCGGAGACGGCCATCGACGACAGCGACCGCGCTCAGCAAGACGAGGATTCGACAGTAGACGCCATCGTGAGGTTGTTGCGGTGAGACACAGAGTTTCCTCTCCCGCCCCCGCCGGGGTGCGGGCCGGTATGTATTTGGCGCTGTTGCTCTTCGCACATGGCGTCTGTGCGGCGAACACGCAGGCGGATTCGCCCCCCAACACCGGTCGCGCTCCATCCGCCACTCCCGCGAACCCTCGCCCGCCCACGCCGGCCCCGGCGCAATCAGAGATGGAGGAGACGATGCCCACGAACGAAGAAGCCACCTGTCAGGTACGTCTCGGCGCGAGCGGGCTCGCTCATCGCAGCGAGACCGTGCTCGAGCGAGAGCGCGGCCGCACGGCGGTGGCGGCACACACGCTCGCGGGCACCTCGGCCCGCGGTCAGGAGCTCACGACGCCCCCCTTCTCCGTGGCCGAGCTCGTCCAGGCGCTTGCGTCGGACTCGGTCTCCCTCCGTCAGGCGAGCGCCTTCCTCGTGGGGCGCTGTGCCGTCGGCGACAGCGAGACCGCAAAGAAGCTCGATATGCTCGTCGATGAGCGCCTACGCCTCGAGACCGAGCCACGGGTGCGGGTCGAACTCGCGATGTCCCGCGCGCTCCTGGGCGACCCCGACGGCCAGGCCCGCGCCCTCCTCGCCGCGCTCGCAAAGGGCGCCGC
Organism: Bradymonadales bacterium; assembly: GCA_003559575.1. GTDB lineage: Bacteria > Myxococcota_A > UBA9042 > PWKZ01 > PWKZ01 > PWKZ01. The sequence goes on along the minus strand of PWKZ01000080.1, from coordinate 18,458 downwards.
CGAGCGCGAGGAAGCCCCTCTGGCGGCCGGCTATTTGGCCCAGCACGGCCGCGCCGAGGGATGGCCCACGCTGCTCCAAGCCTTCGAGCCGGAGCGATCGCAGGCGACACGCGTGGCCGCGCTGGAAGCCGCAATCGCCTTCATCCCACTGCAAGGAGCCCGGGTCGGCGAGCTGCGGGTCGACCCCGAGGGGCTTCTCACGAGAGCTGCGCGAGACGAGGTGGCGGGAGTGAGACAGGCCGCCATTCTCGCACTCGTAAAGACCGGCCACCGCGAAGCGGGGCCGTTGCTCGAGGAGATCAGAGACTCCGATCCGTCGCCGGGAGTACGCGCCATCGCGGAACACTGGCTCCGGCATCTCGAGAAGGACAGCGCCCCGTCATCCCCGGACCGCCCGTGAGCGGCCCATGAGTAACCAGGCACCCGCCCCTCGCGATCTCGACACCTGGTTCGCTCGCGTGCGCGCCCTTCTGCGCCGCCACCTCCTCCTCAACACACCGTGGCTGGCGGGTATCGCGGATGGCCCCGCCGGGCGTGCGCTGGTGGCATTCATCATGGACCGTCCCGGCATAGAGTACGAGAGCCGGGAAGACATCGCCGCGCTCGACTCCATGCTCGCCGGGGCCGCCGTCGAGCTGCCCGCAGCCGACCTCGTCATCGAACGGTTCGAGCACCTGCGCCGGGACCTCCCGCTGGCCGACCGCGACTGCGACGCCCTCTGGATTCTCCTCGCGCCCGAGTTCGATCTCCGCTTCCTGGCCGCGTATCGGCTCGTGTGGGACGACCCGTCACGGCGGTATTGCGACGAGGACTTCGTGCTCGCGATGCTCTCGCCGCACGGCCCCTACCGTGTCCGCGGCCTCTTCGAAGACGGCCACTCCGCCCTGTTGACCTTGGGCCTCGTCGACATGATCACGGACAGTCACGGTGTCGTGACACTCCGGCCGACCCGCCGGCTGGTGGACCACATGGCCGGCATGCAACCCGAGAGGGCCATGCACGGCTCTCCCATCTCGCTCTCGCGGGGTGACGCCGTCGCCGTATGGGACGGCCTCGACTTCGCCGGACCGCTCCGGGAGGCGCTTGCCGACGGCGAATCAGGAACGACCAGGCCCATCGTGGTCATCGAAGGCGACCGGCTGGCGAACATCGACTTGGGAGTGGCCCAGTATGCCCGCCACCGACAGGTGTCGGGCGCGGTGGACACGCACGAGACCTGTGTCGTGACCCTCGATCTCATGAACCAGCTCGACGAGGCGAGCGACCCGAGTGGGCCACCGCAGCGAGAGGCGGAGACGATCATGCGGCTCGTAAGACAGGCGGTGCGCGAGGCCGGCCTCGCGGGCGGGTTCGTCCAGATTCGCGGCGGGGAGCAGCTTGCGCGCCTCGACACGCAGGCCTTGCGCCATGTGGCTGATCTGCTGCACGCCGCGCGCGGCTTCGTTTTTCTCGAATGCCACCCGGAGGCGCCCCCCAAGCTCATAGTCGCGCTGACCCACGACATCCCCGGCAAAAACCGCGTCGTCATGATCGATCTGCCGAGCCGGTCCGGTCGCGAGCGCGAGTTCTTATGGCGCTACCTCCACCAACGGCTCGGGCGGACGCCCGATTGCGATCTCCCATCCCTGGCCGAGGTGCCTTGTGACGCGCGGACAATGGAGCATGCGATGCGCGTCCACGATCTGTCACGGCGGCCTCTCGTCGAGGTCGCGCGATCGCTCGTGGCCCTCAATCTCCCCCGCTTCGCGCGGCGCGTCGAGGTAAAACTCGGCTGGCACGAGATTATCCTGCCGACGGAGACACTCCATCTAATCAGGCAGGTGAGAGCGCTCGCCGCCAACCACGAACAGATCATGGACACCTGGGGGCTCTCGACACGCGCGACGGGCCGCGGTGTCAAGGTTCTCTTTTCGGGGCCTTCGGGGACCGGCAAGACACTCGCGGCGGGGCTTCTCGCCAAGGATGCGCGCCGCGAACTGTTTCAGGTCGATGTCGCCGCGCTGCTCAGCAAGTGGGTCGGCGAGACGGAGAAACACCTGGCCCAACTTTTTAGAGAAGCCCGGACATCCGGCAGCGCGCTGCTCTTCGACGAGGCGGACGCGCTCTTCCGGCAGCGGTCCTCCACTGCAGAGGGGGGCGAGCGGTTCGGAGCACAGATCGTCAACTATCTGCTCGAGGCAATCGAGCGATTCGACGGCATGGTGGTCCTGACGACGAACCTCGAATCGGCCATTGATACGGCCTTCGCGCGCCGTCTGTCGTACCACATTCGCTTCAAGCCACCCGACGACGAGCAACGGGCGGCCCTGTGGCGCCTTCACCTCCCTGCGTCGCTACCTCTCTCGGATGATGTGAATATCCACCGGCTCGGGAAACGGTATGACCTCACGGGCGGAGAGATCTACAAGGCCGCGGTTCGCGCCGCCGCCGTGACCGTCGAGCGGGGTGGTCACCGTGTGGAGGTCGGCGACATCGAGACCGCCGTCCACTCACTCTACACCGAGAAGGGTCGCCTTCCGCCGGCTCTTGCCCAGCCGAGGTGAAGAAGTTAAGGTGTAAGCCGGTGAGCCCGGCGGCTGGCGCATCGGGAGAGTGGCCATGCTGAAGACAGCGAATGCGAGTTGCGCAATGTGTCTGCTCTTGTTGGCGCTCAGCTCGTGTCGCGAGGCGGAAGATCCGGAGCTCCTAGAGGTTTTCGCCTCCTGGAAGGCTTTGTCGGAGCCGACAACCCCGCCCCTGTTGATTCGCTACCCACTACCGGAAACAGTGTATCCTGCGGATATGCGCTCCCCGATTGTCGATTGGGAGTGGGAGAGACGCTCTCAGCCGCACTGGTTCGTGACGATTCGGGTGCCTTCCATGGACACTCGCTATACGGCACGCCCGCAGGAGACACAATGGTCTCCGCGCAGGGAAGATTGGACCGCGATTATTGAGGCTTTGGCGGGCACGAACGAGGAAGCCTTTTTGAGCGTCGTGGCAATTTCACGGCGCTCTCCGGCACGTGTTCTCGCGGCCGACACCGTCTCCTTCCGAATCTCCGCCCACCCGGTCGGCGCGCCGCTCGTGTACCGGCTGGTTCCGCTCCCCTTGCCGCCACCGAGTCGCTACGACGAGGTCGAGTGGCGCAAGGGCACCGTCTCCTCCTACGACGAACCCGATCTGCTCTTGACCGGGCTCAACGCGTGCCTGAACTGTCACTCCGTGTCGGCGGATGGCAGCCATCTCGCCTTCGACATCAACTACGACGATCATGACCGATCCCACTACGTGATCGCCGAGGTGGGGCCCGAAGTGCATCTCTCCAAGTCGAACACCTTCTCATGGAACGAGTTCCGCGGGGGGCCCATTTGCCCGAGCGAGAGTCTCTGCACCGCGGGAGCGACGATGCCTTCGCCTGACGGACGCTACTTCATCTCCGAAGTTCTGGTGGACGACAACGTCATTTCGCCGCGCGCGGACAAGTGGCATTCCCTTCAGGGGGCAACCGTTCTCGGTATTTTGGCGTTCTATGACACGACCACCGGTGAGGTGACCCCCTTGCCGGGGGCGGACTCCCCGGATTACGTGCACGCCTTCCCCTGGTTCTTCCCGGACGGCGAAAGGATCGTGCTGGCTCGCGCACCCGTGCGTGAGGAGCTGCTCGGTTGGACCCATGAGCGTAGGGAGAAAATGCTCTCGTTGGACCTTGACGATCTCCTAAAGGCACAGCATCTCCAACTCGATCTTTACACGATGCCCTTCAACGAGGGGCGCGGCGGAGTGCCTCAGCCGCTTCCCGGCGCCCATGACAACGGTAAAAACAACTACGCTCCGAGGGTCTCGCCGGACGGCAAATGGATCGTGTTTCGGAAGAGCGAGACCGGCACATTCGTTCCGCCGGATTCCGACCTCTACATAATTCCAGCCGAAGGAGGCGAGGCCCGCCGCCTCTCCTGCAGCAGCGACACCACTGACTCCGGTCACACCTGGTCACCAAACAGCCGTTGGCTGGCGTTCGTTTCAAAGCGCGACAGCCCATACACAAACCTGTACCTGACGCACATCGACGAAGATGGCAACGATTCTCCAGCGATCCTGCTGTCCCACTTCCGGAAAGAATCACTGGCGGTCAATCTGCCCGAGTTCTTCCCGATCCAGCCCGGCGATCTTCAGAGACTACACCTCGACGAAGCACTCGACGTCTACCTCATGAACGAAGAAGACTCCAGCGACCGGCCGCGCTGGGGACCCTCGTCACTTTGAGCCGGGGGATGCCGAATGGGAAACCCGCCGGTTCAAAGCAAAGATCTCGCGGTGTCGGCGCATGACCGCCCTGAGAGGCGAGCTCGACGACTAGGTGCCAAACTCCTCATCTTCCTTTCTTCCACGGTCCTTGCGTGCATGGTGCTGGGGCTCGTCGAGCTGGGCTATCGGCTAGCTCATCAGCCCACCGAGGAGTCCGTCGCCTTCCGCTTCTACACGGCACTCAACCGCTGGCGCTGGAAGTTCCTGCGGATGCACCGCGATGAACTACTGACAATCTGCTGGCCACACAAGCCCAACTCCGAATGGATCCAGGCGCCGGCCAAGAGTGCACCTCCCTACGACCGCATCATGATCCCCATTCACGAGGCAATGAACGCGATGGGCTTTCGGGATGGCCCGTTCGAGCCCGGGAAAGAGCCTGGCCGCCGGCGCATCCTCATACTCGGGGACTCTACTGGGTTCGGCTATGGAATCGTGGAGGAAGAACGATTTTCGAGCGTCATGCGCGCGGCGGCGCCGGAGCATGTCGAGGTTTGGAACCTCGCGCTCAGGGGATGCACGTCGGAAACACTCCGCCTGCTGTTTGAGGAGTTCGGTGATGTCTCCCCCGATCTCGTCGTCATTCAGACCCCCGCCAACGACTACGACCAAGTGCTTTGGCGCATCTCGGGGCACGACGAGCCGTCCTTGGTGAATCACCTCGTTCTCGAGCTGCTGCACCGATCATTCCTGGCGCAACGAATCTCGCGGACGCTCTTCGGCAACCCCTATCGGCACCAACTCGAAGATACATCGGCACATGCGGCCCACTTCTACGGAGACGACATGGACGCGCTCATCGATCTTGTCAAACAGCGCGGCGCGAAGGCGGTGGTGCTCTCTCTGATTCGCGCCGACGGGCCTCGCCATGGTGAGCACATGTCCATGCGCTGTCGCGCGAGGCCCGACGTGTGCCTCGGCGTCCTGGACGTCGATTTCGATGACCTGGCCGGCTGGATTCCCGACGCGCTCCCCCCGGAGACGGGCGATGATCCTCGTGGTTATCCCTGGTTGCGCGAGAGCGCAAAGGATCTCGGCGTGCCTTACGAATTGCTTGCGCGCGTCATCCCCTACCACGCACTGTTCCACGACATCATCCACCCCAATCCGAGAGGACACCTGCTCATCGGGCGGCAACTCACCGCCTTTCTCCGCGCGCACTGGGAGGGGTTTGAGTCGCCGGCGGAGGAGACTCCGTGAGATTTGACACGGTGCGCGCAATAACCAGAACCGTTTGGTCGGGCGACCTTTCCGCCGAGGTGCCGCGACAAGGCTGAGGCCCCATGCTAATTGGTATCTTCCAGGTTGTCCTCACACTCGCCGGTATGCTGATCCCCGGTCTCATGGTCGCCTTGAATTGGCACCCGGTGACCTCCGAGGAAGATGAACGTGGACCGCTGAATCATGTGATCGTCGCGCTGGTGTGGGGAATGGGGCTCGTCCCCGTCATCGCCTTCGCCTATGTGTTGTTCACCGGCGCCCCACTCACACCGGGCGTCATCGTGGTGAGCGGAGCCTCCGTGACGCTCGCCGCGCTCATTATCTTCGTCCGCCGGGGAGCACGTGTCCCCTCTCATCTCCGCCGCGGGTGGCGGTGCGCATTGCCGGTCCTGCTGGTCGCGCTCGCGATCGGATTGTTTGCGTTCGTGCGATACGACACTCGCATGCACTTCCATGATTCGTGCATGTTTCAGGTAACAGGGCAGGTGTTGCAGCTCGAAGGAGAGTCGCACGACCTCCTGCGAAGCAACGAAGAGGACCAACGCCTCGGCAACATCGCCCTCATGACGACGTTCGTCGCGCTCCACGGCAGCCTGGGCCCCCGTGTCATCTACGGATTTCTCGTCTTCGCGATGGCGCTCGGCGGCTTTCTCGCCGGTGCTCGGTTCCTCGGACGAAGGGAGTGGGGGTGGTTCGTACTGGCGGCGCTGCCGCTGAATCCCTACGTCATGAGCCTGTCAATCACGGATGAGAACTTCATCACGCTCGGCTTCTCGGCGCTGCTGTTTGCCCTTCTGCGCCGCAGAGGGATGCCGTGGTTCACGATTGGCGCATTATGTGGGCTCATCTGGCTCAGCCGCCACATCATGCTGCTCTCGGCGCCGGCAATGATCGTCGTGTTATGGCGCTATGAAGGATCACGCTGGCGGGCTTTCCTACGCGCGTTCATACCATTCAACATGGTCAGCCTCATTTGCCATATCCATCACTGCCTCGCGTGGGGCGGGCTTACGAACTTCGAAAACTACCGCGTCTCCTCCCTCAATCCGCACCGTTTCATTGGGGAGTATCCAGGGATGCTGCAGTGGCCACTCTACGAGACTGTCGTTCGGACACCTTGGAATCCTTTCCCCACGTTCCTCATGTGGCCTGTCTATCTCATCGATAAGCTCGGCGTCGTGCTGTTCGCGGCGCTGCTGCTCGGGGTGTTCGCGGCATTCCGCAAGAGGACGGAGGGCCTGATCCTCTTGCTCTGGTTCGCGCCGACGTACCTGTTCCTCAGTCTGCAGGAGGAGTGGGATGTCCCGAACAAGATGGGCATCATCATCATCATCTTCGTACCGATAGCGATCTGGATGACGGCGGGAATCGAAGCCGCAGTCCGCAGCCCGCGGCGATGGGGCCTCGCGCTCCTGCTACTCTCTGCCATGAGCTGGGGTGGAGTGACGGCGATCCGCGAAGTCAACGTGCCGGTAGACCCGCGCTACCACGAGCGCCATCCGGGCCAGCGCGCGGAGGACGCCGAATACGTGCGATGGGAGCGCGCGCGGATCACCTCGGTCGCCCCCTGGCCGAACTACGGACGCCTGGCTGACCATCTATCCTTCCAGCCATGGCGCAACCTCGTCGACCTGGGCGACGAGCTGCGTAATCGAGCGCCACGCACCAGCAGCCCCCCCTATGGCTGGCATGTGGATGAACGCGTCGATCTTGATGGTTCGCCGGTGGTGGTCGAAGTCGACCTGTCGCATCGGCTTCTCGACCGCGAATCCGAGTGGCTGCGATACGTCGGACCTGCCCTCGATACACCGCTCCAGTGCGTGTCTCAAGCCTGCCCCGAGGGTGTCGGGGAAGTGGATACGACCGGAGATGGCAGCCCCGACGTGCTGGAGATCGATCTCACGCAGCCCGGCCCACCGCTCGCCATCACCGATATCAGGGTACCCGACTGGGCAGACGTCCCACTCAACGTTCTGACGAGCGGGGGGCGCGCGGAAGTGACGGGGCTCACACTGATCTTCGGGCACTGGCCCGACACGGCGCCGGCGCACGATGTCTTTCATCACCGCTACGCACGCTTCATCGGCAAGATCACGGGCCCCCCGCCGGACGCGTGGGCGACTCCAGGAGCAATCGACCGGGTCACGGGCCGTTCGTCGCGGTTGCGCCTCCGCATTTTTCCGGGGCCAATGACCGTCGCCGAGGCAGTCAACGACTTCGCGCAACGCGTTCTCGTCTGGCACTCCTTTGTTGAGAGAGAGAGTGACCTCTCGGTCCGCGGGCCCTATATCTTCCGGCACAACTGACACGCGTCGGGTCCTGTCAGAACCTTCCCAATGAGGGATCATCCGCCGGTGTTACCGCCATGCACTCGATCTCGACGAGCCACTCCGACCGACATATCCGACCGTGGACGGTAATGTAGGGCGTGTGAAACCCGCGGCGCTTCAGGACCGCCTCAATCGCTGGAAGATCGGATGAGTCCCGCAAATAGATAATCGCCTGCGCGACATCGCCGAAGCCCGCATTGGCGGCGTCGAGAAGCGCGGCCACATTGTCGAGCGCCCGTTCGGTCTGCTGCACGACGTCACCCAAGAACAGAGTCTCACCCGCAGGATCGATGGCCGCGGTGCCCGAAATGATGACATGACGGCGGTCGCCATAATCCACCGCAGTTCCCCTCTCAAAGGTCACGCCATAGGCATGTGTCGGGCCGAGCTGCCGGGGGGCTTCGAGGAACGTCCGGCGATTGGGAGCCAAGCCCAGGACGGCGTAGGCGCCGAGCTGCACCAGGACTTGCGGATCGTCGCGACGCCCCTCGATACCGGTGCTTGCGAAGAAGTGTGTCTCCGGTGTCAAGCCATGTGCCGCGAATAGGCTGCGTCGACTGACGACCATCGCGTTGTAGTTGCGATCGATGTCGGAAACGTAGACCCACGTACGCAAGATACTCGTCGCGAGGTCGCCGCCCGATTCATTTAGAGACGCCTGGAGTCGCTCAAAAACCTCGAGGGTCTGTTCCTCGACCGTTCCTCCACGGTGGTTCACCGGCACGAGGCCGAGCTGCCAGAGATGGGTCAGTTCGCCCCTCTCGAGTGCTACGCCGCCGGGCCCCACGGCGCGCTTCCTGAGCGACGCGCAGTCACGGACATGATACGCCCAGAGAGCGAGCTTGGCGGCCGGCAGAGGTGGCTGCTGGATCAGAGAAGCGGCCGCCACGGTCGGTCCACTTTCGAAGGGGAAGCGTTCCAGCTGAGTCTCCTGATTGGCAGCGTCGCTCAAAAAAACGTGCTGGAAGACAAGGCTCTCCGCGTCCAGTTGGAGCTCTCGGCAAGCCGCCCGGTAACTCGTCGTCAGTGCCTGGAGTTGCGAGGAGAACGATCCTGCGCCACAGGGTCGGATACAAAGGTGGAACTCGTCCGCCCCTTCTCCAATGGGGCTGAACCGTGAAACGTGGGCGACCGCGGGCGGAGCTTCCGCCGATGCATCGGAAGACGGCGTCGCTTCACCGAACGTATACCTCGTCAAGCAATTGACCATCGAATCAACTCCCAAGCCAGAATACCAAACAATCACAATAATAAGTGGTCTTTGCCGGTTTCTGGGGCATCACGGCCAGTCAGGAACTCTGCAGTACCTCTGAGGTAATTCAATTTGCGGAATCTCTCTCACCGACTCTTCGTAGCCCGCACTACTCTTCGAATACATCCAAGCGTGGATCAAGCCTTATCTCCAGTAGTTCGCCCTCTCTAACCGGAAAGAACTCCGGTAGGTTGACAGCCAGGCCGGGAGCTCGATAATCGGCCAGCCAGATGGCCGGCGAGGCGTCCCCGTCGTCGTCGATGTGCGTAAGATACATGTTGGTGAAGCTCCCATCTCGTTTGGATGAAAAAACGAGCCACTTCCCATTAGGAGACCATGAATGCCATGTGTCCATCCTCGAGCTATTCGTTGCGAGAGGGCGGGGCTCCCCCCCCTCCAGAGGCAGAACGTACAGGTTTGCATCGGGCCGTACGAAACTCCCGGCTCTACTTCTCGTATACACGATCCATTTTCCGTCGGGAGAGACACGTGGGGAGTAGTTGCTCCATCCTCCGCCGGCACCTCCCGGGATGGGTTTCGCGACACCCCCGTCACCATTGTTGAAGGGAATTCTGTACAAGTCGAACTTCACGTTGTCGAGCCCAAGATGACGATCAATGGCGTCGACGTCGCCGAGTCCCAAGCTGGACAAGACCTCTTCGGTGATGTCGTCTTGGTCTGGGACCCCGACTACCCTTTGGTCGACCTTGGCGCGTGAAAAAACCACTGACTCTCCGTCTGGAGTCCAATCTGGAAATCCATGGTTGTAATTGACATCAGATGCTCCGGGGAGAGGTGTGATCTCGCCGCTCTCGACGTCATAAATGAGCAGAATTCCGGCGGTCTGATCGCCAAGCAAAGAGTACTCGGGCAAGTCTAGCGGCGCCAAAATAACGTCATCCGTCTTACCGCCGGCCACCACGTATCTGCCGTCTGGTGAGATTCGAGCAGTGTTTGCGCCGAACAGGTGGCCGTGTTCGTTTTCGTCGGATTCCAGGCCATCATTCCAACTGAAATGGCGTTCCCAGGTCAACTCGATCGTCTCCGCCATTTCCGCAATTACGAAACGGGACCGATTGAAATCTTCGTAGTTGATGTCGAATCCGACGACCCGCCCGTCCAAGGACGAAGCGTGGCAATTCAGGCAGGAAGTCAGCCCCGTGAGAAGCGTCCTGGGCTCGTTGTCGGACGCCACATCGCCGAGATCCCACCGGATCAGCTCATGTCCTTCCACCCCCGGGATGGGCAGCGGAACTTGCCGATATAAAATCGATGCGGCGACGGGGAACTCTGAAACCCCAAAACGAACCTCGCCCACCGCGACGACCTGCCGTGACGGTTCGGCGGACAACCCCTCAACTCTTGCCACTATTGTCCGTCCAGACTCGAGGCTCTTTTGCTTCAAGCTCTCCCAGACCGCTCGATCAGGGCGCCAGATGTCTTTCTCCGTGGTCGTGCTCACGTCCTCTTCATGCCCTTGCACCTTCAGGGTCACATGCCAACTCGCAACTTGTTCTGTGGGCGCCGCCCACCGAAAGTGCGGCGAACGAAAGTCTGCGGGATACAGAGTTCCGGGACGCGGATAGATGAACCTCACCTCTTGGCTGGGAAACGCTGGGCGGGCTCCTTCCTCCTTCACCGCAGCTCCTCGCGCGGCGGTGCCTCCCATACTCGAGGGTCGGTCGCATCCTGCAAGAATCAACGCGAGCAACCCTATACCCAGAGAAAGCTTCCACTTCATGCTGGGGCTCCAGTGTTCAGGTGAGGAGATTGTTCTGCAGGAGAAAAGCACCGCGCCGTCGGCGTCGGAGTATCACCTCCAGACGCATTAGACACTACCGATAAACGACGCTCACAGCAAGCTTTGGGCCTCCCACGCGACAGCGCAGGCCGAAACCCACATAACACGACGCCACGGTGAGAAACGCCGCAGTCGTCGCCTGGGTCCCCGCGCGTTTGCCAAGATGAGTCGACGATTATGGTGTGGAGCTGGGGGGGCTCGAACCCCCGGCCTCTAGAGTGCGATTCTAGCGCTCTCCCAACTGAGCTACAGCCCCAAACTAGTTTGCCGTTCACCGCGCGCCACGATCTCCGCGGAACACGCCCCAGGTGGGAATGCGTTGATAGCAAACCTTCACGACCAATTGCAAGCCTAAAGGCTTGGGCCGCCTCAGGACGAGTTGCCGAAAAACTCTTTGGGGGGCAAAATTGCCCCTGCGTCACTCGAGGCGCCGACTTTCAGCGTCGGCTTGGCCGGGAAGAGCCCATGCAAAGAGCTACACTCAGACAGCCCCGCGCCGGAGGACAGCGCTCCTTGCGACTCCCTTCCGACGTCTCGGAGGATCCGCGGCTTGGGTCAACCACCAGCTCTTGTTTTGGGCCATGACGATGGCGATCGAGAGTCCCAGCGAGACACCGCGGATGGTCTACGCCGACCGGCGCGGGCGCATCTTTGACCACCCCCGCGAGGAGTTAGTGGCTTTCGACGGTGCCGATGTTCGCGCGGTGCGCAAAGACGAGCTGATCCCGCTGCCCGACGGCAGCGACGTCTACCTTCTGCCCGGGCGCACACCGCTCGGGCGCGCCCCCCGCACCGGCCGAGTGCGCCCGATCCGCGCCGTCCGTTCGGCGGGCGGAAGAGCCACTCCCGCCACCGCGGTCGCCGCGTTCATCGCACCGGCCTACCTGAGATTGCTCCACCCGGCCTATCAAGCGCATTCGAAAGCGCCGGCGCTACCCACTTTCGCCTATGCGCCGCTCGGATTCGCCGACGATCGCTTCTGGACCACCGCATTGAGGATCGATCCTGAGCGGCGCCAGGATCCGGCACTGTTCGACCGCGCCGAGATCGAAGCGGCGGTGCATACCGAGCTCGCGGCACACCGTCAAAACCGAATCTTCCACCAGCTCCGGCGCTGTGCGCTGGAGTATGGCTGTCGGGCAGCGCAAAACTTTTTCCTGCGTCGCTTCGAAGCACCGCTGCCGACTGCCCGGCAATGCAACGCGGCTTGTCTTGGGTGCATATCGAAGCAACCCGGCGGCGCGTGTGTCGCCAGTCACGAACGTATCGAGTTCACTCCAAGCGCCCCGGAGGTAGCGGAAGTGGCGCTCACCCACTTCGGCAGGGTGCCGCGGGCGGTGGCGAGCTTCGGCCAGGGATGCGAAGGAGAGCCGCTTTTGAACGGCGCGCTGCTCGAGGAGTCGATCAACCTCATCCGTAAGCGCTCCGAGACCGGCACCATCAACTTGAACACCAACGCATCGCGGCCACGAACCGTGGCTCGGCTCATGGCCGCCGGGCTTGACAGCCTGCGAGTCAGCATCATAAGTGCCCGCAATGAGTTGTTCGAGGCCTATCACAACCCTCAGGGCTACGGTCTCGACGAAGTGCGCAACGCCTGCCGAGAAGTGAAGCGGGCAGGCGGCTATCTAATGCTGAACATGCTTGTTTTTCCGGGGGTGACCGACACCGAGGCGGAGGTCGAGGCGCTGGCGCAGCTCCTCGCCGATCCGGGGGTGGACATGATCCAGATGCGTAACCTGAACGTCGACCCGGTGCTCTTTGAGCACCGTGTTCGGGGAGCGGCGCACACTTCGCCGCCCATCGGTCTCACTGGTTTCATGGAGTCGCTACGAGAGAAAGAGCCCACGCTCCGCTTCGGCTACTTCAATCCACCACTAGATCATCGCTCACTCAGCCCATTGGAACCGGAGTAATTGAAACTGGCGCATACAGCGCGAGCGAGGCTAACATGGAGGCGCAAACGGTGACGGCACCAGAGCTCTCACCGGCACCTTGAAGAAGGATTTTTGGGGGATGGACTCGGCTATCATCATCAGCTCTGAAGCGGCACTCAGCGCGCAGGTGGCAGGGCAGCTAAAAAAAATCGGGTGGGGTTGCCGCCGCGTCGCAGGTGTGACAGAGCTGCCGGCGGCGCTTGACGCCGAGATCCCTCGAGTCGTCGTGATCTGCGAGGAGACCATCGCGCGCATCAACCAGGTCCTCCGCGCGACAAAGAAACAGAAGCGCCTGGCCGGGATCCCTTGTCTCGCGTTGTGCGCCTCACCGTCCGAGGCCCAAAAGGCGACTGACAACGATCTGATCGACGACTGCCGACTACTGCCGCTGCGAGGCGAAGAGCAAGTCTTCAAAGAGACCATCGAGCGCTTGAGCGCCGTCCATGCGCTGCTTGGCGACCCGGCGCTTTTGCAGCCCGGCTCGCGGCCGTTAGACCCGGCGGAGTTTCAATCGCCGGAGATCGCAAAGGCCCATCCACACGCTCGCCGCAAGCCCCGAGAAATGCCGGAAGCGACTCGCAAGAGGAGCGTCAAAGTGACTCCGCCGCCGTTACCGGACGAACCCCACGAGTCCGAACAACCGCTCTCTACCGACGCATACATTCGCCTGCTGGCACGGGCGCTGGTGTTCCGAGAGGAAGAGTTGAGCCTCTGCCGCGCACAGCGGGACAAGGCGCGGGATGCGTTCATGCGGTTGCGCGAAAAGGCGATCGTGATAGACGGCGAGCGCAAGAAGGCGGTCGCAGAGCTTCAAGTCGAGTCGCGCGAGCTACTTCGCCTCAAAGAGATGTTTCACGCCGCCGAAGCCTTGGAAACCCAGCCCGTCGCGGCGCCCGAGCCCGAGCCCGAACCCGAGCCCAAGCCCGAACCCGAGCCCGAACCCGAACCCGAGCCCGAACACGAACCCGAGCCCGAGCCCGAACCCGAACCCGAATCCGAATCCGAATCCAAGCTGCCGCCGGAGGCCTTCGTGGGGCTCGAGAGCAAGCTCGCCGAGGCTCAGGAAGAGGCTGACCGCGCCTGGAGCGAGTGTGATCAATTGACGGTCCAGCTCGCCGATCTCGAGGAGGCATTGGAGAACGCCCGCGCTGAAGCCGATGAGGCCGAGCGTAAACGCAAGGAACTAGAAGAGGCACGTCTGGCCGCGGAGGAAGCGCGCCGCCAAGCGATCATCGAAACGCGCGCGCTGGATCGGCGCCTCGACGCCCAAAAACAACCCCTCGAGACGCTCAGCCAAGAGAAAGCGGCGCTCGCAACAAAGCTCGCGGCAACCGAAGAACGTCTCGCGACCTTGAAGCGCGAATATGAGGAGCGCGCGGCGACCTCCGGGGATCTCGATGGCCGCTTGCAAGAGATCGCCGCGAAGCTCGCCGAGGCCGAAACCGAACACGCCAGACTGGAAAAGGAGCGGAGTCGCCTCAAGCATGAGCGCGCCCGGCTGCACACGGAGCGTGACTCGCTCGAGCGCGCCGCGAGAGAGCAGCACGAGCGCAACGAGCTTCTGGCAAAACAACTCGCCGCGGCTTCGGAAGAAGTCAAGCGCGCCGAGACAAAAGCCTCTCGCTTGGTGGCGGCGCTGGAGGTCACGCGGGCCGAGAGCAGATCGTGGAGTGAGGAGCGCAAACGACTGATGGAGGCGGTCAAGACTGCCAAGCTCAAAGAAAAGCGCGCCGCCGAGCGCGAGGCGCAAGCGGTCGCAAAGCTCGTGCAATTCGAACGAGCGCTGGCCGAACGAAGACCGTCCCCTCCCGTGGAAGAGATCGCCGACTCTACACACGCCGACGCCCTGGCGTTCGACGTCGGAGGAGAACTGGAAGAGGCAATGTGGCAGGCCGATGCGGCGATCTCGTCCGACAGTGAGGACCACGCCCTCACGGTCACCAGGCTAGTGGCGCTTGGGCAACGAGAGAACGAGGAGATCACCAGGTTGCGACGTGAGGTGGCGCGCCTCGAGTTGCTTTGCCAACGGCTGAGCGCAGACAACGAGAAGCTCCAAAGCGCCCCGAACGAATCACACTCCGGGCCCTCCGAGGTCGAGCGAGCGGTCGCGAACCTGAACGGCGAGCCGACCGATCAGGACGACAAGGCGATCTCGGCGGCGCTGGCAGTCAGCGACCGCAGAGTAAGGGAGCTCGACGAGACTCGAGAGCATAGCCGACGCCGCCAGGAGGAGCTCCAAGAGATCCTCGACGCGCTGAGCCGTCACGTCTCCGGCGTGGTCCAAGCGGTCGGCAAGGACAGGCTACTGCAAGCCGGGATCAAGGCCGAAGAGATGTTCGCGATCATGCGCAACCTCGCTTTGGAGAGCACGGCGCGCTTCAACGAGCAGGGCGTAATCCTCGATCGAGAAAAAACGGTCTTGACGATTATTCGAGAACGCCTCCTGGGCGCGCGCGCGCGACGGACAAATCGCTCCTAAATGTGCGAGGTCATGGGCAACTCAAACCATCACGAGCCGACGCTGTCGGCAAACCATTCGCTCTCCCCGCCCGCAGCCCGTGGTCTCCGCGCGCTGTGGCGAACAATCGAGCGCCACCCGCTCCTGACCGTACTCTTCGTGGCAGCTTTTCTCGCCCAGGCGATTCCTATCTGGCTCATCCGTATCTTGCCCCAGGGAGACATCTATCAACACCTCGCGGTGGCCGAGATAATCCACAACTACCACACGCCGGGTAGCATCTACCCCGAGCTGTTCAAGCTCCCCGATTTCATCAAGCCGAACCTGCTATACTACTACACGGTGCACTGGTTGGCGCTGGTGCTGCCCACAGCGGTGCCGCTCGAGACCGCCAACAAGATCTTCCTGACGCTGTACGTATTGCTCGTACCGCTCAGCCTCGCGTACCTGCTCGACTCCTTTGGACGCCCACGGCGGCTCGCTCTGTTCGGCTTCCTGTTCCTCTTCAGCGGCCTGTTTCGGACCGGATTCGCGGGCTATCTGATCTCGGTGCCGCTGCTCTTTTTTGCGCTCGGCCTGTTTTATCGCTTCCTGCGGAACGGTGGGGTGGGACGCGGGTTCGGGGTGATCGCCCTGGCTTGCCTCATTTTTCTGGCCCATGCGCAGATGTATCTCCTCTACATGTTGCTCGCGGGGATCATGGGACTCCTCCTGTGGGCGGGCTTGAGACGTACCTTCCGGAACCTGCTCGTGCCGGGAGCCTCGTTAATCCTCTTCGTACCCTGGTTCATCCGCTTCTTCCTGCTGTACGAGGACCACGATGAGGTCCACACCTTCGCCCCCCCGAGCGAAGGGTTCGGCGCCGCGTATCGCCCCCCCAGCCAAACCCTCGAGCGCGTCTTCACCTACCTGCTCGACTATTTCAGGGACTCAGGCGACGAGGTCCTGCTGCTCTTGACCCTGCTGTGCATGGCGGTCGGGTTGATGGCCCGCGGCCAGCCCGAAGCGCTCCAGCAGACGAGCAGAGTGGCCGCAGATAAAGCGCACGGGCGCCATTGGTCCGCGCGATTTCTGCCGGAGGTGCTGACCATCGTCGTCGGCGCCACCGTCTTCCTGCTGCCGGTCCACATTCGCAACCAGGCGGTGATCTCGGCGCGCCACATTCCTCTGTTCGCGATCATGCTCGTCACCTGGATGGGCTGGTTCCGCGGACGAGTGCTTGGAGTCGTCTTCGCGTTGGCGCTGGGGACATTGATAATCGCCCAAGGGGTCTATGTGGGCAACCGGTTTCTTGCCTACGATCGGGAGCTCGACGACTACCCGGCGCTCTTCGACGAGATGCGCCCCTGGTCACGACTCTATAAGGTCTCGGGGAGTCACCTGTTCAGCGAAGTGGCCAACGGAAATGTGTTCTGGCACCTGCACTACAACTTCATGCTTTGGCATGGAGGGGTCACCGACGTGCAGTTCGCCGAGTTCGTCACCTGTCCCGTGCGCTATCGCCCGGGCAAAGTGCCCCCGACACTGCCCTACGAGCCCGGGCGCTCGACCCGCTTCCACTACTATGACTATTTCCTGGTCCAACGCTCGGAGCTCGGCCGGGTCGAGTCCATGCGGCCTTGGCTGCGCCAGATCAGCGCCAACCGGGGCTGGGTGCTGTTCGAGCGCCGCGAGCGGCCTTTTGAACGCTGGTGGGATCTGGAGCGTCTCGCTCCCCCCGAGCGCCATCGCCCCGGCACCGACGATTCTGGCTAGGAGGGCCGACGAGCCTTGGCGCCTCTCGGGGGCTTGTGCTATTAAGCACTCCTGTGCCTTTGCGCGACAGGCGCCTTATCGGCGCCCACCGAAGGCGCGAACATGCCAAAGCTCGGCTCTAGAGGACCGAGCCGTTCTAAACAGGAGGACAGATGGCCGATATTTCGACGACCTACATGGGCCTCAAGCTCGACAGCCCTCTCGTGGTCGGGGCGTGCTCACTCTCCAAGCAAATCGAGCGCATCA
Source organism: Bradymonadales bacterium (assembly GCA_003559575.1). Taxonomy (GTDB): domain Bacteria; phylum Myxococcota_A; class UBA9042; order PWKZ01; family PWKZ01; genus PWKZ01. The sequence goes on along the minus strand of PWKZ01000080.1, from coordinate 1,171 downwards.
AGGAGGCTGAAGACAACGGTGCCGGCGCGCTTGTAGTCAAATCCCTGTTCGAAGAGCAGATCGACCTCGAACGCCAGGAGTTCGAGGAGGCGCTCGAGGTTGGAGCCGACTACTACCAGGAGGCGCAAAGCTATTTCCCGGACATCGAACACGCAGGCCCCGAGCAGCACCTGTTTTGGCTCGAGAAAGCACGCAAAGCGGTGCGAATGCCGCTCATCGCGAGCCTCAACGCGACCCGCCCCGGAACATGGATCGATTGGGCCCGCCAGCTTGGCGATGTGGGTGTCGATGGGATCGAACTCAACATCTACACATTGGGCAGCTCGGCCGAGCGCGACTCGGGCCGACTCGAGAGTGAGATGCTCGAGATAGTCGGGCAGGTCAAGGACAAGATCAAGCTCCCGGTTTCGGTGAAACTCAGCCCGCAGATAACCGGGCTCGGGCACTTTGTCGCCGAACTCGACAAGCTCGGCGTAGAAGGGGTCGTGCTGTTCAACCGCTTTTTCCTACCGGACATCGACACCAGTAGCGAGACGATGGTCCAGAAGCTGGTCTTCAGCGACCCTTCCGAGGCGCTCTTGCCCCTCCGCTGGCTGGGTATTTTGCACGGCCGCGTCAAGACCGACCTGGCGTCCAGCACCGGAGTGCATGACGCCGACGGGGCCATCAAGATGATCCTGGCCGGCGCAAGCGCGGTGCAGGTGGCCTCGGTGCTCTACAAGAACAAGATCGAACACCTCCAACCCATGAATGCCGGCCTCGCGGGTTTCATGGACCGGAAGGGCTACCGGACTCTCGACGAGTTCCGCGGCAAACTGAGCCAGCGCAAGCTCGCCGACCCCACCGCCTATGAGCGCGCGCAGTACATCAAGCTCTTACTGGGCTTTGATTGAACACCCTTTTTTTCCACCTGCACCGGCAGTAGCTTAGCCAATACGAGCCATCCACCGCGTCAGCTTGACCGTCTTAGCTCGCCCCCCGTCCCGGCGCGCTCGGCACTCGGTCTGAAACGGGAGTCCGGAGGGTTGCGCTTGGTCCATAATCGTCGGTCCATCCTGGTATTCGCGCGCGGATTCACGCACATCTGCGGCGTCACCTGCACCGAATTAGTGCTCGACGTAGCGCTGCTACGACTGCGCCTAATTCGGCTTGTTTCCTTGCACATGCACGC
>PWKZ01000255.1 GCA_003559575.1 Bradymonadales bacterium | reverse complement strand
TGTCCCATCCGGCTCTGGCGGGTCCGAGCACAGGCCGGTGGCGGGATCGCAGACCCCCGGTTGGTGGCACTGGTCCAGGGCCTGGCAGACCACCGGGCTCGTGGCGGTACACACACCCTCGAGGCAGGCGCTCTCTTCGGTGCAGAGGTCGCCGTCGTCGCAGGGTGTCCCGTCGGCTTTGTTGGTGTAGACGCAGCTCGCGCCGTCCCAGTGTCCCTCGGTGCAGAACACCCCGTCATCGCAGAGAGGTGCGGCGAACGCCTTGAGATAGACGCTGGTGTTTGGGGACCAGTCGTGCGCGTCCACCCATGAGAGGCCGTTATGGCCGAAAAAGCTCTGCCCAACCGATGATGTCACGGCGCTCGAGTATCCGGGGATGGCTCGCTCCAGTGGGATGGGATGGTCGTATGAGGGGGTCGTCATCTTGATCACCACTGAAAAACGTCGATCCGGTTGCAACCGGATCTCGTGGGGCGCCAGCGAGATCGTGTGATAGCCGGCCACGGGCACGGAGCCCGTGGCCGTGGCCACCAGGGTCCCTCCTCGGGGTGTCTCCGCCGGAGGGTCGTCATAGACATGGACCTCGTAAGATGAATCGTTTGAGGCGAAGAAGGTGCTCACCGTGACCAACAGTTCATTCTCCACAGCCGTGAAGATGGCCGCGCCCCAGGCGGTGTTCGTATCGTCGTAGCCGGCGGCGCCGGTCCAGCCGAAGGGGGCGTAGCTGTACTGGCGTGAATGATTACCCGTGGGTTGGGTCGCACTGAAGACTCGGTTGTCGGTGAGGCACATGCAGTAGTAGGAGATGAAAAAATAGCCCGCCTCGCCCCACGAAGCGCCCCAGTTGTTGCGAATTATGAACGCGCCGTCGCCCGGAGCGGGAGTGGCGAAGTACGAGGCGGGGAAGGCGTCGTCCCAGCCGACTATCGTGACCCCGTGATTGGCCTCTCGGCTCGGCCCGTCATAGTAGTACGATTTGTGAGTGTCATCGTAGTAGGGATCATCCCAGAACATCGCGGTGGCGACCGCCCCATGGGCCATGAGCGCGCTCTTGATGGCGTCGTTGTCCAGGGGATGCGTTCTGTCGGGGAGAAATAGGATCTGTTGGACGTGCTTGTCCGCGCTCAGCCCGGCCGGCGAGATATCCGAGTTGGGGTCGTACGGGTCCTCGGATTCGAGGACCGGGCCGCTCAGACGGGCGAGATAGGCGGCGGCGAGCTGAAAGTTGCCGCCGTCGCAGTGCCCCATGTCGAATCCGTGGGTGTTTTTCAGGTGGTTTTCCGAGTAGTTGCGAACAGTCTCGGGGAGTAGAAAGGACTCCAGGGCGGCATGGGCGGCGAAGGCCCAGCAGGCGCCGCAATCTCCCTGGTCGCGAACAGGGGAGAGCTTCCCTGTCGCGCGCAAATCGTAGAAGCTCGGCAGACTTTTATCTGACAGCGGGTGTGCCGTGGGTCGGTTCATCATGTGAGACAGGTCGAGCGGCTCGGGTATATAGCCAAGCGGCGGCCGACCTTCCCCCGCGGCTCGGCGCTGTGGCGCGGGGGTGTCGAGAAACGATCTCAAGGCAGGGTTCAGAGGTGCGAGCCGCGGGAGCGGTGCCTCCCCTGCGCCATCCTCGAGATGGCCGTGCCGGTGTCCGCGCGCGGGGAAGCCGCTGCCCCCGGCGTCGCAGCCGGCCAGGGCCATAAGCGAGAGCGCAACCCAAATGAGGCCAGTGGCTGCCCACTTCGAGCGCCCGAGATCGCTTGCGCCTGAGGACGCTCTGTTCTTGATTGGTTTGATGGGGAGTGGGGGGCTCATCCGAAACCTCTTGGGGCCAAGCTCCGCTACCGCCCTCATTATCCACCAACCCGGCTAAACCGGCAATTCATGCGAAATCGTCCGTGGACCGAGGGGAGTGAGGCGGGTGCCGGTGCAAAGCTCGTCGCAGCCCGCTGCCGGCAGAAAGCCAAAAAAACCGCTGACCGCCCGCTAATAGCTAGCGGCCGACGGGGGTTGAGCTAGATCAAGGCGTCCGCGTCCGCGGCGTGCTCTACTTGCCCATGATGACGTCGGCGCATCGACGCACGATGCGACTCTCCGGCGCCATGAGCGGAACGCCCAGGCGCGGATCGCCCACGAGATGTGTGTAAGGAGGGGATTAGAGATGACAATGTTTTGCTATCAGTGTGAACAGACGGCCAAGGAGAGCGGGTGTACGGCGTTTGGGGTGTGCGGCAAGGATCCCGACACGGCGGCGCTGCAGGACATCCTGGTCCACGCGCTGAAGGGGCTCGCGGTGGTGCTCGACAGGTCTCTCGAGCTTGGCGGCCGCGATCCCGAGAGCGCCGAGTTTGTGGCCCACACCCTGTTTATGACACTGACCAACGTCAACTTTGACGCCGAGCGCCATGTGGAGATGATCCACCGCGCCGTGGATCTCCGCGAGCAGGCCAAAAATCGTTATTGGGAGCTTGCGCGCGAGGCCGGAGTTTCGTCCGCGCCCTTTGTTGGGCCGGCGACGTTTGAGCCCGCGCTGACCATCAGCGAGCTTGTGCGCCAGGGCGAGGCCGTCGCCATCCCCGCGCGCGAGGAAGAGCGCGGTGAGCTACTGGTGGGGCTCGAGGAGCTGGTGCTCTACGGCTTGAAAGGTCTGGCGGCCTATGTCGATCACGCGCGCATCCTGGGCAAGGCGGAGAGGTCGGTTGACTCTTTCTTCATTATGGCGTTGGCGGCGCTGACGACCAGGCGCACGGTGGATGAGTTGTTGGCGGCGGCGCTCGAGGTGGGGCGGGTCAATCTGCGCGCCATGGAGCTGCTCGACCGGGGGCACACCGAGGCTTTCGGGCACCCGGAGCCCACCGAGGTGCGTGTCACCCCGCGGGAGGGCAAGGCGATCCTGGTCTCCGGTCACGACCTCCTGGATCTCAAGGTGTTGTTGGAGCAGACGGAGGGCACGGGGATCAATGTCTACACCCACGGCGAGATGTTGCCGGCGCACGGCTACCCGGGGCTCAAGAGGTTTGAACACCTGGCGGGCAACTTTGGCGGCGCGTGGCAGGATCAGCGCAAGGAGTTCGAGCAGTTCCCCGGCGCCATCCTGATGACCACCAACTGTATCCAAAAACCCAAAGCGAGCTACCAGGACTTGCTGTTCACGAGCGGCGCGGTGGGGTGGCCGGGGGTGAGGCACCTCGAGGGCCGCGATTTCAGACCGCTCATCGAGGCCGCCCTGGAGGCCCCGGGGTTTGACGAAGATGGGCCCCATGAGGTCGTCGTGACAGGGTTCGCCCACAACGCGGTGCTCGGAGTTGCCGACAAGGTGATCTCCGCCGTCAAGCAGGGCGCGATCCGCCACTTCTTCTTGGTGGGGGGGTGCGATGGCGCCAAGTCGGGGCGCAACTACTACACGGAGTTTGTCGAGCAGGCCCCGGAGGACACGGTCATCTTGACTCTGGCGTGCGGCAAGTACCGCTTCATCGATCAGAAGCTTGGTGATATCGGCGGCATCCCGCGGCTGCTCGACTTGGGCCAGTGCAACGACGCCCACTCGGCGGTGAAGATCGCCACGGCGCTGGCCGAGGCGTTCGAGACCGATGTCAACGGCTTGCCCCTGTCGTTTGTGTTGTCCTGGTTTGAGCAAAAGGCGGTGGTGATCCTGCTGTCGCTGTTGCACCTGGGGATCAAGGGGATTCGCCTTGGGCCGAGCCTGCCGGCGTTCATCAAGCCGGAGGCGTTGGGGGTCCTGGTGGACAAGTTCGACCTCACGCCGATAACCACCCCGGAGGCCGATCTGGCCGGGCTCCTGAAGCCATCCGCGCCGTAGCGTGCTCGAGAATGTCGCCCGGCGCGGCGCCCTGTTTTATCCCCAACGTCTTCTTGATCCCTGCCGCGGCTGCGGGTAACGTTTGCACACGAGAGATCAGGCTTTCACTCCGCGAGGCCCCGAAATGACCCCTGAGCGTCGTCGTGTTCTGTTGGTTGTGGCCGTTCTCCTTCTCGTCTCCTCTGTGTTGACGGCCTGCACTGTCTCGCTCGTCGGCGGGCTGGCCGGGGGGCTCGTGACCTTCGGGTTGACTCTGGCCCTGCTCGGCCTTGGTGCATCGACGAGCGGCTGCGAGACCACCGACGAGCCGTCCGAGGACGTGGCCTCCCGAGATTTGGGGACCGTGGGCCCGTGCCTGTCGCTCCCCGCGCCGGACACACTCGAGCCGTGCCTCGATCCGGCAATTGACGTTGTGGGCCCGTGCCTGTCGCTCCCCGCGCCGGACACACTCGAGCCGTGCCTCGATCCGGCAATTGACGTTGTGGGTCCTTGCCTCTCGCCTCCCTATCCGGACGACGTGATGGAGCCTTGCCTGTCGCCTCCCTATCCGGACGACGTCATCGGCCCGTGCCTGTCGCCTCCCTATCCGGACGACGTCATCGGCCCGTGCCTGTCGCCCCCCTTGCCGAGCGACGTCATGGAACCGTGCCTCTCGCCCCCCTTGCCGGGCGACGTCATGGAACCATGCCTCTCGCTTCCCGAGCCCGGCGAGAGCGCATCCAGCGTGCCCGCCGCGCCGCCGGCGGCCGCGGGTTCACGCGCCGAGGCCGTTTTGCGTGTGCTCGCGCGCGGCGGTTTGCCTTCGGATGTGGCCGCGCGCCTGAGTGTTCGGCGAGAGCGCGACGAGTCCTGACCGGATGGTGTCACGCTCCCAGCGGCTCGAGTTCGAGCTTACCCCCGCTTGCGATCATCGCTGCGCCCACTGCTACAACGTCTGGGCCGACTCGGCCGGGCGTCGCGTCGCGCCTGTCCTCGACACGGCCGACTACTGCGCGCTTATCGACAAGGCGCTCAACGAAAGCGGCGCCACGCACGCCACACTCACCGGCGGAGAGCCGCTCCTGCGATCCGACGCCGAGCTAATCGTGGAGCGCGCCTGCGGCGCCGCGCGGTCCGTGAGCGTCGTCACCAACGGGAGCCACATGGGTCCCGCGCGCGCCCGGCGCCTGGCCGCCCTCGGCGTCAAGTGGGTCCAGTTGAGCCTCCTGTCCCACCGCCGCGAGCGCCACGATTCGCTCAAAGGAGCGCGGAGTTTTGACGATACCCTGAGGGCGGCCCTCGACCTGCAGGACGCGGGAGTGGCAGTCCAGCTCTGCTATGTGGCGCTTCTGACCAACGCCGGCGATTTCGAGGGAGTGATCGAGCTGGCGGCGGCGCTCGGCGTCCGCGCGCTCGCCTACAACCGGATGTCTCCCTCCGGCGGCGCCGCGGCGCACATCGCGCGCCTGCTGCCGACAGCACGGCAGATGGAGCGCGATCTCGAAATAGCCGAGCGCCTTGGGCCGGCGTTGAACCTCCGGGTGGCCACGGCGATGCCGATCCCGCCCTGCCTGGTCCCACTGGCCAGGTTTCCCTCGGTGCGGTTCGGTTTCTGCAGCGTCGGCACCGAAAAGGCGGGTTTCGTCGTCGGTGCCCAGGGGGATGTGCGGGCCTGCAACCTCTCGTCGCGGATCCTCGGCAACGCGCTCAGCGAGAACTTCGCCGCTATCATGGCGCGCGCCGAGACGGCGCTGTTCAGGCGCCGAGCGCCGGCGATGTGCCGCGGCTGCGCGCATGAGGCCACTTGCGCCGGCGGCTGCAAGGAGGCGGCGGTGGCAGTCTACGGCGATCCGACGGTGCCCGAGCCGATCCTGCGCGACACCATCGAGCCGGGTTGGCGGGAGCTAATCCGTGATGAGCGCGGGGGGCGCAGTTGAGCGCGGCGCGCGCCGGACCGCGGGTCCTCCTGCTCTCGCCGGGGGCCATCAAGAGGACCGACGCGGACTTCGGCTTGCCGCACCTCGTCTCGCTCGGGGGGTATCTGGAGGCTCATCTCCCGGTGCGGGCGGTGATCCTCGATCTTGGCTACGAAGGCGGGGATCGCCGGCGCCTGGCGCGGTGCATCGCCGAGCGAGGCCCTTTTGCGCTGGTGGGGATCTCGGCCTATTCGAGCTTTGACCACCTCCGGGTGATCGCCCTCGGCGCGCTGATAAAGCAGCTCTTGCCCTCGGTGCCGCTCGTCGCCGGCGGTTATCACGCCACGGCCCTGCCGCGCTCCCTGCTCTCGCCCGGCGCGCCATTCGATGCCGTCATCGTAGGGGAGGGCGAGATCCCAATGCGAGACGCGGTGGCGGCGGTTCTGGGTGGAGGCGCGCCGCCGCGGGGAGTGCTCGGTCCGGCGCACGTGGACGACCTCGACACGTTGCCCCCATATCGCTGGGACCTGATCGACCACTACTGGCCGCGCGCACCTAAGCTTGGGCGGAAGGTGCAGCTCTATCTTTCGCGCGGCTGCCCGTTCGACTGTACCTTTTGCATGGAGCGAGCCAAGGCCGACCGGCGGTGGCGGGCCTTCTCGCCGGAGCGGGCGCTCGCCGAACTCAGAGGTCTGGCGCGCGCCGCCGAGGCGGCCGGGGCCCCGCTGTCGGGTTTCATCGTCAACGTCGCCGATCCGCTCTTCGGGTTAGAACGCGCATGGCGTCGCGCCGTGCTCGAGGGGATCGTCCGCGAGGGGATCGCGCCGCGCCAGTTCTGGACCCTGACCCGCGCCGACTCTCTCGACCAGGACGATGTCCGGCTCCTCGCGGCGGCGCGTTTTGCAATCGGCCTCGGTCTCGAGAGCGGCAGCCCGACCATGTTGTCGCTCATGAACAAGTCGGCCAGGCCCGAGCGCTATCTCGAGTCCGTGCTGCGCCTCGCGCGGCACTCGCGGGACCACGGCCTCAACTGGGCGGTGAACCTGGTCGTGGGTCACCCCGGGGAGAACCGCGAGACGATGGAGGAGACGGTGGCGTTCGTCGAGCGGTTGTTCGATGGTGGGCGGGAGACCCGTGGCTGGCTGTCGGTGGATCCCTTTCGGCTGTACCCGGGCTCTCACGTTCACGAGCAGCGCGCGGAGTGGGAGCGTCGCTTCGGCGCCCGCTTCCATCGGCCCTCGTGGTGGGCGAGCCCGCATGATCCCGCGTTCTCGGCCGAGTTCATCGATCCCAGCGCGGCGTTGACCTTCGAGGAGCGAGTGCGCCGGGCGCATGCCTCTTACGCGCCCCTGGTGCGGCGAATCGCCGCCGGCTTCAAGGGCCAGGGCAGGGACGTGGACGAGACTTTCAGGAGGAGCATCGCCGAACAGGAGCGCCTGTTGAGCGTCGCCGAGCGAGACCGCCTGCTCGCTCGGGCAGAGGCCGCCCGACGACCGAGCGCGGCGGCCGGCGTTCCAGGATCGGGATGGGTCAGGGTAGGGCGGCATCTCTCGGCGACGCTCGCCTATCACGTCCTGAGCCACCTGGACCTCGGCCGCGACGCAGCCTCGCTCTATGCTCCGGGGCGGCCCCGGCGCCCCTGGGCGGCGCCGCTGCGCGCAGCCTATGGCGCGGCTCCCGGCCGGACGGCGCTGCAGTTCGTCGGGCTTTATGGTTGGACTGTCGACGAGCTTGTGGCGCGCCTTGGCGAAGGGCGCCTCGCGACACTCGAGGATCCAGCCGGGCGGCGGCTTTGCGAGCTGTTTGCCGGTGCGCTAGAGTTCGAGCGGGGGGCGGTCGAGCGCGAGTTTGCGCTCGACTCCGCCGCGCACGCCGCGCGCGCGCGGCGATTCGCGCCTCTCCTGGCGCCGCTCGTTCGTTGCCGGGCGGCGTTGTGGCGCCGGCTCGGGAGAACGCCACCGCCGCTCGTGGTCCTGGACTGCCCGGCGCTCGGTCGCCACGGGCGGGGGATGACCTATCGTCCCACGCGCCGCGGGGTCGCGGTGTCACTCGGCGAGCCGCCGGAGCACGTTTTTTGCCAGATCCTGCATGAAGAGACTCACCCGGTGAGTGATCGCCATGGGCGCGACGGGCCGGCGCGAGATACGCGGGTGGGCGCGCGAGGGTTCGCCTCTCACCGTCGCGCCGAGCAACGCGCGGTCGCGTTGGGAGCCGAGGTGGTCGCCGCGGCGGCGCCGGAGCTCAGTGAGGCGTTTGCAACGTGGATTGCGAGACACAGGTGAACATGGCCGCGTTCGGACGTCGCTCGATGAGTGAGCCGCCATCGACGGATCCGGCGACCTCTCGCGGGATTGTCCACTGGACGAACATGAGGCACGCCGCGGCGCCGCGCCCTTCGACGAGGCGCGCGCTGGGCACCTCTCTCGTGGTGACCGTGCTTGCCTTTGTGGCGGTGCTGCTCGTCCCGCAGTCTCTCAGAATAGACGACGCCGTCAGTGATGACTTTCTCAGGGCCAAGAACTGCGAGCACGGGGTCGCCTGTCCCCGGGCGGGCCCCCCCACCACGCAGCATGACGCGCGTCACCACCGCCTCTGGCTTCTGATTCTGGCCACTCTCTTCAAGGCGGGCGGTGACGTTGAGCATGTCTCCCTGATCATCAATCTCGCCATCGCTCTCTCGGTGGGATTGTTCGCCCTCATGGCGGCGCACTTTTTTCCGGGCGCCGCTCTGAAGATCCCCTGCGCGATGTTCTTGGTCGTCAGTCTGTATGTGACGGGATATCCGGTTCTGTGGCCCCCCGGGATGCTGTCCCTGGCGCTCGTGGGGTTCGCCTTCGCGGTGATGGTCTTGCTCCGGCGCGGGACGCTCCCGGCCATAGTTTTCGCATCGCTGATGCAGGCCTTCCTGATTGAGGTTCACGTCTATTATTACATCGTCATCCCTCTCCTCATGTTTTGCATCGGCTTGTCTTGCAAGAACTATCTGCGTGGTGTCGGCTGTGCCTGGTTCTGTTTGCTGTTGGTCACGGGCCTCCTCTCGAGGGACGCGATCGCCGTCAACTTTTTCCCCCAGGGGAGCTTCGGTTTGCGGCCGGGACTTTTGTTCTCGGCAGTCCTCCTCGCGACGGCCGTCGGCGTCGTGGTCGCGCGAAGGCTGCCGCGTGGGACGGTCGCCCGGTTCGCGCCGGAGCTGACGATTTTGGGGTCCCTGATCTGGCTTCTCCCGACACTGTCGTATGTCGCTGTCAGCATGGACACGAGCTTTCATGTGGCCCGCTATCTCGGGCTAGGGCAAATGGGCTATGCCATGCTGCTGGTTTACCTGTTCCCCGCCCTGGACTCCGGCGCCATTCAGAGGCGGTTGGCGTGCTCGCCGCGGAAGGTCCGTTTGCTCGTGGTGTTCGGCTCGGTCGTGGCGGTTCTAGTTGGGCTCGGGGCCCTGAATCTACTGATCACGGGCGTCTATCTGGCCGCCGTCTTGGGCGCCGGCTCAGCTCGGCGGCTCGCTTTGGCTCCACGGCCACGCGCCCTGGCGACGTTTTGTGCCGGGGCGGCGCCGTTCATGGTGATTGCCGTTTTGGTCGTGGTCGCGAGGCTCGAGAGCGATCCCCGCTACCCGTCCACTTACCCGGACGCGCGCACGCTGGCGCGCCATTTCGTGGCCGCCGGTGTCGACTTCGAGGCCCTTCGGGTGCGCCTCCGTGGCCCCGTGCCCGAGAAAGACTCCTCCCTGCTGGCGGCGATCGGAATCTACATGCCCTTGAAGAGCGGGGAGGCCGTCAATGGCTCCGGGCAGGACGTTATGGTCATGGCGCCGGACACGGCGACCGCCGCGCGCGACTTTGACAGGCTGGTGCGGCTCGTACTGCCGACCCATGGTCCGGTCCTGATAGGTTATCAGGCGAGCCTGATCGATTACTCCGACATCGAGAGCTGTGTCGATTATCGCCCCGACCCCGGGGCCGGCATAGAGATCCACTGTCAGCGCGGTAATTTGTACACCGCGTTTCGACGCAACCGGTACTTCCTGAGGAGGACTTTTCCCACAAGATCGTTGCTCATCCAAATGGAGGAGGGCAGCTGGCGGGATCTTCGTCATGTTGAGCGCTGGCGGCACAGCGTCGCTCTCAAAGCGCCCGCCGATGGGTTGACGCGCACGATCTGCGTCGCCCCGGAGGCAGTCGGGAAGTGGGAGATCCTGGCGGTGGAGGGGCCGGCGGCGAGGATCGAGGCCGGGCGAAGCTGTGTCACTCTCGAGGCTGGTGTGCAAATCGAGGGGCGGCTATTGCTCGCGGCGCGCGGCGACGCGGTCAAGGCAGAGAGGTATTTCCCCTTCGTAGGGATTCAGGGTCCGGCCGAGGGTGCGCCACTGCACCACATGGCTTCGGCGGCCACGTTCCAGGTGCACCCCTGGGCCTCGCATTCATCTCTGGTGAAGCAATGCGCGCAGTTGTCTTCACACTCGCCGGGGCACTCGTCCCGGAAGCAAGAGATGTCCTGCCAATCGCAGTCGGTGGTACATTCAGAGACCTCCGGTTGCCAGGTCCCGCCGGCCGCCAAGCACGCCTCGCACTCGCCCCCATCGTTCGAATCGGGTGGGGCGGCCGAGTCGTCGCAGGCGGCGCCCCAAGATAGAGTCAGCCCGAGCGACAAAATGAGCACCACGCGATGACAAGCCACATGACCTCCGCCTAATTCACATGCACGCGCCTCCACACGCTCGATTCGCGCGCGGATTTACGCACATCTGGGCGTCACCTGCAACAAATCGATGCTCGACGTAGGCGCTGTGTTTGCCTCCGCTCGATTTGGCTTGTTTCCTTGCACTTGCACCCGCCTCACTCCCCTCGGTCCACGGACGCGGTGGAGGATTGAGGTGAAGGTGATTGACATCACTACGCTTGGCAAGGACACTGGCCCGAGGTCTGGGTCGGCTCGTGGACTGATTCTTTGGAGGGACTCATGAGGCTTGTGGCAGCAATGGCGGTTCTGTTGGCGTTCACTTTTTCCTGTGCGAGCGATTCAGGTGATCCCGCCGGGCCTCCGGTGGGACCGGACGTGGTTGTGCCGGGCGAAGACACCGCCGCTGGCGACACCTCGCCGGCGCCGCCGGAGCCGGACGAGTGTTTGTGGGAGGGGGTCCCTCAGCCGGAAGTCTCGGTCGAGAACAAGAAGTTCGCGCTCTCCATGTTCCACTTCAACATCCAGTACGTCTGCGGCGGCCTGCACCGCCCCGGGGCCGAGGACGGGCTCGAGCTGGCTTGCGGCGAGCCGTGCCGCGGCTGGACCGACGAGAAGCTCAACGACTGGTTCATCGAGGTGGCCTTCGAGCCGACTCTCGACCTTTACCTGCGTTACCCCCACTGGCAGGTGACCTTCGAGATGCAAGGCCTGATGCTCGAGTGGATGGCCGAGCGCTATCCGGAGGTCCTGCAGAAGCTGCGCGAGGGAGCGCAGCGGGGGCAGATCGAGGTGGTCAGCCTGCATTACTCCGATCAGCTCTTCCTGGCCTATCCGCGCTACGATCTCGCACAATCCCAGGAGATCACGCGCCGACTGTTCGAGGATCACTGCGTGCCCCTCTCACCTGTGCTGTTCAACCAGGAGGGGCAGAGCGGTATCGGCAAACATGACTTCGCCGCCCCCAGGGGCTACGAGATCGACGTCTTTCCGGTCAACCTGTACCGCTACTATCGCTACGACGAGCCCATCGCGCTGTGGTACAAGAGCGGCGAGATGGACGTCGTCGTGGGGCCGGGCGAGGGCTATCACAGCCTCGATCCGCCCGTCTTCCAGCATGACGAGGCCACCGGGCTGGAGGTCACCTGGGCGTTCTTCGACGACGGTGAGCTGGTGAGTTTTCCACCCTCGCCGTACTTCGCGCCGTTCTCCACGCCGGCGCAGGTGGCCGCCGATGTGGCGAATTATGAGCAGCGGCTGCTTGCGCTCGAGGAGGCCGGTTTTAAACTCTCGTCCATCTCCAATTACGTGCGCCACCTCGAGGCCCACGGCGCCGAGCAGCCGGATTTGCCGCCGGTGCTCGACGGCACCTGGCAGCCCCCGAGCACCGACAGCATCCACCGCTGGATGGGTGGGCGCGGCATGATCCCCGGTTGGGCCCGGATGGAGCGCGACAACGAGATGCTGACCGCCAACTATCAGCGCCGCACCGTGTTGCAAGCCGCCGATGTGTTGGTGGCGGTCGCCAAGGCCGAGGGGCACGACGTGGCCGAGCTGGAGGCCGAGCTGCACCAGGGCCACCACCACATGGCGCTGGCGCAGGTCACCGACGCGACCGGGATCCCCCCGTGGCCGGGCGAGTTCGAATACAGCATCATGCACTACACCTATGCGCTGGAGATCGCCGAGGCGGCCCTCGACGCCGCCAAGGAGTTGCTCGGCTGGCCCCACGCCGAGATCGATTTGGCGGCCTTTGAGGCGCGCCGGATCGAGGCGCTGCCGGAGCACGACCCGCCGCCCGAGGCGGAGGAGCCCTTCGCGGTGGAAGCGCTGACTCCGACGCGCGACCACGAGATAACGTGGTTCAAGCACGACGAGAGCTTGTATGAAGTCCAGCTCCATTTCGGCCCCGGCGACTCGCCCGACGGCAGCGATGAGGAAAAGTGCCGCGTCACGATGCGCTTCCCCCGGTTCGAGGATCGCATCACTTATTCTCCGGCGCTGATCGAGGATCGGGTGATGGATTACGCCATCGACGAGTTCTCCTTCCAGGAGGAGGCCGCCTGGCTGCCGCTGGCCAACGGGCTCATCGGGCTCGGCGACGGCTGGTGGGCGCTCAAGGACTGCCGCTCGGTCCATGTGGCCGCGCGGATCCCCAAGGATGAACCGCATATCGAGTTCATCGACTCCACCGCGGCGCCGGAGGGTGGGATCACCTGGCGCTTCTTCGTCTTCAACGGCACGGTGGAGGAGGCGGTGGCGCTCTCGATCGAGAAGAACATCGCTCCGACGGTCCACTGGTAGAGTGGGGGAGGCTTTCGTTGGAGCGCTCTGATGTCCTCATTGTCGGCGGCGGCATAGGTGGGCTCGCGGCGGCGCTGGAATTGGCCGACGAGCGCACCGTCACCGTGCTGAGCAAGGATGACTTCTCCGAGTCGGCCACGCACCACGCCCAGGGCGGTGTGGCGGCGGTGGTCTCGCCGGAGGACAGCTTCGAGGATCACGCGCGCGACACCATCGAGGCCGGGGCGGGGCTCTGTAACCCGGATGTGGTGCGGCTGTGCGTCGAGGAGGGGCCGGCGCGGATCCGCAAGCTGTTCGAGTGGGGGGTCGAGTTCTCGCCGGCGCGCGAGCGCGGTTCGTCGCCCTATGATCTGGGTCGTGAGGGGGGGCACTCGAAGCGGCGCGTCCTCCACGTGGAGGACATGACCGGCCGCGCGCTGATGAAGAGCCTCGTGGCGCGGGCGGTCGAGCACCCGAACGTGCGGCTTCTGCCGCGCCACTTCGCCATCGATCTGCTGTTGCAGTCCAAGGCCGAGCACCGTTTTGGGACCGGCACCGAGCGCTGCCTCGGGGTCTACGCGATGGATGTCGCGCGCGATCGCTTCTTGCCGTTCGTGGCCGACGCGACGGTGCTCGCCACTGGCGGAGCGGGCAAGCTCTACCTCTACACGAGCAACCCGGACGTGGCCACCGGCGATGGGGTGGCGATGGCCTTCAGGGCCGGCGCCAAGGTCGCCAACATGGAGTTCTTTCAGTTTCATCCCACCTGCCTGTTCCACCCCAAGGCCAAGAACTTCTTGATCTCGGAGGCGCTGCGCGGCGAGGGGGGTGTGCTGCGCCTCAAGAGCGGCGAGAGCTTCATGGAGCGCTACCATCCGCTCGCGAGCCTGGCCCCGCGCGACGTGGTGGCGCGCTCGATCGACCGCGAGATGAAGCGCACCGGCGACTCCTATGTGCTCCTCGACATGACCGCGCAGGAGCCCGATTTCCTGGCAGAGCGCTTCCCCAACATCATGGAGGCCTGCTCACGCTTCGGCGTCGACCTGAGGAACGATCCGATCCCGGTGGTGCCGGCGGCGCACTACTGCTGCGGCGGAGTGCTCACCGACACCTGGGGACAGACCACGATCCCAGGGCTCTATGCCTGCGGCGAGGTGGCCAACACGGGGCTGCACGGCGCCAACCGGTTGGCCTCCAACTCACTGCTCGAGGCGCTGGTGTTCGCCCACCGCGCGGCGCGGCACATCGCCGGCGACGGAGCCGAGTCGCCGCTCGGGCGGCAAATAGAGATCCCGCCCTGGAGCCTGGGCTACGCGCGCATGACCGATGAAGCGGTGGTCATTAACCAGAACTGGGACGACATCCGTCGCATCATGTGGAACTACGTTGGTATCGTCCGCTCCAACCTGCGCCTCGAGCGCGCCCGCCGTCGCGCCGACCTTCTGCTCGACGAGGTGCGCGAGGACTATTGGCGCTACTACCCCTCGCCCGACCTGCTCGAGCTGCGCAATATCGCCACCGTGGCGCGGATCGTGATCGAGAGCGCCACGTCGCGGCGCGAGAGCCGTGGGCTGCACTTCAACCTCGACTACCCCCGGCCCGAGGAGGGGCTCGAACCGCGCGGCACTGTCTTGTGGCGCGGGATGCGCTGAGCGAAGAGGAGAGGGAGCTTTGATGGGCATGAGCGACGGCGGGTCGGATCCGGCGGCGCCGACGGCGAGCGCCGAGGGGCCGGCGCTCGTGGTCGAGCCGGGAGCGAGCCTGGCCGAGAGGACCAGCATGGAGGTTGGCGGCCCGGCGGGTGTCCTGCTGCGCGCCGGATCGCTCGCGGCGCTGCGCGAGGCGTTTGACTTCCTGCGCGCGCGAGACACACGCGCCATGCCATTGTCGATCCTGGGTGGTGGCAGCAACGTGATCATCGCCGACGACGGCGTGCCGGGCGTCGTGCTCAGCTATGAAGCGCGCGGGGTGGAGCCCACCGCCGGTCGCGGGCGTGCCGCGGGGCTTGTTCGGGTGGCGGCCGGCACTCCGTGGGATGAATTCGTGCGCTGGACGGTGGAGCGCGGGCTCACCGGGGTGGAGTGCTTGAGCGGCATCCCGGGCTGGGCCGGCGCCGCGCCAATCCAGAACATCGGCGCCTACGGGCAAGAGGTGGCCGACGTACTGGAGGCTGTCGAGGTGGTCGATCTCGAGGCGGCGCGCCGAAAACCCGGAGGGCTCGATGAGCTGCCGGTGGAGCGACTCGGCACCGCTGAGTGCGGTCTCGGGTACCGCCGGAGCCACTTTCAGACGCGCTGGCGTGGCCGCTATCTGGTGGTCGCTCTGGAGCTGCGGCTCGCACCGGGCGGCGCGCCGGAGGTGCGCTACCCCGAATTGCGGCGCGCGCTCGACGCCGCCGGGGCGGATGCGCGCGATCCGGCGGCGGTCCGCCGCGAGGTTCTGGCGCTCAGGCGGGCCAAGGGGATGCTTGGGGATGTGACCACCGAGTGGGATCCGCCCGTGGCCGAGGATGATCCCGAGCGCCGCAGCGCCGGCTCTTACTTCAAGAACCCGGTCGTCTCGCCTCACCTGGCCGCCGAGGTGGCCCAAAAAGTGGGCGCGCTGGGCCTCCCGGAGACCTCGATGCCGCGCTACCCGGTGGGCGACGGGCAGGTCAAGCTTTCGGCCGCCTGGCTCATCGAGCGGGCCGGGTTCACCCGGGGGCTGCGGCGGGGCAACGCCGCCATCTCCACCCGCCACACGTTGGCGTTGGTCAACCGTGGCGGCGCCACGGCGCGCGAGGTGCTGGCGTTGGCCGACGAGATCGAGCGCGGGGTCATGGCGCGCTTCGGAGTGGCGCTCGAGCGCGAGCCGGTGCTACTCGGCTTTAGTCCATAATCGTCGGCCCATCCTGGGATTCGCGCGCGGATCCGCGCACATCTGCGGCGTCACCTGCACCGAATTAGTGCTCGACGTAGCGCTGCTACGCCTCCGCCTAATTCGGCTTGTTTCCTTGCATATGCACGCGCCTCCACACGCTCGTTCCTCAGAACGGACCGACGATTATGGCTTCTTATGGATAGGCGCCTGTTCGCTCCTCACCATTCCGTAGGCATGTACTATTTGCAGCTCTGGCGCGCGTGACATGCCACCCGGGTTGAGGCCCGGGCGTCCCTCGGGGACGGGAGCTTGAAGCTCCTCGAAGTACTCCTCCCAAACGGGGAATGTCTCACCGGTGTTTGGATCGGCGAAGGTCATCGGCTCGAGGAGAAACAGCGGCTCTCCCTCGTTGGCGTCACGGAACACGACATGGACCAGCTCCGCGCAGTAGTAGGCACCGTTGTCGATCTCGAACAACGAGTCGTAGGGGCGGCCGACGAGCGCGAACGCGGCGGTGAGCGCCTCGGGGATGAGCCGGCGATACTCCTTGTCGAGCCTGCCGACGAGTACCCTGGGATCGCCACGCTCGTCGTGGCTGCGTGCCAGGAACGACTCGAGCCGGGTGGCCACGACCCCTTCCGTCAAGGCCTCGAGCACCACCACCTCGCCGACCGGGTCGAGGGCGACCACCCCAACATGGGTCAACGCGGCGCCACGGTGACCTCTGGTCACTTTCGCCACCGCGTCGAAGAATGGGTTGCCGTCCAGCTCCTGGAACAGCAAATCGCCCGGTTGTGGCCGGAATGCTTGGCGCCGCGCGCCGGCGCTCGTCGCGCAACCCGAGAGTGCGAGCACGAGAAGGAGCGCCGCGAGCAGCGATCGTCGGCCCAGAACGAACCGACGATTATGGACAAGAACTTGCGCCTCCCTCATTCCCCATTCCCTCATCCCCCGCCTGCACCGGCATTGGCTCAGCCGCCACGGGGCAATCTGTGGCGTCGGCTTCATCAGGCGCCGGGCCCGCAGTCCATGCAGCGGCGCGCCATCTTGGGGCCGAGCTTGAGCTTGTGGTTCAAGTCGCGCAGCGCGGTGCGAAGGCCCTCGGCCACCACCGGGTGATAAAACGGCATCGCGAGCATGTCGCTCACGCGGAGCTGCTGCTGGGCCGACCAGGCCAGCAGGTGGCCGATGTGCTCGGCCTCGGGTCCGATCATCTCGGCGCCCATGAACCGGCCGCTCCCGTGCTCGCCGTAGACCCGCAGCAGGCCGCGGTTCTTGGCCATCACGCGGCTGCGGCCCTGATCTTCGAAGCTCACCTCGCCCACTTCATAGCAACCGCTGCAATGCTCGGCGGTCTGCTGGAGGGTCCGCCCGACGATGGCGATTTGCGGGTCGGTGAAGACCACCGACAGCGGCGTCCGGCGTTGGCCGCCGCGCACGTCCGGGAACCGTCCGGCGTTGGATCCGGCGATACGGCCTTCGTCGGCCGCCTCGTGCAAGAGCGGTACGTGATTGTTGGCGTCGCCGGCGATGAAGATATGTGAGTCGCCGCACTGCAGAGTGTGACGGTCGAATAGCGGCATGCCTTGTTCATCTAGTTCGAGGCCGCTCGCCTCCAAGTTGAGCTTGTCGATGTTCGGGCGCCGGCCGGTGGCGGCCAGTAGATACTCGAACGCCTCGGTCTTGGTCCGGCCGCCCTCGCGGAAGGTGACCTCCACCCCGTTGTCGATCTCGCTTATCTTCTCCACCGCGGCGTCGGGATCGAGGGGGAACTCCTCGTTGAAGGTCTCCCGCGCGACAAGCCGGACCGGCTCGTCGCTGATCGGTCCGATGAAGCCGCCGATCCCGAACATGCGAATGCGCACCCCCAATCGGCAGAGCGCCTGGCCGATCTCGAGCCCGATCACGCCCGGCCCAAAAACAACCACTGACTCGGGCAGATCAGGCCAATTGAATACGTCGTCGCTGGTGGCGAGCCGGTCGCCGGCCGCGAACAAGAAGCCGGGGATATTGGTCCGCGATCCGGTGGCGATGACGATGCGATCCGCGTGGACGCGCTGCGCGTCGCCCACCAGCAAGGTGTGCGGGTCTTCAAAGCGCGCCGGGCCGCTCAGTTTCGCTTTGGAGGGAATGCTCGCGACCGAGTCGAGCACGAACTGAACGAAGCGATCACGCTCTCGGCGCACGCGCCCGAGCACTGCCGGGCCTTCGACCCGGAACTTCTCCACCTCGATCCCGAAGCGCGCCGCGTGCCGCGCGTGGTGGGCGGTCTCGGCGGCCGCGATCAAGAGCTTGCTCGGCATGCACCCGACTCTCGCGCAGGTGGTGCCGTATTCTTCACCCTCGATGAGAACGACGTCCGCCGCGTTGTTGGTCGCATGGCGGTAAGCGACCATGCCCGCGGTACCGGCCCCGATGATGGCGACGTCAGCGTTGATCTCTTTCATGCGCGATCTCTCCACTCTTGTTCCATGTATTGCCCCCCGGCTAGATTATAGCCCCGAAACCGGGATTCTGCATAACCCCCAATTCCCCACCCAGGGCCTACGCATCTAAGTCCTCAGCGCCGCAGATCTCTTAAGTGCCGCCGCATGAACTGTTCGAACGAAACCGAGCGCACGGCGGAGACAACGCCCGTGAGCAAGCGATCGTTGAGAGAGAGTTTGTTGCAGTTGGTCGCACTGGCGGCCGGTGCTCCACAGCGTGAGCCCGGATCGTGCCCGAGCCCGAGCCCGAGCCCGACCAGACCCGTAGCGCCCAAGACGGTCGGTTGAACCCGACCGCGGATGAGGTGCTCCACCCCAGCTCGCGGGCAAAGCCCGCGACCAAAAAAATAAGATGCGATTGCCCTGATTCCCCACCTGCACCGGCATTCGCGCGTCGCCACGGGGCCATCTGCGGCGTCACCTGCACCGAATTAGTGCTCGACGTAGGCGCTGCGTTGGCCTCCGCCTAATTCGGCTTGCTTCCTTGCAGCTCACCCCGTTTCGACGCGCTCGGTGCTCGGTTTGATGGGGAATTAGGGATAGTCGGGGTATTCTTCCACGACCACTGCATCTGTAATGGCTTCAAGAACTTCTCTCGCGGTCAACCCGCCCTCGGCCAGCTCATCGTAACCATGTTCCGAACAGCCCCAGCCCTCGCTGAGCATGGTCAGCGAACCCCAGGGCCACCCACCGACTCACCCCGTCAGTTGGAAGTCGACCTGACCGGCATCCGAGACACGCTGAGATGCGTCCAGAATCTCTGAGCGCGACCAGGTTTCCAGCTGCATCGTAGTCCAGAATCAACCCCGGCTTCTCTTCGTCGCTCTCCGCGACCGGCACGTCACTGCGCAGAATCACGGAGAGCGTGTCCGTCTTCTCGTCGTACCTCACCTTCATATCTCACCCCCCGTACTTTTCTCGCTTGCTGGTCCGATACGCCGTGACCAC
>PWKZ01000135.1 GCA_003559575.1 Bradymonadales bacterium | reverse complement strand
GGGCTTACAGATCCGGCGGGATGAACCCGTAGTAGCGGCCCATCCAGTATGCCAGCAGGTAGTCGGCGGGGGACTCGATGATCCAGGGCTCCGCCTCACAGTCTCGCCGCCGGTACGTCCCCGACCACCAGAAGAAACGGCGCAGACAACGCTCGGCCACCGGGATCACCTCCTCTGAAAAAGAGCGGCCCAGGCGCGCGTCGCAGAAATGCGGGTAGGTCTCACTCGGGCGCCGAGTGGGACGCGCCTGCGACGCCGGGAACTGCTTGAGCGAACAGATGGCGTCGTGCACGTCGTCGAAAGCCGGCCCGTCGCTCTCCGGACCGAGCGCCTTCTTCGCCGCCCAGATGAAGTTGTACCAGGAGTTCTGATGGACGATGGCCGGAATACGCGAATGGCGGTCGCGCATCACGTAAAGGTCGAAAGCCTCTTGGAGCGCGGCGCGCAAGGCCGGATCCTCTTCTAACCAGATGGCCGTATGGAAGCCCGTCATGAGCATCGAGATGTTGTTGAAATTCGTCTGGCAGTGGTCGAGGCCCACGTAGAGCATCATGCCGGACAGATAGTCGAGGAAGGAACGTTGGCCGGTCTCGAGCGGCCACGGCAAGCAGCGGCCGAGGCGGCTCTCCTGGAGCAGACACTCGCGGCGGTATGTGTCGAGATCATCGCGACCGGTCAGGTAGGCCGCCATCTGGATATAGGCGTAGCCAAGCAGGGCGGAGAACCCGGGCGCATCCGTGAAGGAGGTCGGGTACATGTAGCCGTGCTCCACAAACCGTCCATCCCAGTCCGTGAAGACCATGTCGTTCGCCATCAGGTGGTCGCCCACCTGCTCCACGAGATCCACCGCCGAGTCGCGCAGGTCCGGCACATCCACAATCTGGGCGATGGTCCCGAGCGCGAACATGTGCCCGGCGTACTCGTCCTGCGAAACGTTGTCGAGGAAGCACCAGCCGGCGAACTCCTCGAGGCCGCAGTGATCGGTCTCGGTCCACTCTCCCGTCTCGTGAGGGATGACCCTCACGCAGCCGCTTTCGCCGATCTTCACCCACTGGTTGTCGTCCTTCTCGACGTCCGTCGTATACGCCTCGTCGGAGATCGGACAGGCGATCCCGGGGACACCGGGGGGCACATACGTGCGGGTGAAGAGGCCCGAGACACCGGTGATGCGCATCCGGGTCTGCTCGCCGTCCATCAGCACACGCAGAGTCTCAAGCGCGGCTTCATCACCGGTGGCCGCGTAGCGGTAGGCCAAAGCCGCCATATAGAGCGCGCTCCACAGCCCGTCGTTCTCGCCGGTCAGCCACTCCTCCACATGCTCTGTGGTGAGCTCGGCCTCGGGGACCACAGGGGCGTAGCACGGCGGCGTGGTGTCGGCCGGACACTCCACCTCGACGCGCTCCACGGCCACGCTGTTAAGCCACTTGAGTTCCGGGTGCAGGTGCAGACGCACCGCGATGTCATCGTAGTAAGCCGCCTTCTCGGCGAGGCTCTCGGCCGTCGCGAGCGGCTCATCGGGGCACGTGCTCCACACAGGCGCGCCATAGCGCCACGGAGCCACGCACTCGCCGTCCTCACAGAGGAAACCCGAACCCGCAAAGCAGGATCGCGCGACAAAGACGCCGTCTTCGCACCGGCTAAGCACATGGGCGTCCTCGGAGCAGAACCAGTCGCCGTCGTCACATGGGTCGGGCGGAGTGACCACCTCGGACGGCGGCACGAGATCCGGGGTGGGCGCCACATCGACAGACGGGGCCGGAAGATCCGGCGTATCCACCGGACCGGCGTCAGGACCCGGCGGCGGAGGCTCGTCATGTGAGTCGCCGCCACAACCGGGCGCGGCGACAAAGAGGGACAGGGCCAGCAGAGCCGCAGTTAGCGGGTGACGCATGGGGTGCTCCCCTCGATGGCGTGTTGGAAGGCCGGCGAGCGCCACAGTCCACCCGCCCAAGCGCCAATTATATCCACCCGGGAACGATTTGGCATCTAATCACCATAACCTCAATCCTCCACCGCGTCCGAGGACCGAGGGGAGTGAGGCAGGTCCAAGAATCCATCCGAACCGGGCGGAGGTGTAGTCCATAATCGTCGGCCCATCCTGGGAAACGCGGACGGATTCAACTGTATCACTTCCCGAATCCCGGTTGGGGGAGGGAGGATCGAGAGTCTCCTTCGCGTTTGAGTTTTGCCATCGCAGGGGATAGGGTCACCCCTCCTTGGGGGGAATTCGTGTGAGGTGCCCCATGAACGCGCGTCTCTTCTTCTCAGTTGGATTGGCCTCCGCGCTCTCGCTCGCCCTGCTCGGGGCCTGCGGCGACAACGCAACTACCGCACCATCTTGGTCTCCCGCCGATGCGATCCACGAGGGCGACGCCGCGCCCTCGCCCGAGCTGCCGGCGCCCGTCCCCGGCGTCCACCTTCGCCGGCTCGAACCCGGCGAGCAGGGGCTCGGAGGGCCCAACTGCGTGGCCACCGCCGGCGACTTCGTGCTCGAGAACGCGCACGCGCGCTTCGTCATCCAAGGCGAGGGCCGCCCGCGCACATGGATCCCCTACAGCGGCGCTCTCATCGGCGCCGATCTGGCGCGCGCGCACGATGCGCCCGGGCACGACAACATCGGCGAGCTTGCGCCGCTGCCCGCGCTGCTCAAAGCTTTTCGCCCCAACTCGTTCGAGGTGAAGGACGACGGAGCCGGTGGCACGGCGCACCTCCGCGTGCTGGGGACCGACATCGGCATCCCGGTGATCGATCAGGTCTTCCCGTTTCCACCCCACGGCTATCCGGTGGTGATCGACTACATCCTCCACGAAGACGAGACGGCGCTGCTCATGACGACCTCGGTCACCAACCACCGCAACCACGCGCACGTCATCGAGGTGGGGGACGCCGTCATCTGGGGCAGCCGGCTCGAGTTGTTGACTCCGGGCACCGGCTGGGGACAGGGCGCCCTGCAGAGCGGAGGCGAGTACCCCGCCGTACTCGCCGAAGGGGCGCACGTGGCCTACGGGCTCGTGCCCCTCGAAGGAGTGCTCCGCATCCCGGTGGCCGAGGCCGACATGCTGCCGCTGACGGGCTTGGCCGGGATCGTCCCACCCGGCGAGGCCGCCGTCTACCGTCGCCTCCTGATAGTCGGCGCGACTCTCGAGGACGTGCGGCGCCGCATGTTGGCCACGACGCCCACGGAAGAGATTCTCGTGGAAGTGCAACTCGACGATCCGACGGACTCGGCCGCCCTGGCCCGTGTGGTCATCCTGGACGAGCACGAGAAGCCGGTCGCCGCCGCGCCGCTCGCCGACGAGCCGCTGTCCTTCCGACTGCCGGCCGGGCGCTACCACGCCGTGGCCGAGGAGCGCGGCCGCCCCCGCTCTGCGCTCTCCGACGAGGTCGCCCTCGAGGAGGGCGGGGCGCAGACGACCGTCACACTCCCCGCCACCGGCCGGATCGCGTTTGACATCAGCGGTGACGATCACCACCACAAGCATCGCGACGGGATCCCCGTCCGCATCGTCGTCCAGGCGGGGCACGACGCGCCGCTCGCGAGCCCCATTGTCGAACTCCATTGGAGCGCCACGGGCCAGGGCTCGTTCTTGATCGCGCCGGGCGAGTACACTGTCACGGCGACACGGGGCTTCGAGTACGAGATCGTGCGCGCTAACCTCACTGTCACGGCGAGCGAGGAGGAGGGAGAGGCCTTCGTCGGCGTGCTAAAGCGCAGCGTCGACACCTCCGGCTGGATTAGCGCCGACCTTCACGTCCACACCGAGTACTCCATTGACTCGCGGGTGCCCATCGAGGAGCGGATCGTCCAGCTCGCGGCGGTGGGGATCGAGCGCGCCGTTTTGACCGATCACGACTTCATCGCGGACAAGGATCACCTCATCGCGCCGCTTGGCCTGGCCGAGTTCGTGCGGTTCACCGCGGGCTGCGAAGTCTCTCCGTTGGGGCGCCACGTCAACGGCTTCCCGATGGTCGACAATCCGGCACGGCCCGCCTACTTCGGCGTACCCTGGCACTACGGCTACGACGACGAGGGCCGCTTTCTGGGAGTGATGGAGTTTCCCGAGACCTTCGAGATCATGCGCGCCGAGTTCCAGACCGGGATAATCCAAATCAACCACCCCCGCGGCAGCCAGGGTTATTTGGACAAGATCAGATACGACCCGGAGGTGGGCCTCGAGGCGTTGCCCGAGGGCGTCTTCAGCACCGACTTCGACGCCATCGAACTCATCAACGCCGGCGCCATCCAGCGGACCCGCGACTATGTGCTGGCCGACTGGTATAGCTTCTTGCGCCAGGGGCTGCGGGTGACGGGGACCGCCGTCTCCGACACGCACACGGAGCACAACCCGGGCTACCCGCGGACCTATCTCTTCGTGGGAGAAGACGACCCGCGCGCGGTGGACGACGACATGCTCGTCGAGGCCATCCTTGGGCTGCGCGCGGTGGCGGCCTCCGGGCCGTTCATCGAGGCCTTCGTGGGGACGGCGGGCATCGGCGACACCGTCACCGGTGAGGGTCCCCACGATCTGCTGGTGAGGGTGCAGGCGCCGTCATGGATGCCCGTCGACTGGGTGCAAATCGTCATTGACGGTGAGGTGGCGGAAGAGGTCGCGGTAGCGCCGCCCGCCGAGCCCAACGGCTATCGCTTCGAGCAGATCTTCCCGTTGCCTGAGCGGGAGGAGGACTACTTCGTGGTGGTGCTCGCCGGCGCGCTCGACAAGACCATGGATCCGGTGGCGCCGGGCCAGCCGGTGTTGTCGATTACGAACCCGATCTTCATCGAGGCGGACCGCTAAGCTCGAAAGACGGCCCGGCGGCCTCGAGCCCGATGTCTTGGGAGAGATGCAGCGAATGGGGTTCAAACAACTCGTCTCCACCTTCGCGTTACTGCTGTTTTTCTCAGCCACCGCCTGCCATTCGCCACCAAACGACGGAGTCGAGGGCGACGCGCTCGGCCACTTCGATGTCCGGCCGGAGCCGGATGATACCCATCAGTCCGACTCTTCAACGATGGACGCGCCGTCTCCCAGGGTGGACGTGTATCATCCCGACCTGGATAGCGCCGACGCAGACAACGCCGGCCAGGACATCTCGGGTGACACCGCTGCCCCGCGGGACATGGAGTCCATCGGGGAGACAGACGATGCGGGAGCGCTTCCTCCCTGCCCGAGCCCTGCGGCGCAGGGAGCGCTTCCTCCCTGCCCGAGCCCTGCGGCGCTGGTCGAGCCGGCCGTCGGTG
>PWKZ01000136.1 GCA_003559575.1 Bradymonadales bacterium | reverse complement strand
GGAGGGCCCTCTCACCGGCGCACGCCACTCAATGTGAGGAGATCAGGGAGGGCCGCAGAAAGCTCCCTCCGGGGTTTTCAAGTCGCAACCACATGGAGAGATCTGCGTCACGGCCTGTTTCAACAGCTCCGGCGTCAGCTCCCCATCGATGCGTGTCTCATCAACCAGTAGCGCGGGGGGCCGTCGCACTCCGGCGGCATAAGCCCACTCGATGTGCCTGGCCAGCTCGGCCTCCGTCTCCCGCGAGTCCAGACAGCGCTTGAATTCATCCACCAACAACCCCAGGGATGACGCCAACTCCAGATACCCGTCCCGCGAGCGTCGAGCGCCGAACGTGAAGACACCCATCGCGAAGTCGCGAAACCGCCCCTGGGCGTGAGCACACAGACCGGCTTTGGCCGCCAGGCAGGCGTTGGACTGCCCGTCGCCGCTGACATGGGGGTTGCAAGACGGGTCCATGGGAAAGCTTATGAAGCTGACCTGGAGGCGCTCGGAGCCAAGCCCGCGGAGCACCTCATCGACCGAGCGATGAACCCTGGCGCAACGCGAACACTCGAAGTTCGACACCTCAATCACCTTCGTCGGCGCGATCTCGGAGCCCCAGGTGGGCGCCCAGGCGGGCGCGGCGGAAAACTCCCGTCCCGCCGCCCCACTGTCCACGAACAGATCATCAGCGACAATCGGGTCGCCTTGCATCGCCAGCACGACAAACGGCGTGGTGGTCGCCATGACGACTCCCATCAAGACACCGACTCCCACAAGCGCGGCAAACGCGCGGACCTTGACCTCGCTCAGGCTCCTGATCCCCGGCCAGGACCAGACGAGGCATGCGCCCGCGAGTCCTACGTTCACAGCGTACAACGCGATACAGAGAGGACAGGCCTCTCCCGCGGAGTATAGAATCGAGGCCAGATAAACCGAATACGGCAAGGAGGCGAGCGCGGGCAACAACAACGCAGCCGGGATCCCACCGCGAAACCACTCGAACCTACCCCCCGGACGAGCTCTGCCAAGCAGGAACAGCAGGGCCAGGAGAGCCGTGGTCGCATAAAAGCCGGTCCCGACGTGTGAGATTGGGACACCTAGGATCTCCGCCGCTGGGCTAGTGTGAGCGGCGGCACAGCCGGACTCGGCAATCGCCGAACAGAAGCCTGGATTGCGATCCTCGGGGTTGCGAAAACCGATGTGGTCAATGGTCGAGAAAGTACTGACACCCCCCCCGGCGATACCCAACACCAGCACGATCAGTGGCCATAGGCGTCCTCTTCGATACATTTTTGCTCGCTCGCTCATCGTTTCTCCATTGAGAAGTCCGCGCAACAGCGGATCCCCATGCAGCTACAGTCATGGCCGGCAAGCTCGCCGACACGCGCCGAGGTGCGCAGGCCGCCCCCTAGACCGCCAAAGCAGCAGCCGCGCCGGACGCGCCCAATCGAGCGTGGGCTATCGATCCACGCCGAGCCGTCGTCCGGAGCGCCATCATAGTTCGAGTGCCAGTCGTCCTCGACCCACTCGCGAGCGTTGCCGGCCATGTCCTCGACGCCATACGGGCTGGCGCCCGCCGGCAAGCTGCCCACCGGTAACGGCTCCGCCCCGCAAGATGAGTTGTGCATCAGCTCGCAGGTCGGTGGTGTGTTGCCCCAGGGATAGATCCGGCCGTCGTCACCGCGCGCCGCCTTCTCCCACTCGGCCTCGCTGCACAACCGCTTCCCGGCCCACAGGCAGTAGTCCCGCGCTTGGTACCAATCGATGCAGGTGACGGGGTAGTCGGACCGCAGGACGGGATCCCAAGCGCACGCCTCCCGCTCGGCGGTGAGCGAACAGGTGCCCGCGGCGACACAACGCTCATAGGCCGCCTGAGTCACCTCGGTGCGATCAATCAGGAAATCCGGCACATAAACTTCGCGATACGGGTGTTCATTGGGCCGGCAGAAGGCGTCCAACTCCTCGTTGCAACCCATCCAGAACTCGCCGGCAGGAACGAGGATCATGTCCTCGTGCGGATCGGGCTCGGGTCCACCGTCAACAGAGGCGGCGGCGTCCTCGCGGATGTCGGCCACAACATCGCCGACGACATCCGAGGTGGTATCCGGCGTGGCGTCCGGCGTGGTGTCGGCCACCTCGACGTCGCCATCCAAAGCGATATCGGACCCGATATCCGTCACGGTCTCGTAATCGACATCAACGATGACATCAAGTGCAGGATCGCCGTCCGGGCCGGAGTCAGGGATCCGCCCCGAATCGATCACGACGACGTCCAGGCCATCCGGCACATGGGCATCCATCGGCTCCTGTCGCCCCGGCACGACGACAGAGTCCGCCCCGCAGCCGATCCCGGTGAACGCAACGACAGCGAAGCAGAACACCAAATAAGCAAATGAGTTCGGGGACATCAAGCCACCCACACCACGCGACACCTAAAACCACGTCAATCCGCTCCCGCAACTGATGCACGGTCGGGAGCGGCCCTCACGTTTCTGATAACCGGTCGAGCACCATAATCTGGCGCACGTGGAGCTGGCTACCGAGGTGGGTGGCACCCTGAAGACAGTCCTTCTCCCACAGAAAGTGACCGAGGCCTAGCTCAACCTCGGCTTCGCGCTTCTCGAACAAGCATGAACAAAAGTCGGCCGTTCACCCCGAACCACCATCCGCCGTCCACGCGGCGGACACCGCACGTAGGTGAGGGATGCTAGTGAAGCGCGGGAAGGCGCTTGTTCGGATCCGGCAACTGGGCTACGATTCGGAAACCGTGTCCGAAAGGACGTCCGAGGCTTCTCACGGCCCCTTGTTGAGCGGCGCCACGAAGCGCCCGGAGAGCACACGGCATGTCGCACCAACCCCTCTTCGACGAAGCGTTTCTCCGCGGCTGCTGGGCCCAGGAGTATGAGGAATTCCGCTCGAGCGAGGCTGCGGCCCGCCTGAAAGCCCGCCTGGAAGCCTGGGCCGGGCGCGACAAACTCTCCGAGACCGAGTCCGCCGGCGCCTTCATCGCCCACTTCTTCGAAGACACCTGGGGCTACCGGCGCCAGGGCCACGACGCTAAAGGCGAGCCCTACACCTGGCGCCAGGAATTCAAGGTCCAGGGCGCCGGCAGCGGATCGGGGACGGGCTCGGCCGACCTGGCGCTCGGCCACTTCGGCCCGCACGGCGACGACATCCCCCAGGTTCTGTGCGAGTTCAAGGACATCCAATCCCAACTCGACGCCAAACAACACCGCAAGGGCAACACCCGCTCCCCCGTCGAGCAGTGCTTCGACTACCTCGACGGGTGCTGGCAGGCGCGGGATCGCGGCGCCCCCGTTCAACCGACCTTCGCCCTCGTCACCGACATGAACGAGTTCCGCCTCTACCTCCGGCGGCTCGGCCCGAAAACCTGTCAGCGCTTCGCCATCGAAGGCGGTAACGCGCGCGACCCCCACCTGCTCGCCCAAAACGAACGCGCCAAGTTCCGCCGCTTCCTCTTCTGGCGCATGTTCCAACCCGACATGCTGCTCACCCGCCGCAGCCCGGCGCCCTTGGACGAGCTGCTCTTCGCCCAGGCCACCCACGAAAAAGACCTCGAAAAGACGTTTTATCGCGAGTACACGGAATACCGCGGCATCGTGTACGACGCCATCCTCGCGGCGAACCCGGGCTTTCAGGGCACCCGCGGCAAACTCGTGCGGCTCACGCAGCGCTTCCTCGACCGCTGCCTCTTCGTCATGTTCTGCGAAGACATGGGCGGGATGCTCAACTACCCGTCGAACCTCCTGCGCGATCTCTTGATTGAGCTGAGCCACAGCCACTACCACGACCCCGACGGCAGCGCCCCGTGGGACGCCGTCAAGGCGCTCTTTCGCGCCATGCGCGACGGCGGCCGCTTCGGCAGGTACGAGATCGATCGCTTCAACGGCGGCCTGTTCGAGCCCGATCCGGATCTCGAATCGCTCCACCTCCCGGCCCGGCTGTTCTGCCACGCGGCGGGTTCGCAAGGGAGACAGCCACCCGGCGCGGCCCCGACGCTCCTCTACCTCTCCGCCAAGTACAACTTCGGCGTGTCGTCCGAGTCGGGCGAGCGCTCGCTGTCGCTCTACACGCTGGGGCGCATCTTCGAGCAGTCCATCACCGATCTCGAAGTGATGGAAGCCGACGCCGACGGCCGCCTGTCGCTCAATCGGCTCACGAAACGCAAGCGCGACGGGGTGTACTACACCCCCGAGTGGGTCATCCGCTACGTCGTCGACGAGACCATCGGCGCGCGCCTCACCGACCTCAAGCGCGAGCTCGGCTTCTTCTCCCTGGACCCCGTGGACGACACCGCCGTCGCCGAATACCGCGCCTACCAGAAAGACAATCGGAGGCTGGCCCGCACCGCCCGCCTGTACCTCGACTTTCTCAAAGAGTACCGTTTCCGCCTGCGCCAGGTGCGCGTGGTGGACCCGGCCTGCGGCTCGGGGGCGTTCCTGATCCAGGCCCTCGACCGGCTCGTGGAAGAGTTCCGGTTCGTCGTCGCCGAAGAAGAGCGCATCACCGGCCGGACCGAGCTGTTCGACCAGGACGAGATAATCCGCTCGATCCTGTCGCACAACCTCTACGGCGTGGACATCAATCCGGAGTCGGTGGAGATCACGAGGCTCGCGCTCTGGCTGCACACGGCGTCGCCGGGCAAGCCGCTGTGCGATCTCGACCGCAACATCCGCTGCGGCAACAGCCTCGTGGGCTCCGACTTCTACCGCGGCCGGGCCCTCGATCTCTTCCCGGAGGCCGAGCGCGAGAAGATCAACGTCTTTGACTGGCACAAGGCGTTCCCCGACGTGATGAGCCGCGGCGGGTTCGACTGCGTCATCGGCAACCCGCCCTACATCAAGCTCCAGCACTTCCGCCGCGTGCAGGCCGACGTGGCCCAATACCTGACGACGGCCAAGGACGAGAAGGGCCGCCCGCGCTACGAGAGCACGCGCACCGGCAACTTTGACATGTACCTGCCGTTCATCGAGCGGGGCTTGCAGATCCTCCGGCCCGAGGGGCGGATGGGCTACATCGCGCCCAACGTCTGGCTCGTGAACGAGTACGGCGAGGGGTTGCGGCGGCTGGTGCGCCGCGGCGGCAGCCTTGACCGCTGGCTCGACTTCAAGAGTTTTCAGGTCTTCGAGGAGGCCATCACATACACCGCGTTGCAGTTCTTCCGCGGCGAGCCGGGGGACGCGCTGGCCTGCGTGTTCGCCCCGGACGGCGACATCTCGCGGGTGGATTGGGAGCGGGCCGACCGGGTGCCGTATGAG